>NZAF01000065.1 GCA_002686115.1 Halobacteriovorax sp. | reverse complement strand
ATCAAATTGCTTAATAATTGAAGTTGCAAAGACACTAACCATAAAGCTATGCTCATATGCCTCAGCATCAAATGCTTGAAAGTCTTTAAGGACTTGATGAAGATCATTTTGTTTTTCAACAAAATTAAAAACGTTATTAACGATTTCTTTTCCTTGCTCAATCACCTGTGGCTTCATTCCCTCCGTATAAACTTCTTCAAGATACTTATCAGCAACATTCTTTAACTGAACAATTTTTGTCATCCCAGTGATATTCTTATTAGAGATTAATTTCTTAGCGATAAAATTATTGTATTGAACATACTTTCTTCGATCTTTCGTATGGAAGTATAAGAACTCTACTCCCTTATCATTTTTGTACTTATCTATTCTTTCTTGAGAAAAAGTATCTCCGGCATGTAAAATCTTAATATACTTTCCACTGGATAATTTTACATAGACATCAAAAAGAACAGCTGCAGATGAGAAAAATTCATCTATTTTCACACCAGTAAATTCATTATCAGACTCTTGAACCTCAACCTCATCAGATACTCCTTCTTTTTTTGGAAGAGTACTCATCAAATCACCTAAGGACTGATGTCCTTCTAGAAGGTCTGCAAGATGCGAGATTTCAAAAGGCTTCACTGCAATTTCGGTTGCCCCTAATTTTTTATACTTTTCTTCTTTCTCTTGCCCACCCATTGTTTCTTCATCATTAAAAACAAGAATGACTTTTTGGCTTGGATGGTTTGTTCGAATAAATTTTAAAACTTGAAGACCATTATGATTTTTAACAGAGTAGTTAAGAATAACTGCGAAGAACTTGTCGTTATAGAGCGCAAGCTGGGCGTCCTTTCCATTTGAAACGGCCTTAGTTTGATAAAGTGCATTTTTAAAGAACTCTGATGCGGATGCTAACCACTCTTCATCAGGATCTACTAATAATACTTTTAACGCCAAGAAGAATTCCCCTTAATCACTATATTAAAGGTATTATCGGTGTTTTGGGAGTTAATATTAAGTAAAAAAGCCTAGATAGAAGAGAACAAATAATGGATTTTCAGTGACTTACAAACAAAAAAGCCCGATTATTAAATCGGGCAATATCAAAAACAAATTATCAATTAAAATTACTTAATTTCTTTATGAACAGTGTGCTTTCTTAAAAACGGGTTATACTTCTTAAGTTCAATTCTCTCTGGGTGAGTTTTCTTGTTCTTAGTTGTTGTATAACGAGAAGGAGTTTTTCCAATTTTTCTAGCTTCTGTACACTCTAATGTGATAACTACTCTTGGTCCCTTTGCCACAATATCCTCCAAATTCAATTCAAATATATAATCAGATAGGGAATTTACTAGATTAGGTTTGCCATGGCAAGTTAAAACTGTTAAAAAATTAAGACTTATGGCCAAAAGGATTTTTCGTGCAATCAAAGAAGTTTGATTTAAGTAATTGGAATTATGCATACTACGCAACAGAGAAGCAAAAAGCACTTATTTCTCTTGTTGGTAATAATTCAAAAACTGGTGACGTAGAGTTGATGTATTGCCCAACTGTACTTGATGAAGAAAATCATGAGCTTTTTCAAGCGGAGTTTTTATCTCTCAGCGAAGCCATCAATTTTATGAATGAACGTTACTCCCATTGGAATTTCATGGAAAAAGCAAGCTCAAGTGGCTGTGGAAGCTGTGAGGCCCATTAAGAATTTCACGATAGACTTGACAACTATAGGAAAATTAGAGAAATTAACCCACTAAATTTTTAAATGAAGACATTGTATCAAGCAATGCGATAAAGAGGTTTAATATGAGAAAAGGTATCCACCCAGAGTACAGAGAAGTTCTATTTATTGATGTATCAAGCGATCACAAGATCCTTACGAAATCAACAATTAAAACAGATTTAACAGAAACTTATGAAGGAAAAGAGTATCCAATGGTAAAACTTGATATCTCTTCTGCTTCACACCCATTCTACACAGGAAACACTAAAATCGTTGATACTGAAGGTAGAATTGAGAAATTCCAAAAGAAATTTGGTGGTGGTTTCGCTGCTAAACTTAAAAAGAAATAATTTTTTTAAAGTTATAAAAAACAAAAAGGCCCAAGATTTTCTTGGGCCTTTTTTTATCTGATTTTTGAATTATTACTTTTTAGAAAAACGACTAATATCAATACTATACTCTTGAAGCTTCTTATCTTCTCTTGCATGCCAGATTTCCAATTTTATCTCTTTTGCATCGATTGTCATTGTTGCGAAGTTCTTATCTGTTATGGCCTTAGCTTCTTTTCTAAAGTTTGGTAATCCAAAAGGAAAGTTATGAGTCATGCCAGAAATCATAAACTCATAGGCGTAGTTCCCTTTAGAGAGTCGCTTCTTTGAAACTTGAGAAAAATGTCTATCTCCACTTAAAAAGACAAATTGCTTATTAGGATACTTTCTAAGAAGTTTATAAAGTCTCCACTTCTCTCTTCGGTATCCACCCCAACCTTCATTTCCGAGTAATGTAAGGTGAAATGTTGATAACACGTTAATCCCTGAAGAAATAAAAATGATATCTGAGCGTGATTCTTTTATTGTATTTTCAAGCCACTCCCACTGTACCTTACCGAGCATTTGTCTTTTCCACTTATAATGAAAGCTTCTTCCATCAAGCATGATAAATTGAACAGGACCTGCATCTGTCTCATAGTATTTTTGATGATAGATTCCTTCACGCGATAGAAGTAACGGGTCATCATATCCAAGAAAGTCAAAAAGTGCTTTCTTTGACTCTTCTTTATACTTGTAATCACCATCGGCCCTATCATATCCATAGTCATGATCATCCCATATCCCAAGGACATCACTGTAACTGATTAGCTTTTGATAATAAGGCTGGTTCTTAATAAAATTATAAGCTTCTACTCGCTCTGAAGGTAAGAAATGATCGCCGTAAATGATATCACCAAGCCAAATCCATAAATCAGGCTTCTGTTTATCAACATATTTCCAAATTTTTTGCACCTTTCTCTGCTCATTACATGAGCCAAGTGCAACTTTAAAAGGTTTAGCAAAACAATAAGAAGTGAGAAGAAGTATTACAATTATTTTCATTTGCCATGTTTATAATAAACACTTTCAGATGTTAAGAAGTAAATTCTTAATAATCTTATCAACAAGAAGCGATTAAACTATAAGTGCCTGATATTACTTAGGATTAATCTCTGAAATAAGCTCATTCAGTGTCGAAACAGAAAAGCCACGGTCATAGAAGAATTTAACTTTAGCTTCTTTAATAAGTAACACTCGTGCATTGTTAGGATTTTCATTACCAGTAAATTTTTGAATAGTTTCTCCGTCATTATAAACAGTAATCACACTACTCCATAATTCGCTAGGAATTCCCCTTCTCATCCCGGAGTCTATCTTATCTTTTAAAAGCCTTGGGATGAAGCCTTGAATTGTTGGAACTTCGATAACAGTAATATCAACATTCTTCATATCTAGACCAATAAGCCAGCGATCTATATCAAATTGTGTCTCTTGCTTATAACCAAAGAGCATAAGTGTCATATTCTTACCAAGGTCTTTTGGAAATACAAACTTTTGCCCACTTAAGGACTCTCCACTAAAACTTGGAAGTTTCTCACCACTTGGGTTTTTATTCTTATAAGTTGTCGAACATGAAAGAAGAAATAAAAATATAAAGATTGTACTTATAAATTTCATAAAAACTCCACTTAGACTTATCCATTTAAGTTTAAAAACTGTCTATCAATTATATCTTCGATCAAAGTTAGACACAAATCCAGAGATTTAATTTAGATGATATTAATATATTATGGAAAAATTATTAAATGCAGCGAATACAGCAAAGCTTTGGGCAGACTCAATCCCCTACATGTTACAGTTTAGGGTTCTAAATACGATTTCAAGTGTTACAGGTGAACCTCTTAGAAATCCTCAGCACTTTAAGAAATATGCTCCTAAACTTTTAAAAGATCTCAATAAGGCTTTTTACGAAGACTCAAAAGATCTTCATGAAGGCCTCTATCCTTTAGAACTTAGAAAACCTATTGAAATAAAAAAACAATTATCTGGATTTAAAAATATCTTATTTGATTATCCAAAAGTTTTAAAAAGGAAAAAGAAAAAAGAAACAAAAGTTGATTCAAACTACCCTGATTACTTTTCTAGAACATTTCATTTTCAAACAGATGGTTATACATCGAAAGAATCAGCTGACCTCTATGATCAACAAGTAGAGATTCTTTTTACAGGCTCTGCTAATGTGATGAGAAGACTTCTCATTAAAGAGTTAACTCCATTTATTGATCAAAATAGTAAAATCTTAGAACAAGCATGTGGAACAGGAATATCTAGCTTGATGATGGCAAAAGCATTTAAAAAGTCACACATCACTGCGACTGATTTAAGTCACGAATATCTTGAATACGCCAATGAGTATAACAAGTTAAATAATATTAGCTATCTACATAGTGATGCAACAAATATGGATAATATAGACGATGCTCAGTTTGATGTCGTTTACAGCGTCTTTCTACATCATGAACTCCCTTCTAAGCAAAGAAAGCTAGCAATAGAAGAGATGATTAGAAAATTAAAACCTGGAGGATATGGAGCAATTCTTGATAGTGCACAAATTCATGATGTTCCTCATTATGAAGATATTCTTTTAGAATTTCCAAAAAGATATCATGAGCCTTTTTATACAAACTACGTCAAAAACCCACTAGAAGATATACTAAGAGAATCAGGAGTTACTATTATTAATAGCTCAACTCGATTTTTAAGTAAGTGTGTGGTCTTTAAGAAATTATAATTATTTTGTACGTACAGAGATAATGATTGATATTATACTTGGTTGATTCTCTTCAAAAATACAACCTAATTTCCTATTAAATACTTCAATCTCATCACTTGCCTTCGCGACTTTCTTAAAACTATCGAATGTCACCTCTTGAATAGGCAACCAATAATTCATGCCAGACTCGGAGACTTGTATTTCTCTTTTGTAATCCTCATGCATTTTTCGATTAATCATAGTAGAGAAATGCTTTAATAACTGTAAACGCTTTTTAGAAATTGATCTGACTTTTCCTGTATATACAAGATGGGCCGAGAATCCAGGCATACGAGCATCGATAGATATATTACGATCACTTTTTACGTCCTTACAGTCTTTAAGTTTTTCAGAGGCTAGAAAGTTTGAAAACTTTATGGCAGGAAAGTTCTTTTCATTAAAAGAAAATGAATTAAGACTTATAAAAAAAAGAATTGTGAAGAAGAAAATTTTATTCATAAAGGACCTATATGATTAACAATTCTTTTGTGGGATTTTAGACATTCCATACTCAGAAATAGCAGTGATTGATAATGATGGATTCACACCTGGATTAGCTGAAATCATAGACCCATCAAAGACATACATATTCTCATAGCCAAAGACCTTATTATCTTTATCAATGACTCCACTTCCGGGATCTTTTCCCATGCATGCACCACCAAGAATATGGGCAGTTGAAGGAATTCCCGTAATTGTTTCGAGAGAGAGAACCACAGGTTTTGAATTTATGACTTTTGTAAATGAACTTGCTGCCTTCGCTGCTTGATCAATAAAAGCTGAAGGCGTTGGACCACTGCTCATGGTAGTTCCAATTCCTCTGAAATTTCTTTTAAACTTAAGAGTACTATCAAGATGCTGCATAAATAAAATAATTGATGATCTCTTTGCAAAGTCATCAACAGTAAAAGACCTAAGCCACGAACTTGGTGAAAAAAGAACCTTTTTAAAAAGTTTTGCCATTCGCTTAAAAAAGTTTTTTTCAAAGACAAATGGAAAAAGAATTATCTTCCAAAATCCACTTCCCTCACCATAACGGCAAACTTCCATATGACTATGTTCATCTATTTCAACGATTGAACCAATAGCAACCCCACGAGACATATCGAGGTCTTTTCTATCTGTTACATTTAAAATTAGTGATTCATTATTTGTTCTGACTGTTTCTCCAAGTCTAGGACTTAAACTTGGAAGGTGCGTCTCTTTAAGTTTTAATAAAAGAGGCATTGTTCCAAGAACACCACCTGCCAAAATAATTCCTTTTGAATCAACACTCTTATTATTAGAAAAATACTTAGTTGAGTCTTTAAACTTTACAGTATAGCCATTCTCGCCTTTGACACCCTTAGGAATTATGTCTGAGACTTCACTTTCACTTATAATATGAGCACCCTTTGCTCTTGCAAGATAGAGATAGTTCTTATCAAGAGTATTCTTTGCATTATGCCTACACCCTGTCATACAAGCACCACAAAAATTACAACCTGTTCTTGAAGGGCCTTCACCATTAAAATATGGATCTTTATGTGTTTTTCCCTCTTCTCCAAAATAAACAGCTACTTTAGTGGGTTTAAAAGACTTCTCTACACCCATCTCTTTTGCAACCTTTTTTAATGTAAGGTCATTATCACCAAGAAGTGGGTTATCTCGAGCACCAAGCATCTTCCATGCAAGATCATAATAAGGATTAAGTTTCTCTTCCCAAGAATCTAAATCTTTCCATGGCCCATGGTTAAAGAAATCTCTCTTTGGTTTTGGTAGGGTATTGGCATAAACGAGCGAACCTCCACCAACACCGACTCCACTTAAGACAGAAACATGTCTAAAAAAAGTAAGTTTTTGAATTCCAAAGAATTTAAGACTAGGTAGCCACATCCATCTTTTTAAATCCCAATTTGTTTTTGGGTAGTCTTTTGCTTTAAATTCGCGGCCTTTTTCAATGACAAGAACCTTATAGCCCTTTTCGGTAAGCCTAAGGGCGGAAACAGAGCCGCCAAAGCCAGAGCCTATGATAATATAATCATATTCATCATTTATTTCACTTGGACTAATTGTTAAACTCATGACCGTTAACCTTAAGCAGTTTCACTCTTTTTAGATTTTCACTAATTACTTTTTCTACCTCAAAATTAATACTAAAGCCAGTAGACATGGCCTCAAGCTCTTTCATCTTCTTCTTTGAAAGACCTTTTTTTGGTACCTCTATACGATGAAAAACATTACTCTCATCAGACCCTTCACAAATATTCCACAAAAGAGCATGTTTAGCCTTTTTTTCAAGCCTTATCACTCGGGCCTCATTATCTACGCAATCAGATTCATCTCTTTTACGATAGACATGTATAATGGCCGGCATTTTTGTTCGATCTTTTTTAATTTTTTGCCCTAGCCTTTCAAGATCATAAGGAAGGCTTAGCTTTATCATTTGATGACACCAATTATCTTCACTCATTGGACAAGACTTTGAGCTTGGGCAGGGAAAATCAATTGAAAAACCACTACTGATAAGCTTTTCACGAATTATCTTCATTTCATGAAAGACTTCTTTTGTACCTGGTTCAATGAAAATAACTAATTTGGCAGCCGTCTCATTAATTAANTTTAATGTTTTCANATGNCCCATTTCATTAGCAGAATTACCAAANATGAGTGTACANTCNTNATTATCAANTTTTGGAATACTGGAAGTCCANTNGACNTCAGAATTAGGNTATAAGTTATTTTGAATTTTNTGGGCCTGCTTTAACATATGCTTATTAGTATCAACACCTATATATTGATTACCTGAAGCCCCAAGCAATTCGATTAAAGAAAAGATATATGTTCCAGGGCCGGTTCCAATATCTATAATTGTTGAATTCTTTAAATATCTAAGAATGTCATCAGTTAAAAAATCAAATAAGAATTTCATCTTATACATATTTGTAGGTAGATAAAAATAAGCATAACTTGAAATATTCTTTTCATCAGAATACATTTTTTCTATTTTTTTTCGGTCTATATTAAAGGTATTAGAGATATCATTAAGACGCTTAGATATTTCATCTTCAGAAACATTTGAAAGTAATGAATGTTTAAGTTTTTCTAATTCAATCATAAAAAATAAAGGCCCGAACATTCGGGCCTTTAAAGTATATTATAGAAGCTCTGTACTATCTATCTTTAATATCTACGTAGTTTCTCTCATTCTCTCCTACGTAAATCTGTCTTGGTCGAGCAATTTTTGCTGCCGGATCTTCTCTTAATTCTTTCCATTGAGACATCCAACCAGGTAATCTTCCTAATACAAACATTGCTGTAAACATATTAGTTGGAATACCAAGGGCCTTATAAATAATACCAGAATAGAAGTCTACATTAGGATATAGATTTCTTTGAACAAAGTACTCGTCTTTAAGAGCAACCTCTTCAAGACCTTTTGCAATATCAAGTAATGGATCTTGAATATTCAGTTTTTCAAGAACTGTGTCACAAGCGACTTTAATAATCTTCGCTCTTGGATCAAAGTTCTTATAAACTCTATGTCCAAATCCCATTAATCTAAATGGATCGTTCTTATCTTTTGCTTTATCAATGAACTTCTTATAGTCTCCACCATCTTTTTTGATCGCTTCTAACATCTCAAGAACTGCTTGGTTAGCTCCACCATGTAACTGACCCCATAAAGCATCAATACCTGCTGAAATTGAAGCAAAAACATTCGCATGACTAGAGCCAACAACTCTCACTGTAGATGCTGAACAGTTCTGCTCATGATCCGCATGAAGGATTAGTAAAATATCTAATGCCTCAGCAACTTCTTTATCCACTTCTCCGCCAAACATCATTTGTAAGAAGTCTTTTGAGTATCCAAGACTTGGATTAGAAGCTATTGGGTCTTTACCAATAGTCTTTCTATAGAAGTTGGCCATGATTATTTTTATTTGACCCATTAATTGAGGTAATGCCTGATTCTTTATGTCATCAGTTGCTTCAGAGTTTAAAAACTCTGGATAGAAACAACTTAAAGCACTTACTGTTGATGAAACAACTCCCATTGGATGAGCAGTTGCTGGAAATTGATTTAAAATTCCATTAATACCATCCGGAAGACTAGCATACTTTGCGATTTGTTCAGTGAACTTATCTGACTGAGCTTTTGTTGGTAATTCTTTATTGTATAGTAAGTAAGCTACTTCAGAAAAGCTTGATTTTTCAGCAAGTTGTTCAATTGGGTAGCCTCTATATCTAAGAATCCCTTTTTCACCATTTAGAAAAGTAATTGCTGAAGAGCAAGAACCTGTATTAACAAAACCATTATCTAATGTAATGATTCCTGACTGAGCCCTTAGTTTAGAGATATCAAGAGCTACTTCACCCTCTGATCCTGTGATGACAGGTAACTCAATCGATTCACCACGCACATCTAGTTTTGCATTATCAGACATTTAAAACCTCCAGTAAGGTATTTTCACCTGTTATTGTAATCCAATTCTACGGATTTTATATATGATAAATGTTAGTAAGTTTTCTATCGTTAAATCATTGACTTGTCTGCACGAAGCGCGTCTAAATATAAGAAATAATTAAACGAATCTAGAAATTTTCCGGATCTTGGTTCCACTTTCTAAGTAAACCTACTTCTTCTTCATCAATGACACCTAACGTATAAGCATTATCGGTCAAAGTTGCAAAATTTATTAGAGAAAAACACTCAACTTTCAATTTGTCTAATATTTCTTTTGACTTAGGCGTCTCATAATTCACAACACTTAAACAATTATTAATGACGAAGCCTTGATCTCTTAGATTCTCCACGACTTCTTGAATACTTGAACCTTGGTTAATAAGATCTTCCACTAAAAGAAGGGTTTGTCCCTCTTTAACATCGCCTTCAACCATTTTTCCTTTTCCATGGGACTTTGGCTTTGATCTTGAATAGCAGAAACTATCCGACCTCTTTGCCGCGAGAAATGCGGCATGAGGTATGCCTGCTGTTGCGACACCTGCGATATGATCATAAGTGAGATTTTTATCATCGATGATATGAGAAAAACTAGTTGCAACTAAGTCTCTTAGATCAACATGACTTGGAATCAATCGACAGTCACAATATATTGGACCTCTAAGTCCTGATGTGTATGTAAACGGCTTCTTAGGCGAAATGCTTAAACAACCGACATCAATCATTTTCTTTACGAGCTCTTTCACTATTTTCTTCTTTTTTAAAAGTCACTAAATTCAACTAATGGTAATTCAATCACAAACTTAACATTCTGAACGTCTCTGTCAATAAAGATATTTCCATCATAACGGTCAATAATTTCCTTGCAAATCGACAGTCCTAGTCCCGTTCCTTTTGATGAGCTTTTGGTTGAGAAAAAAGGCTCCATCATAGAGTCTAGAACTTCATCATTTGGTCTAGGTCCATTATCTGAAAATTCAATAATAGACTTATTGTTATGTGAATATGTTTTTACAGAAATGACTTTATCTTCAAGATCAAGTTCACAAAGGGAGTCACTAGCATTATTTATCAGATTGGAAACGACCTGGGATAACTCTCCAGGTTTGCATTCTACAAGTAATTCATCAGCAAAAAATTCGGTTTCTAGCTTGATCCCTTCAAATTGAAGTCCCTCTTTACTTATGTCTAATAGCCTTTTAATAATAATATTCACATCTATAACTTCAAGCTCTTCTCTATCAGCTCTTCGAGACATCAGTCTAAGACCTTCAATAATATTTGTAACCTTTTGGCAATTTTGTTGAATATGCATACTGCACATTTTGACATCATCTAGCTTTAATTTATTATCTTGTACTAAATTTTCTAAACGAGAGGCAAACCCACCTATGATAAAAATAGGATTATTAATTTCATGAGCAATACTCGAAGCTAATTTCCCAAGAGAAAACATTTTTTGAGCATGATCATTTTCTTTAACTTTTGAAAGAACTTGTTTCATTTCGAAATTTTGAATATAAGAGCTTAAATGATAACCAATCATTGTTGCAGTAAGACTTAAACCAGACTCTTCGAAGTCTCTCTCTTTTTTTATATCATGAAGAGCGACTGTACCCCAAAAATCATCATTAGAAAAAATTGGGATAACCATAAATGACTTAATGTCAGACTCATTATAAAACTGCTTTACTCCATCTGATCTCATCACTTTATTTTTCTTATCAATAATAAAAAGTTTTCTTCTCGCTAATGTTTGTTCGAAGTCTTTATAAATATCTTGAAGATTTAACGTTTTTAGCTCTTGATGATTATCATAACGAGAAGGAATATCTGTATCACACCACTCCTCAAAAAATTCCAGAGAACCATCTAAGACACTTGAATTTACATTTTTTTTAAAAATCACAATTCGTTGAATATCAAAAATTTTTGCAAGGATGGGACTAATGTGATTAAACACACTTCGAGGATACATATTTTTTGTGAAGAACTCCTGGAGCTCTAAAAATAACTTTTCTTGCAAAACAAAAATCCCTGATTACTAGCTCATTATACATTTTAATATGCTAAAATCATCAATAATTTTGACTTATCCTTCGAGAAATTTACCTGACTTAGCGGTTTTTTTTATAAAATACGTATTTGGTCTATAATATAGATAAATCTTAACAATAGGTTGGTATGAAAGCACTTTACATATGTGATGAAAAAGAAGAATGGCAACACATCAGAAGTATATTAAATCGTTTTTTTTCAAGACTCGAACTCATTTGTGTATTGAGTGGAGAAGATGCGATTGAGTACTTAAGTTATGAAGGTCCTTTTGTAATGATTTTAATTGAAGCTTCATTAAGAAGCGATCATCCGTCAGAACTAACAAAAAAGCTTTTACCTCTAACAGGTGAAAAGCCTTTTATCTTTGTAGGCGCAAAAGTACATATCAATGACAGAGTCGATGAAGATCTCTATATGCGAAGTGAGATGAATGAAATTGTCTTTAGGCCAATTGAAACAAATGCGCTTATTGGAAAAGTTCAAAAGTGTCTTGATTGGGCAAAGAACGAAGAGTTTGAAAAATCAATTGAAGAGCTAGAAAAAGACGAACTCTTACCAATGAAGTTAAGAAGTTTTTATCTCTTTAATAAGCTTCCCTATGATGTGTTTGTAGAATTAACATCTACAAAATATGTAAAAGTTATCAGTGCTGGTAAGAAGTATCTTCATTCTGATATAAATGCATACGCAAAAAAAAGGGTGAAACATTTATATCTTAGAAAAAATGAATATTTAAAATTTTTAGAAGACTCCATTGAAGCACTTATGATTCAATATGAATCTAACAAGAGTAACAGCAATAAAGTAATGGCAAATCAAATTCGATCTGCACTAGTTATACAGCAATATGTTAGGTCTGTTGGTGTTACAGAAAATATCACAAAACTAGTTGATAGAACAATTCTTGCTTCTAGGAATGTGACTCTTGAGCACAAGAGATTTAAATCTATTCTAAAAGTTTTTCCAACGGATAAGCTGGATCTCGCGGAACAAGCTATTCTAACAATGTATTTAGCTGAATCTATGCTTATGGTTTTAAGTTGGGCAAGTGAAACATCAAGAAAGAAATTAGGATTAGCATCTCTTCTTTATGACAGTATGTTAGAAGACGATGAATTATATAAGATTCACTCTCTAGAAGATCCTAATATTGAGATGTTCACAGAAGAACAACAAGAGAGCTATAGAGACCATCCACTTAGAGCTGCAACAATAGCCGCTAACTTCACAGGATACCCCGAAGCTGACTTCATCATAGCTCAACACCATGAAAAACCTAAAGGTGAAGGATTCCCGAATAAACTGACGACTAATAAATTATCTGCTCATTCGTGTATCTTTATTTTAGCAAATAACTTTGTCATCAGGTATGCAGAACAAAAAAATAGAAAAGGAGCAATAATTGATATCTTTAGAGATATGAAGGCAATTTATAATCAAGGTAACTTTAAAGATCCTATCATGGCCTTACAAAAGTCTATAATTTAATGTTAAGTAGAGTCTTTGTAATTTTAACATAAGTATGTTTTGGAAACTTCGTTTTTAGCTCACTACAAGTCTGAGCGACATCAATTTGCTCACCACTATAAAGCGCTTCAAGCATTTTCTCAGTAAAGGCTTCAGCGACTATTAACACTTTAGCAAGTGGAGAAATATCGTCTTTATATGTTGTCGCAAACCCCATCCCATTAGATGTTCCATGGTGTTGTCTAATAATAGAATCTACTCCAAGAGGAAGCTGAGGATAATTTTTAATAGATTCTGCCGCTTGTGCAGCATGTGCGATAACGACTTCTTTTTCTTCTTCACTTAATCTTTCATCAAAGACTAAACTTTCTTCATATTCTAGGTCACTATGATTCTTATAGACTGTCGTTAAGTGCATATCATGAAAGAAAAGAACAAATTTTAATTTTTCCTTATGGCTTTCTCCTCCCCACTCTATATTGTCTAATATATGATTTGCAACATAGCCAGCAATTATAGAATGAGAATATAAGAAACCAGATTTATTGCTCGTTAAGTCCTTTATTAAATCTTTTAGGCTAGGAACAGTTTCAATTACATTCATCATAACTTTCATGCATTTACTTGAAAGATCAAGGATTTCTTGAGTTACTTCAGTGTCTTGAAAAAGCCTTTCTGCAACTGTTTCAATCCCTTGCTGTACAACTTCAAGTTTTTCTTCTCGAGGAGACTTCTTTGTTAGTTTCTCAACACTTCTTTTTAGAGCAGTTGTCACTTCCGTCACAAATTTAAAACGCATTGAAGAATGAACATAAAGAGTTGTTACCTTTTGATCAAGATATGACTTAATTTTTGGAAAAACTGGATCTTGTTCTTCATAGATTTGATTGAAATGACCATCTTTAAGAATGTAAACGTCGCAAGGCATATGCTGCAAGGAGAAGAACATCCTAATTGGCATGGGATAATAGTCAGGAACTTTCTTTCTCACCATATCTTTTGCAGTAATTCCAAGCCTTTTAGCGAGTGTTCCAATAACATTTTTAATATCAAAGGGATCTTCCAGAATATCCATATCCTCTGTCAACTCACCTTTATTACCTACGACGTAAAAGGGAATGTCAAAGAGACCACTCTCTAATAAACTATTATAAGCGATAAGTGCTGTATCCTCTCTTCCCATTCTATCAACACAAATAACTGCACTAATTTCATTTTCTGGATCATTAATATGATCAATTGATTGATCGATATTATCGAAACAAACCAATTCACTATCAGTGTAAATTTTTAAATTTACTGCATATAAGGAATTAAGTACTTCATTATCTGAAATTAATAAAAGAGTAGACATGTATATTATCCTTTAATAGGTTTATTATACTACTAGTGAAATGCTTTTCAAGCGAGCACAAGGTTTCTACTAGAGACATTGTATAAAAGGGATAGTCCATGAAATTTAAAAATAAATTAATTAAAA
>NZAF01000064.1 GCA_002686115.1 Halobacteriovorax sp. | reverse complement strand
TTTTGTTAAATCAATAAGAGATAAAATTCCTCCCATCGCAGGCCCTATGATAAATCCAAGAGCAAAGGCGATACCAATTGTCGCCATCCCTTTGGCCCTATTTGACTTCGTCGTCACATCTGCAACGACAGCTGTTGCCGTGGAGATATTTCCTCCCATGATTCCACCAATAAACCTGGCAAGAATAAGAACTGTAAAGTTACCTGAGAAAAACCACAGAACATAACTTAGGAAGAGTCCAAATACTGAAATCATCAGAACAGGTCTTCTCCCAATCTTATCTGATATGGCACCCCAAAGTGGAGATGCAATAAATTGTAGGAATGAATAAATAGCACCAAGTGCTCCACCAAAAAGAACAATAGAATTAAAATTTGAAACCCCACCAGTTTGAGTAAGCGTGGTGATTGAGCCAAAAATAGCTTTTAAGAAAAAGTTATCTGCATCTACTGTTAGATAATACTTAGCTAGAGCTGGAAATAATGGAAAGATAATTGAAAAACCAACGAGGTCTAAAAATAATGTTAAAAATACTATTTTTAATGACTTCTTAGCATTATCACTTAGTGGTGGACTCTCCATCTTTTGCACAGGCATCTCCTCATAATCTTTTTCCATGATTGGTAATTTATCATTTTCAGCTTCAATTGGATTTTCACATATTTTTTTAACGTAGCCTGCGAAATCTTCACACCACTGATCATCACTATTTAAGCAAGGCACATGAATAATCTCTGTACCGTATTCTTCCACTTCTTCTTGTAATTCAGTTCCAATTTCATCAATTGTCTCAAGACAATCAGCGACAAATGCCGGGCAATAGACGGCAATTTTCTTTGCACCATTTTTTGCAAGGTCCTCGACATAGTCATCAGTATAAGGAGTCAGCCATTCTTCAGAGCCAAATCTCGATTGAAAAGTGAAGTGAATCTTTTCTTTTGGAATGACATCTACAATCCCATCTTGAATAAGCTTAAACGTTTCAAAACAGTGCTGAAAATATGGATCTCTTTTATAAATTACGCGTCTTTTAGGTATGCCATGAAATGACATAACAAGTTCATCAATATTCTTTCCCTCAATCGTTTTTTTAATCATTGCGATAGAGTTATCAATAAACATCGGTTGTCTATGAAAATTAGTAATCACGTGAAGGTCAGGAATTCTTACTTGAGTAGATAGGGCCTTAGCTAAGAAATCAATTCCAGAGGCAATCGTACTTTCAGAGTATTGAGGAAACATTGGAATCACCACAAGCCTAGAAGCCGGATTCATTCTTTCATCAAGTTCATCTAACCACTTAGCATAAACAGTTTCTACACGAGGCTCACACACAAGAAAAGCATGCTCAACTTCGATATTTGAAGGCGTATTCTCATTAACTTTATGAGTAAACTCTCTCGTGATTCTTGTTAGAGGAAATTCTGTCCCTTCCCATATTCTTGAATATAATGCCGCAGACTTCTTAGGTCTAAACGGAAGAACAAAACAATTAAGTATAATCTTCCAAAGTGTCGGATTAATATCAACAACTCGAGGATCACCTAGGAACTCTCTTAAAAACTCGCGCACATCAGAAACCGCTGGTGTCTTTGGCGAACCAAGTTGGACAATTACTACTTTTGTCACCATTTCCGTATTTGGAAAGGTAAGATCTTCATGTCTCTTTGCCATTCTTTAAAACCCTGTGATAATGAAACTTTAAACTAACAATTTATACCCTGTTTGAAAATGGAAGAGAAGTAATATGGCGACAAAAAAGAAGACTAAAAGTAAGACAAAAACAAGATCAGGTGANCTCAAGACATTTAAGCTTGGAGAGGCAATAACTGACTACCCTACCACATATGCTCCTGAGGTTCTTGAAGCATTTGANAATAAGAACCCAAAAAGTGATGCATGGACAACTTTTGTTTGCACTGAATTTACAAGCCTNTGCCCNAAAACCTCACANCCNGANTTTGCAAGAATNTATATNAACTATATTGCTGATAAAAAGATGGTTGAGTCGAAATCNCTAAAATTATACCTATTTAGCTTTAGAAATCATGGTGATTTNCANGAAGATTGCGTGCAAAANATCTGNGATGACCTAGTTTCACTAATGAATCCTAAATTTATTGAAGTTATTGGTGAATTTACGCCNCGTGGGGGTATTGCAATTTATCCATATGCGTCTTATGCTAGAAAGGTAAAGAAATATCAGATGGTTAAAGACCATCGATTTATGAACTATGCTCCAGGNAAATACTCCATGGATCTATCAAAAATCTACTAGGATAGACTTATGTTTGGACTCGGAATCGGCGAAGGCCTCATACTACTAGCGATCGTTGTTCTTCTTTTTGGCGGAAAGAAATTACCTCAATTAGGAAAATCAATGGGGCAAGCACTACAGAACTTTAAAACAGGACTTAAAGAAGGTAGTGAAACAGAAGATGAAAAACTTGCAGATAAGTCTACAGAAAGTGAGACAAAAGAGTCTTAGGCCACTTCATTATTTAAATGCTGATTACCAACAACAAAAGCTACTAAGTCATCAACATCATATGGCTTCATGATCACATCAGTGATGCCATCTTCTTTAAGCTGTTTATAGTTTAAAGAGAGGTCACCTGTAGATAAGAAGAAATACGGATATCTTCCGTGGAAAATCTCTTTAACTTTTAAAAAAAATTGCTGACCTGATAATCCAGGCATCTTCGAGTCAGAAATGATTAAATCAAAAGACTGGTCATGGCTTAATAAATCAACTGCTTTTAATGGACAGTCAGAAGTTTCTACCTCATGACCAAGATCCGCAAAAGCATCAGCGCAGATTTCTAAGATATCCTCTTCATCATCAACTATCAATATTCTATATTTATTCATAAACCACCCAGTAATTTGAATATTATATACTGAGTCGGTGACGAATCAACGAAGTTTGAGATAAGTTTTCTTAAACAAAAAAAAGCCCTCAATTAGAGGGCCTTAAGTATTTAACATTGTGATAATGTATATAATTTTTTAAGTTTTTAAATCTGATTTATTCAATAATTTGAAGAACAGATCTTTTCTTAAGTTTTGTTGAGGCAGCGTTAAGAATCGTTCTAATTGCCTTCGCTGTTTTACCATCACGACCAATAACTTTTCCTCTATCAGACTCGTCAACATCAACTTCAATAACAGTTGTTTGCTCACCAACAACTTCTCTAACAACTACTTTTTCAGGCATATCAACAAGCGCTTTGCTAATATGTTCAATTAAGTCTTTTAATTCACTCATTTACTACTCTCTTACTTTTTAAAAGCTAAAATTAAATTCTCTAGGATCTAATGATCTTAGTGAAGAGTAACTTTGTTTTTCTTAAGAAGAGTTTTTACAGTGTCAGAAATTGTTGCTCCACCATCAAGTAATTCTTTAATTCTTTCATTCTTTACATTGATGAGGTTTTCATTTTCAAGGTGTGGATTATATTGACCTAATTTTTCATTAAATCTACCATCTCTAGGGTTTCTAGAGTCAGTTGCTACGATAGTGTAAATTGGCATGTGTGTTCTACCACCACGTTGTAATCTGATTGTTAACATTAAGAACTCCTACTTTATCTCACAAATTCAGTGGATTAAATATACTTCTAAATAAGAAGCTTATAACCTTTATAACAGTTAGGTAATGTATTAGAATGTGCAGCATATGACAAGCGATCTTTTAAAAAATATAAACTTTATCAGCATTTTATCAAGAGAGATAACCCACTCATCTAATGATACCTTAAACATCGGAAATCACTTACTAAAAGAGAGAGAATGTGAAGAATTTAAAATGCATAAGGTCTACTCTCTAGGTGTTCATCCGTGGGATACTTATGACTTTTCGGGTCCACAAGACTCATTAAGGATAAAGTTAAAAAGTTTAATTCAAGATCCTTCATGCCTTGCGATTGGAGAGACTGGCTTAGATAAATTAAAAGGTCCAAGCCTTGATATACAGAAAGAAGTATTCCTCACTCACATAGCTTTAAGTGAAGAGCTGCAAAAGCCTATAATTATTCACTGTGTTCGCTCTTATTCTGAAATCCTAGAAATTTATAATAAAAAGAAGCCAAAGATGCCATGGATACTTCATGACTTTAACCATAATGAACACTTTGTTAAGTCAGTAATAGATAAGAATATCTACTTTAGCTTGGGTACAAATTTCTTTATGCGCGAAAATAGTAAGGTTGTTAAGGCCATAGATAAAATTCCAATAGACCGCATTTTGTTTGAAACTGATGAAATGAATGTAGATGTCAGTGAACTCTACTATAAATATGCTAAGCGTATGAAACTTCAATTACATGATGTTCAAAAAAGAATTAAAGAGAATTTTAAACGAGTTTTTCTAAGAGACTAATGTTCACAGGTTTTACAGCGACATAATCTTATATTAGTAATATGCGCAACAATTAAGGAAACACCACCAATTACTGAGAAGACAATTTCCAGCAACTCAGATGTATGCGCCGGCATTGCTTCATGTAAAAGCATAGAGGATGCAAGCATCATGATACCAAAAATCCCAGTATAAAGAGGTTTCTTATTTTCATGTACTTTAAGCTTAGAAATAAAAGCATAGAGACCAACAGGGACAACAGTTAAAAATGTAATAACATGAATCACTTCATGCTCGAAATACCTTGAAAGACTCGGCGCAAAAATCATAACTCCTGGTAAGGCCATGCAATGTAAGCAGCATAAAGCTGATACTAGTATACCTAATTTGTCAGAACTTAGATCTTCTTCTGTGATTTGCTGTTTCATATAACCTCTATAAAGACATTGATAATACTTGGCCCAAGGAAAATCAAGTAAATAGATAGATACTATAAAAATAATATTATAAGCTATTAATATTTTAGAGGTAAAGTTTTTATATTTTGATCCTAATATATATAGTAGGATATAATACAAAAAAAAAAGGAAGTCAGATGAGTGTAAATATTGATAAGGAATTTGAAGAGTTAAGAAAGGACTTCCTATATCACGCAGAAGATCTCACTTTAAAACTAAACTCAATAATTTCAAATCAGGACCTCGACAAAGAGACATTTAAAGAAGTCTTTAGAATTGTTCACTCATTAAAAGGTGGAGCCGCTAGTCATGAGTTTACGAACCTCAGCACGATTTGCCACCACTTTGAAGATTTTCTCACTCTTAAACTTGTTGATGATTTACAAAATAACGAACATTATGAGACCTGCTTAAAGTTTACTGACATTCTTGAAGAAGTCATAAAGAAGAAAATAAAGGGTGAAGAAATTCTCTTTTCTAAATATATAGAGCAAATAAGTTATCTAAATTTACCTGAAGCGGAAACCTCTCAGGGCTTCAAGGGTCAAATCCTCGTTGTAGATAATACAAAGACGATTGGATCAATAGTAAAAAAGTCTCTTGAAGATACTGGATATGCATGTACGCTTACAAAGAATGGTCTTGTTGCTTTTAATAAGCTAGTGACAAAGAAGTTTGATGCTCTTATTTCAAGCATTAACCTATCCCCTTTTGATGGTATCTCACTCGTTACAGCACTCAGATCAACAAATAATATAAATGCAGATATCCCTACTCTCGTCATATCTGCAAGTAAGAATATTGTAGAAAGATTTCCAAAAGACTATAGACCAAATAAAGTCGTTGTGAAGGATGAACAATTTATTGAAAACTTAAATCATTCCTTAGAAGATCTCTTTAGCGCCCAATCAAATGATCTAACAGTCGGTCCAAAAAATATTCTCTATGTAGAGGATGATCCTAAAATGCAAAAACTAATGCAATTATCATTAAAGAAATATGGTGAAGTTAAATTAAACTTTGCTGAAGATAAGAAGACAGCTTTAAATATTATAGAGAACAAAGTACCTGATATAGTACTTCTTGATAACTTTTTAAAGAACACTTCTGGGTATGAAGTCTATCAAGCAATAAAAGAATTCAAGGTGCCCGTTATATTCCTCACAGCAAGTGGATCTTCTGTGCCAGTGGAAAAATTGAAAAATGAAAAAGAATTCTTAGGCATCATTACAAAACCATTTAGACCTGGTGCCATTTATGGACAAATTAAAAGGTTTTATAGTGATAGAAAATAATATTTCAATCAG
>NZAF01000063.1 GCA_002686115.1 Halobacteriovorax sp. | reverse complement strand
ATACTTTCTTGAAACTAAGTGTAAACTTAGAAGTCTCTCTTTTAACTCATGAATCCTATTTTTAAGTTTTGAAGCAAATCTCATAGGATGGCTGTCTCCAACTCTTAATCTATACTTAGACACTAAGTGAGTTGAAGAAACTTTTAGTCGTCGAGAGCAATTCTCCATTCTCTCTTTTATCTGATTTTGTTCATTAGTTAGGACCTCTGCTGCGGCAGATGGTGTTTCAACCCTTAAGTCAGAGACAAAATCACTAATAGAAAAATCAACCTGATGTCCGACAGCACTAATGATGGGTATTGGACAATTATAAATGTCCCAGGCCAAGGCCTCATCATTAAAGGCCCATAGGTCCTCGAGACTACCACCACCTCGAGTTAGAACAATGGCATCAAATAGTAATTCACTATGATCATTCTTTTCATTCTCAAGTTGGTATTTAATGGTTGCATTTAAAGCATTTCTTATTGACCTAGGAGCTGTATCCCCTTGAACGAGTGCCGGTACAACGACGACATCAAGGAATAGAGAACGTCTCTTTATAATATTTAGAAAGTCTTGGAGTGCCGCTCCACCTTTTGCCGTTATAACTGCAACTCGTCGAGGAAGAGAAGGAATTGGTACTTTTACATCACTATCAAAAAGTCCTTCGGCCCTCAATTTTACTTTTAGTTTTTCAAATTGTTCTTTTAGATCACCCTTACCAATAGGACTGATGCGTTTTGTGATTAATTGGAAGCTACCTCTTTTGTTATAGACTGATATACTTCCCTGACAAACAACTTTATCACCATCTTTTAATGTCTTAAGAGCATGATTTCTTGCTGCGTCCATTCTAAAACATGCAGCATTAATAAGAGATTGCGAATCACTCAGTGAAAAATACCAATGTCCCGAAGCCGACGAACTAAGATTCGTCACTTCTCCTACAATTGTGACATTGCGAAATTGTCCTTCAAGATTATTTTTAATCTGATTAACGAGATCTGTAACACTTGGTACGTTTTCTAACATTTGTCCCCTATAAAGATTTTTGCTAATTGAGCCTCTTTATTATACTAATGCTTAATCTATTTAGTAAATTAATGAGGTCATCATGAATCAAGAAATCGATAAAAATACATCAAAAGAAGAACTTGAAAAACTTATGAATGATCGAAACCGCGAGCAACTTAGTGATATTAGTGGTATCGGCGCTTTATTAAAGTATAATCTTGAAAATTTCGCATACCGTTATTTAGAAACTAGCACTGTTAAAAATATAAAATGCCAGATTGATGGCAATGATTACTTTGTTACAAGTGTTGAAGAAGATATTTTGCAGGCATTAAAATGGGAAAATAAAGCTTTAAAGGCTGAACTTATAAAATTATGTAAATTGCATCCAGGGACTAAGTCAAAAGATCTTAAGGTACAGCTTAAGCTTGGATCTTTAATCTTAAACGATAACCTTGTGGAATGTTACGCCGTCGTTAATTGGAATCAAGACAATTTTAAAGAAGATTTGGAAAATCGTATTGAAAAAAGAGTCTCTATTCGATTTGATGATCCTCTAGAACTTAGAAATACACATGCAAAGTTTCTAGAGGAAGTATGTGAAATTTTCTAAGCTAAAGTTTTCCGGCAGCAGAAAGTAATCTAATCGCTTGAGTGACATGATAATCATTCGAAGGATTATATTTTTTTGGTAGATCTGCTTTAGATTCTTTAACATCTTTATTCTTATTCTTTATACGAGCAATTCTCATCTTTCTCAATGTTCTCTCTCTCTCTTCTCGCTCTAATTTCTCTTCCTTCGTCTCTTTTGTAGCCGACAGGTGATTTCTTAAGTCTATTTCTCTTATAGATTCGTAGCCATCGAGATTCTCTTTAACCCATTCTCCTTCAACTGCAGGGATTTCAACATCTGGAGTGACACCAATTGTTTGAATCTTTCTTCCATTAGGAGTCATGTACTGAGCAATTGTAAGCTTAAGTCCTTCTGCTTCTCCAAGCTGAACGATCTTTTGAACAGTTCCTTTCCCAAAAGTTTTGGAACCAATAATAATTCCACGATTATAATCCTGAATAGCACCAGCAACGATCTCTGATGCAGATGCCGATGAACTATTAACAATAACCGCCAATGGCGTTCTTAAATCCTTCATTCCAGATTTTCTTACATAGTGTATCTCTTTATTCTTAGGATCTCTTCCTTCAGTTCTTACAACAACCCCTTCATTCAAAAAAAGACTTGAAACATTCACAGCTTCATCGAGTAGACCACCAGGATTAGACCTTAAGTCGAGAATAATACCTTTCAGCTTTTTCTTTTTCTTTTTCAACTGGTTATTATATCTTTTTAAGGCCTTACTTATAAACTTTCCTGAATCTTTTTGGAAACTTTTTAGCCTTATTAAAGCATATTCATCTAATAAGAATGACTTTATTGGGTTAATTTTTATAATTTCTCTTTTAATTTTAAAATAGCGAGTCTCTTTCTCACCTCTTCTTAAAATACCAAGATCAATTGCTGTTTTTGGATCTCCATTCATCTTTTCTACAGCTTCATTAAGAGTAATCCCTAGAGTTGACTCTCCATTAATTTCCACTATTTTATCACCTGGTTGAAGCCCTGCTCTAAAAGCTGGTGAGTCTTCAATAGGAGTAATAATGATTAGTAACCCATCTTTTTGTGTCACCTCAATACCAAGGCCACCATACTCACCTTTAGTATCATCTTGCATTTTCTTAAAAATCTTCTTATCTAAGAAAGTAGAATGCGGGTCTAAGGTATTCATCATCCCCTTAAGTGCGCCATCAATCAGTTTCGAAATATCAACATCTCGGTAATATTGATTTTCTACAACATGTAGTATCTTGTTAAATAATTCTAATTTCTCATATCTAGAAGGGCTCTTTTCTTTTGCTAGTACTAAACTACAAAGACAAAATGCCACAATTAAAGGCCTAATCATTTTTCTCTCCCAAAACCTACTTGTTAAACTTTTTTAGCCACGTGCTTTGAAATTTTTTACAAGTTTAACAGTGTTTTGAACTTTATTCTTTTTTCTTATTTCAAAATATATCTTACTAAACTGATCTTTTCTTATCTGAGACTTAACCTGTCCTATAATTTGTCCTACTTTAACTGGCTGATCTTTCTTTATAGAACTATTAAAGTCTCCTAAATAAATACTTCGAAGTTCATTACCATGGTCAATCATAACCACATTACCAAAGTTTGCAAGTGTTCCGGTATAAACGACTTTTCCATCACGAGAGGCTTTTATACCTTCCTTAATCTTTGTTTTAAAAGTGATCCCTTTACCATTAGCTTCATGAGCAAAATGTTTCGAAATCGGTGCTTCAAATCGTTCATTAATTTGACTATTTTTTTGTGAAGCAACTTTCTTTTTTCTGCTTCTCTTTTGGGTATTTGCAAACTTCTTCTTAGACTTCTCTTTTTCAAAGTTTTCTTTTTCAAGGACATATCTTTCAACATAGTCTTTTTTTGATTTTTCAATATTCTGAATCGTTTCTAATAATTCATCTTCGTATTTGATAACTTGTTGATACTCTGTCACAAGTCCTGTGAATATATCTTTAAGTTTCTTTTTGTTTAACTCAAGATTCTTTAATTCCTTCTTTTGCTCTTTCATTCTCTTAAGACTTAATCTTTTCACCATAAGAGATTTCATGTCGTAATTATCTATCGATGTTAAAATTAAACTCTTATAACTTTTATCAAGTTTTTTCTTATAACTTGCTATTGATTCATCTGACTTCTTTATCTCTGCTTTAATCTTGTAAGCTTCGAGATCAACCATTTGTCTCTTTTTTACAATTTCTACATATTTATTATTTTTCTTAGCAAGACTTTTTTCTAGAGAAGATATACTCTTTCTAAGACTTCGAATATCATTTCGAATAGCACTTAAACTCTTTGTAGGATTATTTGAAATCGCTGCAAAACTCGAGTAAATGAATAAAAGAGAAAGAGTTATCTTTAACATTACTTATTCCATTTAAGTTGATAACAAAAGATAAATGGTATGATTAAAAAAGTTGTCGATGTTATTAAAAGACTTAACACTGATATTTGGGCTACGTTATAAGCGAGTATTGTATTTAATGCAACGAGAACAGCAAACATCATTAATACCATTTTAAGTTTTACACTACTTCTACGTTGAAATTTTTCAATGATGTAAGAGTAATTTGTGATTCTACTGTTAAAAGTAAAAAAACATATCGTCCAAATTAGAAATAAGAAGCCTACTACGACTTGCATAGGCCAATCTTTTATCGCCAATAGAAAAGACTTAATCACTACATCGTTATTAATCTTCTTCGTTACAGCACCTAATAATATATTATCATCACCTGCAATTCTCTTTAAATACTCTCTTATCAAATCAATTGATTTTTGACTTAAGTTATCTTGAAGATTAATCTTAAACGAATTGAGTGAAGACATCATTTTAATTTCACTATTACTAAAGCCTACCTCTGCACTTAATCCCTTAACTGCAGACTTAATATCTTTTTTACTTAATGCTTCAAAAGAGATGACACCTGGGAGGTCAACGACTTTACTTCTAACCTGTTCTAGCTCAATATCTTTTGAAATTAGTGAATTAAAGTAATACTCATTTTCAAACTTGGGTATGAGACTTACTATTTTTTTCTCATAATACGAATAATGCGAAACAGAATGAATGAAAGCTAAAGAAGTGACAAACGTCATTAACGTTAAAAAAAGATTTTTCTTAGAAAAGTTGATGATTTCATTTAAATAAAACATGCATGCCCCGAGTGTATGAGTCTTCCACTTTCTAAATGAAGAATTTTACCAACAAATTTACCTACTAACTCTCTATTGTGAGATGCCCAAATAACAGTCATTCCTCTTTTTGTATTATAAACGTTTAAAAGATCGAATAATCTTTTTGCATTATCATAATCAAGTGAGCTGGTTGGCTCATCAGCAATAAAGATATCAGGTCTCGTTAATAGTGCTCGTATAATGGCGACTTTCTGCCTTAACCCGCCATTAGCATTAGATACTTTAATGTTTAGCCTCTTTGTGATTCCTAAGATTTTTGCTAGTTCATAGAGATCATTTTCAAATTCTTTCTTGTTCTTATAAATCGATGGATCAAAAACAAGTTTTAAATTTTCAAGACATGTCATATTCTCAACGAGTCTAAGCTCTTGAAAAACTTGAGCACTAAACTTCCCTGTTGGAAGAGTAACAGTTCCACTCGTTTGAGGGTAATTACCTGCAAGAATATTTAATAATGTTGTCTTGCCTGCACCTGATGCGCCAGTAATAAATACAATCTCACCTTGATTAACTCTTAAATTAACGTCTTTTAAAGCTTGAATATCTCCAAACTTAACGCCAACGTTATCAAGTTTAAAAATAGTTTTTTGAAACTGATTCGTCTCCTGAAAATAATGTAATTTCTGGTCTTTCTTTACCTTTTGAAACATTAAGATTCCTTCTTAAATCTTCAAATCATCCTAATTTGATACAGTATATGAATACTGTACCTCTATATTCTATCTGAGATTCAAATCAAAATCAAAGGATTATAGTAAGTATGTAGATAATTTCTGAATTAAGAGATTCTACACAGAAATATTTTGGTCAAGAATGGTCAAAATGACACTTTTTTCTCATTTAAGAACCCATAACATTAGTTTAATGTATTAATTAAATCAAAACCTTAGAACTCGGGGACTGTTGTGCAGATTTCAAATGAGATATATAAATTTTTTGCGGATTATATTTATAAGCAAACAGGAATTACATATCTAGAAAAGGATTATTACCGACTTGATTCTAGATTCAAAGACCTCATGCAATTTTTTGAACTTGATAATATAAACGATCTCTATCAAAAGTATAAAACAAATATCACTCCAGATATGCATGCAGTTCTCATTAACTTTTCAACTAATAATGAGACTTATTTCTTCAGAGATAAAAAACCCTTTAAGGCGCTAACTGAACATATACTTCCTGCCCTAGAATCAAAATATGGTACAGGAATGTTAAAAATCTGGTGTTGTGCAAGCAGTACTGGTCAAGAGCCAGTGTCAATTCTGATGCAACTTAAAGATAAAGCAAATAAGGACTTTAACAGAGTTGTCTTTAAAGCATCTGATATTTCAAAGGAAGCCCTCAGTAAGGCGAAGAGTGGAATTTATAATGGTCTTGATATACAAAGAGGTCTTCCCATTAGTCTTTTGATGAAACATTTTGAGCAACAGGGTGAAGAGAACAACTGGAAAATTTCATCTGATATACTATCTAAAATTAATTACTGTGAATTTAATTTACTCACTGACACATTTGAAAAGAATGCTCACCATATTATATACTGTAGAAATGTCCTTATTTATCAAGATATGGACAATAAGAAGGTAATTCTTCAAAATATATTTGACGCTTTAAAGCCTGGAGGTTATCTCATTCTAGGTAACGGTGAAAGTCTAATTGGAATAAATCTTCCATTTAATAAAGAGACTTTCGATGGACTAACATTATATAGAAAACCTGAGGAATAAAAATGCTTCAAAGTATTGAGAAATCGATAAAAAGAGCTTCTCTATTAAAAAAGAGCATCAGACAAAAGACTCACTCTGGGCTGCACTATTATAAGATCGTCTATGTTCTAACACACGAGAATGAGTTTTACTCAAGTGAGTTAAAGGATAATCCTGTTTCCGCGACTGCAATCTTTACAGAAGAAAAACTCGCATCTGACTTCTCTCGTGGTATTCAAAATAAAAAATATGAAGTTAAACCAGCAATGCTTGGTAGAGTCATCGAAAGTCAAAAGCACGAAGAAACCATAAAAGTGGTTTCTATTAATCCTGATATGGATGGTATTGCTGATGATATTATTTTCGTCCCTTTATTTGACACATTAACGAAGCAAAATCTTTTATCCCCTTCTGATGATGCTATTTCTCTACTCGCCATTGATAAAGTTGCGCATTATAACATGGGAGCAGAGACGGTTTTCTTTTCTCTCAATAATAAATTATTACCAGAAACTGGAGAAGGAAGGGTTGAGAAGTTAGAAAGTCTTGTCGAAGACCTAGCATTTATCATCCCTAGAATATCTCTTAAAAAAGGTAGCTTTAATATTATCTGTCTTATACTTAACCTAGAGAACTATGTAGAAGAGAAGGCGTTTATTAGAGAGTACAAAACCTTTGATAGTTATACTGATACAATTTTTGTCACAAGTGAGTTAAAAATCCTCAATGGCCTACTTGAAGAAATTAAGTATGATGGATCAAATCTTGAAGGGATCTACATGCCCTTATATGAGATGCAAAATAACTAACCTTCAATAATTTTTTCTTTTATAAGAAGTTCATAAGCACCAGATGAACAAAAGACATTTGGTGTATAACTCATACTATTACTAAGCTTAGAAATAATTGAATTTTCAACATCGGCCAATAACTTAACGTCTCCATTTGGATAACTTATTTTAACAGGATCTCTTTCAAGTAATAGGTTTGCAGTCTCACCCTTTTCAGCAATTTTCTTTGGTGATTTTACAAAAATAATTTTTTTCTCTGGTAGATCTGGTAGAACCCAGTCTTCAGAGCTTCCTTTCGTTAAGATACAATTCTTTATTTCACTAAACTTTGATTCAGCTTTTTTATAAATTTTCTCATTAGATTTATCATCATCTTGATTGAGAAGAATTTGTTTAAACTCTGGCTCTTTTACAGAGAGAGCACCAGTTCTTAGAAGAAGGGTTTTCGCCATATCTTTAATATCTGGACGACTATCAAGACTTCCATCAACATATTTCTGGTGAACTACACCCATAAAATATGAGTCATTAAACCAAAAGAATCCCATAGGGTCTTTAGAGATAAGGCTTAAAAGATCACTATATCGATAAATATAGCCTTTTTTGAGAAAGTGACTACAAATCCTCTCTGCAATAACATCATATCTTGCCCCTCTTGGTGAACGAATCACTTGAGAATACCAAGCAAAACGAGAACTTAAAAAATCTTCCACACTATGTAAGGCATTATGCTTAATTGTTAAGATATCATGATTCCCTACTCTCGTAGGTTTAAAATGATGTAGTAGATAGTCTCTGTCATATGTTCCGTAATTAAGCCCTGTGTAATGAGCATCCCTTAAAAGATAGTCCATTCTGTCACAATCAATTTCAGAGTGAAGAATTTGATTGGCCATGATTGATTCATGAGTTCCTTTAACAAGATCAGAAATCATCTGAGGATCAATTCCATATTTCTTAAGTATGTAAGTTAGTCCCCCCTCATAATCTGTATTCTTAATAATGAATGAGCCTAAATTTTCATGATCATCTTTTAATCCTTTCCCACCTTTTTTTCTAGTGGTCTCACCTGCTTTTATGTAAGACATCTCGGTTGTATGGGAGAATGGAAAAGTACCAATATCATGCAATAGTGCTGAAATTCGAATAGCCTTATGATAAATGGCTTCTTTCGTTAAGCATTTTGGATCATGTAGCTCATCTTCACTCACTGCACGCCCACAAGACTTAAGAATCTCTCCAGCATTATGCATCACCCCTATCGAATGACCATATCTAGAATGTTCTGCTCCATGAAAAACATAGAATGAAAATCCTAATTGCTTTATCCATCTTAACCTTTGAAAAAATGGACTATGAATAACTTCATATTCAAGTGGTGTGAGTTTTATAAATCCGTATAAAGGATCGTAGAATATATTTGATTTAATTTGATTCGCTTCCATGCTTCTTTTATCTGTATAGTGAAAAAGGACCTCTTGAAGAGGTCCCTTTCTATTTTATTGTAATGTTTTTTTCTTACGACGTGATCTTTTTGCTTTCTTATCTTGCATCTTGATTTGTGCATGAAGTTTTTCAAAAATCAGCTTCGCCTCTTTTCTAAGATCATTCTCATGAATGAATCTATAGAAGTTCTCAACATCTGGTGAATTTCTAAAATTCTTTCCCAGTTTTTTTGCTTCTGTATTTGCTGTTTCTAAGGCCATATGTTCCTCCAATATAAATAATACTTAATTAAAATTAATAAAACAAGCGCCTATTAAGCTTCTTTACCAATCACTACGCCATAACTGTGCAGCTTGTTATATAGTGTTTTAACTGTAATACCGAGGACCTTAGCTGTTTTTGTTTTATTTCCACCGAGGTGCTCTAATGTTCTCGTTATGTGTTCTTTTTCTAGATCGTTAAGTGTCATTTCTCTATAAGCCTCAGCAACCTTTACTTCTTTTACAGGTGCTTCTTTTTCAACTTTAATGCTATCTGCTAAGTGATCTCTTTCAACAATTGATGAAGGAGATAGAATGTAAGCTCTCTCCATAATTGATTGAAGTTCTCTTACGTTTCCTGGCCAGTGATAATCCATAAGAAGTTTTACAACACCTGGAGACATAGACTTTTGCTTATCAACAGCTTTATCTTTATTAAGAAAGTATGTTGCTAATGCTTCAATATCTTCTAATCTTTCATTAAGTGATGGTACTCTTAATCCAAGAAAAGAGATCGCATAGAAAAGATCTTCTCTAAATGTTCCCTCACTTACTTTTGTTTTTAAACACTCCGTTGAAGCAGAAACGATTCTGACATTTGCTTTTTGTGTTTTATGTCCATTACATCTTTGAAATGACTTATCTTTAATAAAGTTAATAAGTTTTGATTGAAGACGAATTGGCATTTTATTAACATTATTTATAAATAGTGTTCCGCCATCTGCTCTTTCTAAAAGACCAGGTCTTACCTTAAGTCCATTAATCACATCAATATCTTCTTTTCCAAAAATTTCAAGGTCTAAATGATCTTCTGTCCCCATTGAACAGTCCATAACGATAAATGGTGCTGCACTTCGGTCACTTCTGCAGTGAACACGTCTTGCAATCATCTCCTTACCTGTTCCTGAATTACCTTGTAGGAGGATATTAACGTCACTTTCAGATACTCTATCAATATTTGATAGAAGCTCTTTCATTATACTTGAGTTACCAATAATTTCTTTTTCTTCAATTGAATAAGTTTTTACTAGATTGAGTCCTGAGTGATTATTTTCGATTTCACTTTCTTTATCTTTAATCTTCTTTTCAAGTGCCTCATTTAAAAACTTTGCAGATAGATACATCTTCATATTCTTAAGTGGTAGAGAAATACTATTAATCATTTCTAGAATCTTATTGATGTCTTCTCTTTTAAATTTATTTTCTGAAGATACTCTTCTTACTTGCATAACTGCGATCATGACACCTTCAACACTTACTGGAATTGTAAGTTCAGCTTCAACATCACCTACTTCAACACCTGAATATATTGGGTCTCTTTTAACTGTATTTGAAAAGTATGGTCTACTTGATTTGATAACACTTCCTAATGCTCCAAAGTTCTTCTCAACTTTATCTGCATTTTTAACAATCTTTCCATCTTTGCTCACGATTCTTGTCGTTTTGTCATCATGAACGATATTAATGAGGATTGAATCAAATTCAACGATAGTCTTTACAAATTTTGCCATCTCATTAAAGAACTTCCCTTCTTCAAGAGTTGTAAGAAGTTTTGACGAAAGTGCTTCATTTTGTGTTGATTCTTTTTCCAAAGTTCTAGTCATGTTTCCTCTCCCTGTATAAAAAATAATTGATACTGTTTTATTACGCAAAGCGTTATTAATTTCATGATACAGTGTGTCTGTATTTTTTACAAGACTAAAATGCTCGGTTGTTTAAAAAAAGAACGGTTATTTTAATAATTATAGGAACTTAAGCCATCTAGGACTTTTACACTTTCCATAATTCTTGGTTAAGGGCCCTAAAATCTCCCCATCACGGTCCATAATGTATAAACTTTGGTCAGCCTTCTTTTGAGATAGAACTCTAAGGCTTGTAAAAACAATGAACTGTCCATCTTTTGAATAGTCAGGCCCCTCATTTGAGCCAAAATCCTTAGTTAATCTCCCAAGTCCAGATCCGTCTCCATTGAGTCTAAACAAGTCAAATCTATTGTCTAACCATGCTGAAAACGCAATTTCCTTTCCATCTGGAGAAAATCTTGGAGTTCCATTAAATGTACCGACAAAGCCGATTCGTTTAACTTCATTCTCTAGAGATGTTGGAGTCATAAGATAGATATGAGCAGAGCCTGATCGACCAGATAAGAAGGTCAAGCGGCTTCCATCTTGATTGATAGATGGATCGACATCAGGTGCTCCATGACGAGTAAGCCTCGTTAGCTTCTTTGTCTTTAAGTTCATTCTGTATAACTCTGCATTTCCCTGGTGACTTAGAGTTAAAATGATTTCGTCATTATTTTGAGTGAATATTGCACCTGAATTAATACCTTTACGACTTGAAACAGTCTTAGATTTTCCCGTTTGCATGTCATATATACGAAGAGAAACATTATGTTTTTTTGAGGAATCTGAAATTAGACTATATAGAATCTTAGTACCGTCATGTGATACTGCCGGTGATAGAACAACGCCTTGGTGCCATGTTAATCTTTTTTTAGAAGCACCATCAAAGTCCATAATATAAAGCTCTTTATTTCCTCTTTTAGAATCTATATCAGACACAAATACGATTTTGTCTTTAAAGATTGGTGGTTTACCGACAATTTTTAAATAGGTTTCATGCGCAATCTCATGTCCTAAGTTACGATCATCAGTTAAAGCATAGGTATTTTCATAACTGCTCAATTCTTTTTTAATATCAAAGAGTCTAACTTTTAATTTTGATGATTCCCCTTCTTTAAATACATTCAGCCTTATAAGGTAATCAATACTTGAATTACTATAATAGCTATACTTAACATCTGAGTCACTAGGAGCTACTTTAGAATTTAAAACATCAAATATTTTCTTATAGTATCGAAAATCATTTTGAATGATATCAAGCGCCTGCTGGGCACTAGTTAAATCATTTGGAGTAACACCATCTGCTTTAATTACTTTTTCGACAAGAATTTTCTCTCTTACAATCTCTGCTTCTCCAACTGAAACGATAGTTAAACTATCATTGGCAACTGTTAGCCATGTAAATAGTGTAATCAATAAAATCTTCATATAAACTCCAATACTTTTATTATTCTTACTTAAAGTGGAAAAGCTAACGCTATTTCACCAGACAATACCCTTGATAGAATTGCTTTATCTGGCGCAGGAAGACTTCCAGCTTTTTTAATCGCACTCAAGGCAAAGTCATCATAGTCTTCATTTCCACTAGAAGTTATTTTCTTTGTTCTTATTACTTGTCCAGTTTTTGATATAAATAACTGTATCGTACATCTTAAATCTTTATCTGCAAGATATGCAGGGAGCTTCCAATTTGCTCTTACAATATCTGTTATTAAAACNGCATATTGATCAAATAGATCACCAGAGTTTCCAACATTATCTCCNGTTAACGCTTGTCCNTCTTGNAATTTATTACCAAGGGCCAATATTTTCTTNAGTCTTGTTCCACTGATNCCCTCATTTCCTTCTTCTTNCTTCTTNGTGGGGCTTTTTCTGGNTTTCTTAGTCTTAACTCTTCTTTGACTTAACTTCTTNAGTCTCTCACTTAAAGAAAGCTTCTTTGTTGTTTTTTTNAAAANAGTTTTCTCATCTCCACCAGTNTCTTCAACCTTCTTGANTGGCTTTGTCTCTTCAGGTTTTCCCGGAGCAGCACTTTCTAGGGCCTGNAGNTCCTTAATNGTCATTCTNGGCATCGCCACAACGTCAACCTTAATGGCCTTTCCAACAGTTCTAATCTTATTCACATTGGAAGGATCTACAGTTGAAATACTATTAAAAAACTTCGAATAAAAAAGAAATACACCTATAACAAAGGCATGTAGGAATAGTGAAATTGAATGATAACTCAAATTATTAAACATACTTTTCTTTATTTATTTGGTTCTACTTCCGTCACGAGAGCAATCTGATTAATATTATTAGCTTTAAGATAAGACATAAGCTTTGCAACTCTTCCATATTCAATTTTATAGTCTGCTCTTAAATATAAAGTTGGATTTTTCACTCTCTTAAATTCTTCTTTTAAAAATTTAATCAACTCTGTTTTTAAAACCTTGTCTCTACCAACATAGAATTCCCCTGTACCAGTAAAGTTTAAAACAACTTGCTCTGAGGTGATATTAATTGCATTTGTTTCCTGAGTTTTTGGAAGCGTTAACTCAATTCCATTAAACAGTAGAGGTGCTGTTATCATGAAAATAACAAGTAGAACTAACATGACATCCACTAGAGGAGTGACGTTTATATCTGCAATAGGTCCATTTCCGTTACCTGATTTAAAGGCCATATACTCTCCTAAATATCAATTCTAGCTGAGATTGTTCTTTGTACTTGATTGATAAACTTCTCACTAAAACTAATGACGTTTTCATTTATATGGTGCTTTATAGAGTTAAACTTATTAAAGTACCAAACAGCTGGAATTGCAGCTACAAGACCAATAGCTGTTGCAACAAGAGCTTCAGCAATCCCCGGTGCAACGGTCTCCAATGTAGCACCACCTGCGGCTAATCCAGCAAATGCATCAATAATTCCCCATACTGTCCCAAACAGCCCAACAAACGGCGTAATAGATCCAATACTTGCTAGAGTTGTTAATCCTTCAGACATTTTTTCTTCCTCACTAACCATTCCATTTCTCATGGCCCTTTCAAAAGATTCAGCACCAAAGTCTTTTAAGTACTCTCTAACCTTATGCAGGTCTCCATTATATGTATCTCTGATCTTTAAAAATTCTTCATAACCATCATCAAAAACTGCTTTATATGGTCCTAGTTCAACCTCTCTAGTCACATCGTGAGTTTCTTTAAGTGTTGGAGAACCTTCAAAGACATCTTGAAAGTCTGTATTCAATTTTTGAAGTTTATTAAATTGCAATTTTTTCTTAATAATAATTCCCCAAGATACTACTGATGCAAGAACTAAGAGACCTAAGTCAAGCTTTACAACTGCACTTGAATCCCAAAGAATTTGAACAATATCTAAATTTCCACCTGCGCTCATGTAACACTCCTCTTAAAGTTCTCCCAATTCATATAAAGACCAATTGAGAGAAGAACTGAAAATATATGTATGTTTATACTAGTAATACGTGATCCAAAAAGACTAAAGTCCCCATTCCATATAGGATCAAACCCCATGAACAAATAAAGAGGCACGATAAATAAAGAAATAAAAAGAAATGGTAATCCNANATCTTTTTTTAAGTATAAGAAATAAAATAAAATGANATTTAAAATNAGAACATATGCATTCTTATGCGAGAAAAGAAAAACTGATTGNAATGAAAANTAAGACACTAATGAAAATAGGACAACNTCNATAAGATGNAGNGANTCCCTACCTTTTTCTTTCATTAATATTAAGACNATCAATAAATCAATCNCCATCGTAAGTACAATAGAAGATATATGAAAGATTGCTCTTAGAAGATCAAACTCATGATTNGATTTAACATAAGGATCAATGTANAAAAGNAGAAAAGCTAATGAGATTAATGGAATCAGAAATACGTCTAACTTATTAAAACTAAAGTTTTCTCTTGTAAACGATATAAGATCATTCTCTTTTTTAAAGAAAATAAAATACTTATAAAAGAACAAGAAACATATTACTTTTGATATCATGAATATTTGCCATGAAAAATCATAAATCCAATTTTCAACAACGATAAGTCGATGATCGAGAAGGAAATGAAAAAAAGTAATGATTGAGATTATAATAAGGTGAAATGCCACACTAGAAATGTAGAAAGCAATATATTTTAAATAGAAATCTTTTAATTTTAATATATCCATTAGTTCTTTGTAGGATTTAACCAATTCATCTGTAATTCAGGTGAAGGATAAATCTTCACATAATTCTTGTACATAAGGTTATTCTTAACTAGTTGATCGATCTTTCCAAGAAGTCCGTAATAGGCCTGCCAGTACTGTTTATCAGATATAAGAATATTATTCATACTCTTTGTCACCTGATGCTGTTCTTGAAAATTAAAGCCCTTTTCAAAAACTTTTTTATCAATCTCTTCTAAAATTTTTGCTATTTCTTTTTTTGGAAACTCCTGTTTATAGAAATTCCCTTCTGTTAGCTTTGCAATCATTTTGTCATCAAAAGCGTTGGCAAAGTAATCGTTCTTAACTCTGAGCATATCCTCAAATAATAATATACTAATTTCAAGTTTACTTAGATCAAGTGAACGAATAAATGGAACCGATAACACAAATAAATATTCATTATGACCGACAGGAAAAGCAAAATGAGTGATACTAGGAGTATTTAGATATAGGATCTTATAATTGAGACCTATTTCTCCAACTTGCCTTAAGAAACTTGTAAAATAATCTCCAACTCCGTAATCAGGTTTTCTAAAATCCCACTTTAAGATTGTAATATTTTTCACAAGCCAATATTCAATCATAATTTTCCAGAAATCATTTCGGCTTGGTAGACTATAGAGTTTTTTCTTTTTTATTTCTTTTGCTTTTTTCCTCTTTAAATCGGCTTCTCTTTTTTCTTTCAAAGTTTGCTCGAGTCGATCTTTTTTCAGAACTCCTTTGATATTTTCAAAGTTAATGAAATCATTATTCATCGGCATTTTATCTTCATCAGCATGTGTTTGCACAACGATAGAGATAAATAGGATCACGATTCCAAGTTTCATGGATTGACCTCCCCGTAGATATAGAGGTCTTGAACTCTTCCCCAATAGTGCATGTCACTAATGTCTAGTTGAAGATATTCAAAGAACTTAGAGTACTTATCTTGAGGGCAGTCCTTAGCTTTAGAAGAACTCACCAACTCTCTTAAAATAAAGCCTTTATAAGCGGCATAACTAACTTCAAAAAACTCACCATGGTCTTTAATCATTTTAAATGGCTGATTACATTCGAAGTTAGAAATCACTCGAGAGTATCGAGACTTATTCTGATGCATTTGTACATAAGGCTTTGTGGCATACAAAAATCTTGCATAAACACTTGATTGAAGAAATAAGCAAAATAAAAAAATATTTCTCATCAAACTTTCCACCTAAACTTAATGGTCTCCCATTCATGACATTGAGGACATCTCCAAAAAATTTCATCTGAGTTATATCCACACTCTTTACAGTAGTGTCTTGTAATTGTCTGGTGCATCTTATTAAGTAAATCTTTTACTGAGTGAACAGCTTCTTCGTGATGACCGAGCTCTATAAGTATCTTTATATACTCTGACTTTAATGCCTCAGACTGAGACTGATGATC
>NZAF01000062.1 GCA_002686115.1 Halobacteriovorax sp. | reverse complement strand
CTTGGATTAATTGTTATCGACTACCTTCAGCTTATGAACTCACACAATAAGAACCTTCCTAGAGAGCAGCAGATTTCTGAGATTTCGAGGGGACTTAAGTCCATGGCAAAAGAACTTGAATGTCCTGTTGTTGCTCTTTCACAGCTTAATAGATCTGTTGAATCAAGACCAAATAAGAGACCAAATACAGCTGACCTTAGAGAGTCTGGTGCGATTGAGCAGGATGCTGATATTGTCATGTTTGTTTATCGTGATGAATATTATAACCCAGACACAAAAGAGCCTGGAGTTGCCGAGGTTATTGTTGGTAAGAACAGGGGGGGATCTGTCGGTACGGCAAAGCTTACTTTCGTTGGTGCCCACACAAGTTTTGAAAATATCGCTTATGGAGCAGATGAGCAACCTCCGCATTCTTAGTCAGTCGTTATGCAAGAAACTTGTATTACCAAATATAAGAATCAGTATTTTGAATTTTCAAATTGTATAGAGAGGCTAGTCTTTTATAAAGACTACTATATAGATGAGGATGGACATAAACACTCTTATGAACTCTTTGAGGAGCTTAAGAAGCTAAAGATTTTTCATCGTGATAAGTATATCGTTATTCAGTTCAATTACGAGCTAGGCTTTTTGTTTGAGGATTTAGAGCATCTTATTTCTGATGAAGTAAGGCTGTTTACTCTTTATCACTTTGATAGTTTTAAAGAAGTTGATATTTCTAAAATTTCTCCTCGATCCCAGTTTCATTTCGATTATAGTATAGACGAAAATAGCTATAAGAAGAGCTTTGAAAAAGTAATGGACCATCTTTTAAACGGTGATGCTTATCAGATTAATTTAACTCATCTTTTTAAGATGAATATTTCATCAATCACAGCTCTTAAAGAAAACTTCTTATCTCTACGTGAAGAGTTCAAACATGGGCATTTTTATCATTATCTCTATGATAGAGACTTCGAACTTCTTTCTAATTCTCCAGAGTGTTTATTTGAACTTGAAGGTGACAGCTTGGTGACAAGACCTATAAAGGGAACCGTTAAACAAAGTGAAGGACTCCATAAGTTACAAAATAGTGAAAAAGATATAAGTGAATTAAACATTATTACAGACCTTTTAAGAAATGATCTATCTCGCATTAGTGAGAGTTATTCAAATGTTTCTAAGATGAGAGATTATTTTACTGTTCCAGGACTGTTTCAGCAGTATTCAGAAATTAAAGTAAGGCTAGAGCCTGAGGTGGATCTATATCAAGTTCTGAGGGCCATATATCCAGGAGGAAGCATCACAGGAGCTCCTAAGAGAAGAGTTTTAAGTTTAATAAATGATATAGAGACTACTTCTCGAAACTTTTATACTGGAAGCACTATCTTCATAACACCACAGTTTGTGAGAGGTTCTATAAATATTCGAACGGCTAAAATTGAGGACAATGAAGTTTACTATGGTGCAGGTGGTGGAATTACTCTATTAAGTGATGCTAATGATGAATATCACGAGCTTATCAGCAAAATACAAAGCTTCTTTACTTCCTTGTCCAAATAAAAACGTTAGATTCTAATAAAAACTTACATTTGTAATATATTTTTGACATAGATAATTTCTGATAGATATGATTTTTCTACGACGAAATGCAAAGGAATGCAAAAGACTTCTATGATCATTGATATCATAGAGGCCGAATATTATACAAGGGAGTGTATGATGTCAACTGAAAACGGAGTTGATATTACGAAAGATACAGTAGACAAGGTTAGCCTTGGGGAGTTATCTGAGTTGTCTGGAGTACCACTAGACTATATTAAGAGTGAACTCGTATTAGACGGTGAAAATGTTGATATGAGCGAACTTAGAGAGAAAATGCTTGGCATGATTGATGCCACATTTTTTAAAGAAGCTTAATTTCACTTACCTCATTGTGTGTGAGGATTCCTTCCAAAATACATAGGAATTGTTTTTGGATATTATAGCCCAGGCTCTAAGCCTGGGTTTTTTTTACTTAAATTTACAAAACCTAAACTGTTTTTATGTTAATTGAGTTAGCTACAGTTCTATCTTTATTTTGTGGGGTTGATTATTCAGGAGCTTTGAAAGATCAATGTGTTAAACAGACGAAAGAATGTATTGAGAAGTCAGTACCTAAGAGTAAGAGCGATAATCAGGTCTTAAAAAAACAGGTCGTCTTTAAATGTTTTAAAGCAGGTACAGTAAAGAATTAAAAAAATTTATATAAATATATTATCTTCATGATAGGCTAGGTGAGTACCTGGCTTTTTTTATATGTAAAAATTAAAGGAAACACCGCAGGCCGGTGACAGTATTGGCGCCTTTTGGTAAAAGGGGCTACTTTTCGCGCACTAAAATATTGGAGGTAATATGAAGTCTCTTTCTAAGACTTTTGTATTGTTGTTGTTTCTATTTAATGTTCACTCAGTGGATAGAGTTTTTGAGGAAAATAGCTCAAAGGCTAAATTCGATTCTATTGATGAGATCGATCCAAGTCATCAGAGTAGTAAGGGCTATTTTAAAGGTGAGGGGGTTCTAAGGTATCAGAATGAAAGCTTAGAGTCTGTGGTTAATTTTCAATTTAAGTTTCATAAGGCCACTCAAGGTGTCAAAAACAAGCTTATTGTTATAACACCTAATATTCTTGGTGAGACGGTTTTAGAAAGAGCGATGGCCCAGTTCTTACAAGAAAATGGATATCATGTTCTTGTTCCTATGACAGAGGTGAGGCTTGATATAGTAGACGAAAACTCATTTCAAAGAATTGAAGATATTAATCGTTCAAGTTTAAAGCTTACAAATTTATTAATTGATTATGTTAATGGATATTTTAAGTTCGACAGAGATAATATTGGTCTTGTAGGGGTGAGCCTTGGAGGGATTCGCTCTTCAATGCTATTAGGTTCTGATGATAGATTTAAGGCCATGTTTATTGCAGTTGCTGGTAGTGATATGCCTTCAATTTATGCGTATTCTGAACATAGTATCATTATCGATATTAGAGAAAGACATATGGAGTTCTTGGGACTTAAAACTCAAAAAGAGTATGAAGACATTCTTCGAAAGAATGTTCACTTAGACTCAAGTATTGTTGCAAATTCTAAGTATCTGAATAATGTTGCTATGATTATTGCGAATAAGGATACTTCTGTTCCAACCATTAATCAGTGGAAGCTTTGGAGTGAAATTTATCAGACTGGAAATGAACCAAAACTTTATACCTTTTATATGGGTCATAGGCCTGCAGCTGTTCAAATTTATCGCCTGAGGGATGATGTCTTAGCTTGGATGGATGAGAGGCTTTAATTAATATTTTTGTTAAGACTTAGTGAGAAACAGTATTTTTAGGATTTTGTAAGGAAACAATATATTTACTGACAGTACTATAACAATAAAAGCGATTTTATCTTGTTATAACTTCAAAAAATATTGGAGGAATTATGAAGTCTGTTTATTTATTACTTGTTTTTACCTTGGTTCAATCTACTTTTGCTAATGAATATATTAACGGTCTGAAGAAGCTTTCATGGGCGGAGTTAGACGCTCACTATGATGTTGCATTTGAAGGGCATCAAGTTTGCTTTGGTGGGCGTATTTTTTCAAGACTAGATATTTGCCTTGAAAACGAACAGCTTAGAACTAAGACCAAAGTAAAGATTGAAGAATATGATGGAGATGATTTTTATGTCGTCGGATATGACTATCTTTATCGTTCTTTAAAGTACACTAGAGTGATTGTGGATGGTGATAGCACTAGAGATGAGGTTGCTTACCATCCAATAACAAAGGTCATCAGTGTCGTTCAGAATGATGATGATTTTGAAGGCGATCTTCTGTTTAAAAAATCTCACACATTCGAAAATTGCCAATAAACATCTTTCTCAAAAGGTATCCGGATACCTTTTAAGACCTTTTAGAGAAGTTAGAATCTTTTTTTGTAATTGATGAAGAATTGGCCGCCAAAGTTTGGACCGTCTTGAGTTTTGAATTGTTCACTCGTGATTCCGTAGGCGTATGAAAATTCGAAGTTTCCATATTTGTATGCGACGCCGACTGCTGCTCTTCCTACAAAATTATTTTTCTCAACAGAGTGACTATCTGAAAATGTATTACCGTCTAAGAAGATGTCTCTTGCCACATATGAAGCGTTTATAGTGGCAAAGCCATAGAGACGTGTTTGGTCTTCTTCATTTACGGGCTCAAAACCGAGTACGTTATCATCAGGGACATTCATTCCAAATCTTGCCATCACACCAGTCGTTACACTTGTATTAACATTTCCAATTGAGCCAATGACATATGGAGTGATGTCCGCTGCGAATCTTTCATCCTCAACTCTAAAATTTCTTGCTCTTGCGTGGGTGAGGTTAATACCAATCTCATCATTTAACTGGTGTTCCCAACCGTTAGGGTCATCAGAGCCGATAAGTTCATGTAACCAAATTTGAGTGTCAGCTGCGAAAGACTTTTCTCCGATGACTCCAAAATCTAGAACAGTCATTTGAAGGTCACTTCCACTATTTTTTGCGATAGCAAAAGTTAAGTGTGTCCATCCTGCATAAGGTCTATCTTCTTCAATGAGCTCTGGGTTTTCAATATCTTCAGGCGTGTAGATTTGTTGAGTTAAAGTTACGATGTAATAATTTTCGCTATATTCATCTGTATACCAATCAAAAAAACTTGGTAGCTTTTCAGACATATATCCAATTTTTAATTCACTTGTGAGATGTCGATCCGTCATTTGAGGTGTTAAGGAATCGTTCATGATACCAATGATTAACTGCTTATCTTTTTCACTAGCGCTTTCAATTTTATCGGAAAATCTAAAGCTTTCGATTTGAACTTTTTTATCTTTTAAGTCGTCATAGTTTTCGGCAAAAGTAGGTGCACTGAGCACGCTTATTAATGACCATAAAATAGCTAACTTTCTCATATCTTCTCCAAATTGAATGCTGAACTATAACGCTTTGCGCAACGCGATGCAATGTGAAAATTCAATGATTTAGGTCAGTCTTGTAATTCCAGTAAAAACAATGTCTTAGCTGGTCAGTTAATATGTAAAAATGAAATAGCTCTATTAATCTTATTTAAGGAAAATTATTCCAATATAAGGATAATCCATAAAATTTCAATCACTTCCTAAACTTCTCTTTCTAAATTACCGACACTTATGCAGAGAGAAATATAAAAGGGATGTTTATATGGATATAGCATCAGTCATTGGTATTGTTGTTGCTTTCGGTGCGATCTTAGGATCGATCCTTGCCGGTGGGTCACTCGTCATCTTTATTGACGTACCTTCCGTTCTAGTTGTTGGTCTTGGTCTTATTGGGGTTACCTTCTTTAAGTGGCCAATGGAAATTGTAAAAAATATTGTTCCAATTGGGATGAAGTCGATCTTCTTTTCGGCGGCAGATCCAAAATCAACTATTTTAAAAATTAAAGAACTTGCTGAACTCGCTAGACGTGAATCGGTTTTTGCTCTTGAAAAAGCAGAAGTGGATGACATGTTTATGAAAAAGGCGATGACTCTTGCAGCGGATAATAGACCGCCTGAAGTTATCTCGGCAATCCTTCAGATGGATATTGATTCTATGGAGGCTCGTCATAAAGTTGGTGCTGATGTGTTTCAAGGGATGGCCGATGATGGTCCTGCCATGGGGATGATTGGGACACTTATTGGTCTGGTACAGATGCTTCAGAACCTTTCTGATCCTTCAGCTATTGGTCCTGCCATGGCCGTTGCACTTCTTACAACGTTCTATGGTGCGATTATTGCTAACGTTCTTTGTAACCCTATTAAAAATAAAATTGGATATAGATCATCTTTAGAGCTTACGAATATGAATATTGTCGTAGCTGGAACATTAGGAATTGTTGCGGGTGAAAACCCTAGGATGATTATCGAAAAAATTAGTTCTTTTCTTCCACCTGCTGAAAGAGATTTTGGTGACGAAGGTGGCGGAGAATAATTAGAAGCTTTAAGCTCAAGGAGGAGTTATGGCAGAAGAAGGTGAAAACGCAGCACCGGTTGTCTCAGATGACGAACCCATATGCGAAGAGACGAAATGTCCAGAGTGTCCCCCAGGTCTTCCTGGTTGGATGGCGACGTTCTCCGATCTTGTTACGCTACTTCTAACATTCTTCGTTTTACTTCTTTCATTTGCTAAGACTGAAACTGCAAAGTATGAAGCGGCCCTAGGTTCGATCAGGAATGCTTTTGGTGGTAACGTTTTAAAGCAAGGTGAGGTCATTCAGCGTGGTAAGTCTCCAGATAATTTTCCTACGATGATGGAGTCTCAAACTCCTATAAAGCCTTTCCCGATTGAATTTCTAACGATGGAAGGAATTCTTGATAAGCATGAGATCAATCGTGAAAGTGATGAAAATCTTAAGAGTATGAAGTTTGATCTTAAAGAAAATAATCTTGCCGACTCTGCTGACATTTATGAACAACCAGAAGGAATTAAGGTTAAGATTAAAGATAAGGTCTACTTTAANCGTGGATCGATTGAAATCAAAGAAATNCCNATTCAAATNTATACTCGTTTGATTAAACTTCTAAGTGAAGGAAAGTGGACAGTNTTTGTCATTGGNCATGCTTCAAGAGGGGAGACATCACTNGATGGTAAGAAAGATGCTTTTGATCTCTCNGCTGCAAGAGCTGCTGAAGTAGCNAGATCACTTATTAAAAGAGGTGTNCCACCAGAGAAAATCTCTACAGTCTTTCACGGTGATACAAGAACGGTTAAGATGCCAAATGTATCTGTTCAAAAAATAGATGAACTAAGTCGTCGAGTAGAGTTTATGATTAGAAAGACAGATCTTGATAGTGATGGACATAAAGTTGAGTCATACTAAGAAAGGTAGCATTTGTTCAATTCATGATTATGATTCTATTGAAGACTTCTTAAAGAGTTTAGGTATTAGTCGTAATCTCATAAAAAATTCACTATCAAGACCTAAGCGCTTAAAGCCTGTGAGGAAAAAAGAGGCATTAAGTCTTGCGAATGAAATTCTTAATCCATACCTAGTTAATTGCTGTTATCATGGTAAAGAGATTGAGGTGATTGCTGACGATGAACTTTTCTTAGTGGTGAATAAGCCTGTCGGTATTCATTGTCATCCCTTAGATTATTCTCAAAATGACACTGTTTTAAATTTTATAAGAAGTCGATATCATTTTGATAGCTTATATCTTTTAAAGGAACATGAAAAAGGTCTACTGAATCGGCTTGATCAAGTTACAAGTGGGGTTTTAATTTATTGTAAGCGCTCGATTATTCATAAGGAGCTTAGAGAGAATTTTGCTCACTTCGCAAAGAAAAAATACTACCTTGCAGTTGTGAGAGGGGATTTTAATCGAGAGGGAAAGGTCGTAAGCTATTTAGGTGCTACCGGCCCTAAGAAAAGCTTAGTTGTTGAAGATACTAAAAATGGACGTCCTGTTGAAGCTTTTTTTAAAAAAGAAGTTTATGACCATAAGAATAATTTATCACTTGTTTCTGTTCAGTTAAAAACAGGAGCAAGACATCAAATACGTTTTCAGTTATCAAATCTTGGTTTCCCAATTCTAGGTGATGAATTATATGGCGCGGAGAGTTCAGACCGAGTCTACCTTCATGCTTTCCAATACGCTTTAGAGTATAAAGAGGTTGAGTATCATTATGAAGCAGTTCCTGATGGACTATTTGAAGACCTCTTGAACTTGAACTGTTGATTCAAGATGTTTTGTGACTCTTTTAAAGTTCTTAATTGTTTTTAGGTTCACTACATGCTTTCCCTCTGAGATTGAATTTAACGTCAGAATTGGATGAATGACCCTCAGGCTAATGATATCTGTTCTTGATAGACTATCTTCTGGTGAGTATTTGGCAACGCTGATATAGCTATTGGCCATAACTGTAAAAAGAGTTTTTTGGAGGGCGAGCTTAAATGGCTTATGATCTTTTGTTCTTAGCTCTTCCTTTGGAAAAGTTTTTTCCATATTTTCTATTACAGATTCTTCAATTGGAACGATCACTTCAAGGTTATTTTCATTACATGAAATCTCCCAGGAGTCATGTAGATATTTGTCCAGACGCACTTTAACGGCCTTACACGATGTAGGGATAAGTTTTGCAGATCTTTGGTCAAAATATCCTTGGTCTCTCAGTTGAAATAAAAAGATGGCCAGGAAAAGAAAACCAATCATCAACATAGGATTTTTCATTAATGATTTCAATACCATATATTGATTATCTCACTCTTGTATTAAAAAAAAAACTAAAGGAAAAAAGGGATATATCCGACTAGTATGCTAAGTTATTTGGGAGTTTGCATGAACGAAAATGCGGCATTGATACGTGATGATTTTTGGAAAATTTTGTTTTTTTTAGAAGAATTAAAGAGTCCAATAAAATTAGTAAATTTTTTAGAGCAAAATGATATTACCAAAGATGAGTTTTATCTTTTTATTGAGAAAGCGAACGCCTATGGACTGACGCTAAATTTTGATGAGAGCGAACATGAGTCTTTTGTTATTTCACCTCTAGTTTGGCATAAAGACTTTGGTGATATACTTCTTGAAAATAGTGACTTTAAAGAGCTCGCTAAAGATATTCAGATTGCGGTTAATAATTCCAGAACAGTTAATTTGGAGTTTATTGACCAGTCTCAGATGACAGTATTTCCATGGAGAGTTCTCTTTATGAACAATAGTCTTGGAATTATTGGAGAAGATATCGAATCAAAAAAGATTGTCTCTATTGAACTAAGTCAGGTGAGGGATATTGAGCTTTTGGGAGATGATTATGTCTCAATGTATGCTCGTCTTGAAATTGAAGAGTTTATTCATGCGATGCGAGTTGTAGAAGGTTCTGATGAGAGGCTCGTTTTAAAAATACATCATGGTAAGAGCATCTCCATGCCAAGTGAGTTGATGTTTCTTGGTCATCCTTATACAACAACGAATCAGTATGGAGATATTATCTGGGCGGCAAGTGTTGAAAAATCACAATATCTCTTTGAATGGCTGTATTCGATTAAAGATTGTGTTGAGATACTTGATCCAACCGTTATCATAAGTGAATTTCAAGAGTTTGTTTCTCAAAATAAAAAAGCAGCTTGATATTACTTTTTAGTTTTCTCATTTAAAAACCTATCTATGACTGTATTATGATCTTCATTGGGATAATGTTCCCAGTTGGCTTTTATTTTTTCGATATAGTTTTTAAACTCAGCTGAGCTATGCTTAATCTGCCAGTCTTTTCCGCCAGAATAAACAGAAGTATTAACTTTAGGGGATAGAGTTATTGAGTTGAGTTCTTTTTGAAACCTTGAGGCTGATGCCATATCTTTTCCAGGCTTAACTTTAGGAAGAAGACTAAATGGCCAAATTGCAGTTCTTGCTATATTAGATGATTTTAACCCTATTAAGTGTGGTGAGAGAAGATTTAGTTTTACTAAAGAAGATTGAGGATCAAATTTATTTAAGGCATGAAGTGAAATTCTTGCTCCCATACTATGTCCATCTATATGAATGACCTCATATTTGTTTTTAAGGTCTTTTAACTCTTCTTTTAATATATTTGATATCGGTCCAAGTCTTGATGTTTGATCATCATATGCTAAAACTTTAATTGCACAGTTTGGATATAATAATTTTAAAGTAAGGATTTTCTTTGGTGAATCATTGATACCATGAACTCCAATCCAGACACATCGATTATCATTACCTTGATCTTCTATGTGATAGAGAACAGCTTGAGTATCGTAGTGCTCCAACAAAACGATTTCAAAAGCTTCACCATAATTAGATTTAGAAAAAGAGTTTAGACATAAAACAGAGAATGTTAGAATGTAAATTATGACTTTCATCTTTACTCGCATATAAAATGTGCTCTTCTAAGCCCATTGATAAGAGTGACATTGTGACCTGCATATGTATTTATTTCTATGCCTTCTAGACTTGATACAGATAGCTCAGCATGCCCTTTTGTTCCTTTTATCCTTCCACTATTAATGACGAGGTCTATTCCATTTCTATCATTATTTTTAAATTGAACTTTAATAACACGTGTTTCGTTTTTGATTGTCAAAAGACCATTGTGATCAATATCTTCTTGAGTGAAGTTAATTCTTTGATCTAATTGATTGTCACCATCTCTGGTTTCAATGAAGCAGTTCACCTCATCGATAAGATTTAAATTAAATGAACTCTCTTGAGGACGCTCAATCTTTAATGCCTCCACAGAAAAAAGTCCGGTTATTTTTGGACCTACATCTGGATGCTCTTGAGAATAAGTATAAAAACTCATTAAAGACACAAGTAATATCGCTAATAACTTATTCATTTCTCTCCTGTGATTATTCATAACATCCAAAATAAGACTCTCTAAATCCTCGCATCATATTTCCATGATTTCCGCGATAAATTAAAGCCTTTATTCCTCTTAAACTCTTTACTGTCATATTGATGGATTCAACACCGCCACCGCTTGTTCCTGTAGACATTTTTAGTGTTAGCTTTCCATTTTCAGCGTTTGAAAATTTAATCCTTAATCCTCTATAGGTGTTGTGAAACAAAAGCATTCCGTTATGGTTTATATCGTCCTTATCAAAGTGAATTCTTTGATCTAGTATCCCTTCTTTTGTTCTTGTTTCAATGAAGCAGTAAGCCCCGTCAATGAGATTAATCTCTTGAATTTTTCTTTCAGGTGAAATAATTTCGTACGGACTTATTTTTTCAAAAAAACTTGTTATCTCTGGGCCAATATCCTGATGGTTAGACGCGTGGGTTCTCATGCAAAATAGGCTGATAAATAGAATAAAATATGTTTTCAACATACTTTCATTCTACTTAAAATAGCTATATATTGTTGAATCTTGTAATAATTGGGTAGTGTCTAAAGTTTAAACGCTTAATTAATCACAGCTTTTCTTATCGACGCTAAAGAACTCTCTACGATTGAGGATTTCGACCTTTGCTTTTTCTTGATTGAGTTTAAAATTAAGCGCTGGGACCTTCTCAGGGTCTTTTAGAGCAAGGCATATCTCATCTCCAAGCTCAATATACTTAATCATCGCTTTTACTGTCTTTTGCTGGCCCTTTTCATTATCACTTGCTGAAGCCATGTACGTTACATCTTTCATTGCTTTGGTATACTCGCCAATTTCAATATGTCCAAGCGTCATGGCAGTACCATAAATACGATCAACATTTTGACCAAATTTTTCAAACAAAGACTTATCTTGAAGCTTACATTCAATGAGCTTTGATATAGTGATACTCATCTTCGCTTTCAAGTCTTGAATTTCAATTATAAAGTCTTCTAATAACTCATCAGATCCCATAGTTTATTTTAATTGTGAATACCTAAAAAAAACAATAAAAAAACCACACCAGAAAGAAAAAAATGTTTATTTAAAGGACTCCACGAGGATAAGAGCCAAGAATCTTAATATCAGAAGTGTGTTCTTTTAGTGACTTAAGACAATTTTTGATACTTTCATCATTAATGGAACCTAAGAAATCAGCATAGAATATATACATAAAGGGATTTTCAGGGATTGGCCTTGATTGAAGTTTTGTTAAGTTAACACCAAAATCAGCAAAGATGCCAAGACATTCTAGGAGTGCTCCAGGTTTATGATTAGTAGAGAAGGCAATACTCGTTTTTTCTAATTTGATTGCATTTGGAATATCTTTTTCTAGAACGAGTACTAGGAAACGAGTGATATTCTTTGTTACTTTTTGTACCGAGTCTGAGATGATCTCTAGTCCATAATAGTCGCTGCAGAGTCTTGAGGCAATTGTCGCTTCATGGTTAGTATCTCTAGCACTTAATAGTTTTGAAGCGCCAGCGGTATCAAACTCAGGAACAGGTTTAATTTTATTTTTTACAAAGAAGTCGTGACATTGTGCCAGAGCAATAGGGTGAGAGTGTACTATTTTAATATCCTCTAATGTCGTTCCTTTATTTGCGAGGAGGCAATGATTTATTGGTAGATATACTTCTCCCATGGCATAGAAATTATGCTTGTATATGAGATCCATATTTATATCAACATTACCGACAATACTATTTTCAATAGGAAGAATGATAGAGGCAACTTCCTCTTTTTCAAGAGCGATACAGACATCTTCACTTAGAGGAAGTCCAATGGCTTCTATATCTTTTCTTCCAAAGTACTTATAAAGAGCTTCCTCAGAATATGAACCTAGTGTTCCTTGGAATCCAACTTTCAATGTTCAAGCCTTTTTAATATATTTTCTAAAGATTTTCTAAACGCCTCACGCGTAGGTTTTGAGAACTGGTTATAACTATTCATATCATCAAAAAGTTGCCAGCTATCATTTTCTACTGTTTGTAGAATCTTTAAAAGGCGTCTGTATCCTTTTGTATCGATTTCATGATCTTCTACTTTCATATCAACAAGTGTTCTTCCAATGACATGAGTGAGAACAAGAGTACTCGCAATTTCTTTATCGTGTTTTTCTGGCGTAGTTTCTATTGTCTTGACACCATTACGATGAAGATATGATTTTATATTATGATAGAGGTCTTGATCGATTCTTTCAGGGCAAAGAGCAATTTTAGTTCCAAAGAGTGTATCTCTTGCAGAGTCTGGACCAAACATAGGGTGAGTTCCTAGAATTTGTACATCTTCACTTAAAAGACTTTTCATTACATTAATAGGATGTTCTTTAACGGAACAGACATCAATGATGAGACAACCAGGCTTTAATATGTCCTTAAGTGCAGTCATTGTATTTTCAAATTCACTAATGGGCACAAATGGAATAATGATGTCGCAAATACCAAACTCTTTCATTTGCACAGGCTTGGCCTTCATTGCTTTAATTTCTTTTTTGAAGTCAACTTTATCATAAATATATAAGTCAAAATCTTTTATCATATGTGAAGCACATAATTTTCCAAGACGTCCAAATCCTATGATTCCAACTTTCATTTTAGAACCTCTTTTATTCTCTCATAAGCTTCTTTGATTTCATCGCTGTGAGCGGTATAGGCCAGGCGTATATAATTATCCATCCCAAAAAAAAGACCGGGCACAAGTGCGACACCTGCCTTGTCAATGAGAAGCTCTACCATTTCCGTACTATTTTTTACGAGACCTTTATTTATATAAGGTTCAATATTAAAGAAAAGATAAAAGGCACCTGATGGGTGAGTAAATTCAAATAAGTCTTTAAACAAAGAGATACTTAAGTCTCTTCTTTTTTTCATTGTTTCAATAAGTGGAGGGATGATTTGATCTCTAGCTTTAAGAGCTGCAACTGCACCATACTGAGTAAAAGGGGGGACATTACCACATAGATGGCCTTGAAATGATCCTACTTTTTTAATAAAAGATTCTGGAGCAATCATATAGCCAAGTCTAAATCCAGTCATGCAAAATGACTTTGAAAAGCTTTGAACACAAACGGTCCTCTTCGCGAGTTCTACACTTAAACTTGCAGGAGAGACAAATTCATCTTCATAAATGAGCGCTTCATAAGCTTCATCAGACAAAAGATATAGATCATTTTCAATTAGAATGTTTTCAATCTCCATCATCTCATTTTTTGTATAACTAACTCCTGAAGGATTATTTGGAGTATTAATATAAATGAGCTTCGTTTTATTCGTAACTGCCTTTTTAATAGCTTCAAGGTCTAAATGAAAATCTTCTTTAACAGGAACAAAGACATTTTTTCCACCTGCTAATTTTACTGATTCAGGTATGGTTACCCAGTACGGAACTGGAATAATAACCTCGTCACCTCCGTTTAGTAGAGCTTGAAAAGCATTATAGATGATTTGTTTGGATCCATTTCCAACTAATACATTTGACGCTTTAAAACTCGTATTAAAACGCTCATTATAATAATTAATTATTTCTTCTCTTAAGACATTTTCACCAGCTACGAGAGAGTATTTTGTAAGTCCTTCGTCGAGAGCTTTCTTTGTACCTTCTAGCACACTAGGGTGTGAAGAGAAGTCGGGTTCACCAACATTTAGGCCAATGATTTTTTTTCCATTGGCCCTTAGTTGAGTTATTTTTTCTGAGATTTTAATG
>NZAF01000061.1 GCA_002686115.1 Halobacteriovorax sp. | reverse complement strand
GTACACCTTCATAGGCGAGATAAAATCCACCTAGGATGAGAATCCAGCTTAGAAGGGGAGGGTAAAAAGCATTGATACCAATGACTATTGCAATGGCAATAAGTTTGTTTATTAATGAGCCCGCAAAGATTTTACCGACGATCGGTAACTCTCGACTTGGTTGTACCCCGTGTACGACCCCTGCATTTACAGCAAGGTCATCACTCATAAGTGCACTTGTCTTTTTAAGTGAAATTTTTGTCATTGTAGCGACATCATCAAGTGTTGCCGCTACATCATCAAGTAATGCTAAAAGGTTTGCTGCCATACTTAAAGTTTAAAGTCTTTTAATGCTTTTGCAAATGGATTATTCGCTTTTGGTGGAGGTGTTTGAGAATGATTATTTCTCTTAGGCTTCTTATTTGAGTCGTATCCTCTATCAACTTGTCTATGATCTTCACCTGATTTTCTTGTCAGTGAAATTCTCTTTCTTTCAATATCAACGTCCATTACCTTGACACTTACTTCTTCACCAACCTTGAGAACTTCAAGTGGATTTTCAACAAATTTATCAGCAATCTGAGAAATGTGTAACAGTCCACTTTCTTTGATGCCAATATCTACGAAGGCACCAAATTGAGTGATATTTTTTACGATTCCTGGATACCAGTCACCAATTTTAAGGTCTTTAATATCTTTAACGTCTTTTCTAAATTCAGTTGATTTAAATTCTGTTCTAGGGTCTTGTGAAGGAGCAGTTAGAGACTTATGAATATCTTCAAGAGTCATCTGTCCGATTTCTTCTTTAAGAGTTTTGTCGCTCTTAAGCTCTTTTGCTAATTCTTTGTTTGTTACTAAGTCTTTTAAATCTTTTTGATGTTTTTTTGCCCACCCTTCAAGGATCTCATATCTTTCTGGGTGAATAAAAGTTGCATCTAATGGGTTTTTACCGTTATAGATTCTTAAGAAACCTGCTGACTGTTCAAATACCTTATTTGTGAGTCTTGATACTTTTAAAAGCTCATCTCTTGAACTGAATAAACCATTCTTGTCTCTATGTTTAACGATATTGCCCGCAACTGATGGCCCAATCCCTGAAACGAAAGAAAGAAGTGGAGCACTTGCAGTATTGATATCAACTCCAACAAAGTTAACACATGACTCAACAACACCATCTAGAGATCTTTTTAATTTCACTTGATTCACATCATGTTGATATTGGCCTACCCCAATTGACTTAGGATCAATCTTTACCAATTCTGCTAAAGGGTCCTGAAATCTTCTTGCTATACTGATAGCTCCTCTAACTGTAGCATCTTTATCAGGAAATTCTTTTTGAGCTATCTCTGATGCAGAATAAATACTCGCGCCGTCTTCAGAAATCATAGTAGCTTTTACATTTCCGTCTCTAACTTCTGGTACAAGCTCTTCAACAAATTCAAGAGTCTCTCTACCAAAAGTTCCATTTCCAATAGCAACATATTCAACTTTGAACTTTTCAATGATGGCACTTAATATCTGAGCAGATTGCTCTTTGAAGTTCTTTGGTGGGTGAGGGTAAATAACAGTATCAATTACTAATTGTCCACTATCATCAACAACAACCACTTTACATCCTGTTACAACTCCAGGATCAATTCCAAGAACAGTTTTAGGTCCTAAGTAAGGTTGTAATAGAAGGTTTTTTAAATTTGTTTTAAAAACTTCTATGGCACTTACATCTGATTCTTTTTTAAGTTCCGTTTTTATCTCTAGATCTAGAGAACTATGAATATAATTCTTGTATGCTTTTTTCGCGCAATCTCTTAAAACCTTCACTAGTGTAAGTCCACTTTCGTTAAAGTGTTTTGCTTCAATATTATGAAGTGCGATATCTTCATCAAAAATAATATCAACCTTTAAGACTTTTGCAGCCAGCCCTCTTTTTATTGCAAGGAATCTATGAGCAACTTTAGGGTTTTTAAGTTCACTAACTTTTTGTTCAAATTCAAAGTAGTCTTTAAACTTATGGAAGTCTTTAACCTCTTCAGCATCTTTTTTCTTGCTACTTTTAATCGTTGCCTCAGACCAGTACAGAGTTCTTAACTCTTCCTTAATCTCCGTATCATGAGCAAAGTTTTCAATAATAATGTCACAGGCGCCCTTAATAACATCGTCAAAAGATTTAACGCCTTTTTCAGTGCTAATAAAAGCAGCAGCTTTCTTAGCGATCTCTTCCATCGGCTCCTTAGTATTTAAAATAATTTCAGAAAATGGCTCAAGCCCTTGTTCTTTGGCCTTCATTCCCTTAGTCTTTCTCTTAGACTTATATGGAGCGTAGAGGTCTTCAAGTTGGTTTAGGGTNTCACATGCCTTNATNTTCTTTTCAAGNTCNGGAGTGAGNTTTTCAAGCTTCTTNATGGCNTCTAANATATANTCTCTTCTTTTTTCTCTTTCGAGATATTCTTCATATTTTTCTTGNATCAGTCTGATTTGAGTTTCATCAAGACCACCTGTNTTTTCNTTNCTATANCGNGTGATAAAGGGAACAGTACAATCTTCTTGATAGAGCATGACAAGAACACTTAAGACTTGTCTTTGTGNAATTTCTGTTTGCTCCTGACAATAAATCGCCGCTTTTTGATCAATATCCATGATTCCTCTCTTAGATTATGTTGTGTGTATCTTCTATGATTAAAAAAGTTAGTGTAATATAATAAAAATATGGCCTATCATTGGCAAATACTATTTAAGGTCTTTTATGAAGAATTTTGACATTATTTTGGTTGGAGATGGTCTTGCCGCACGACTCCTTCTTTATGAAATGAGTCAAAGACAGAGTTTTTTAGATAAAAAGATTTTACAAATCTCAAGTCCAATAAATTTTCCTGAATGCAGCACGAGAACTACTTCTGTTGTTTCTGGAGGAGTTCATGAAAAAGGAATTTCTAAATTAGGTGACTTATTAGTTGATAGTTACAATTCTTTCACCTCATTTGTAAAAGAGTACAACGATCTTGAAATGTTCTGTGAAAAGTCTCCTCAATATTATGTTTTTGATGAAGATATGACAGAGCATAAAAAAGAGATGTTTCATAAAAGATTTGGCCATGAATTAGATGATTTTCATCATTGTAAAGTTGCTTCAAAAGAATCTTATCTTGTTTTTCCTGAAAAACTCTTATCCTTTCTTAAAGATCTTTACGGTACAAGATTAAATTTAACTCACGCTAGGGAGACTTATTTAGAGCATAGAGAAAGTACTCTAAGTACAGATATGTCTACATATAATGGTGACAAAATTATTCTTGCAACTGGAGCTTATTCGAGTTTTTTTGAATCAACTTTAGATACAAAGCTTGGTAAAGCCGTGTCGGGTTCATATTTAAAATGGGATAATATATCTCTTGATATAGATAATTTCGTTCTTTCAAAGGGACACTTTAATCTCATTCACAGAAAGTCTAAGAGGGAACTACTCTTTGGTGGAACAAGTTTTGAAGGACATATTCACGCTCATAATTTAAGAGAATTAAAATCCGAGTTTTCTTTATTTAAAGATTTGATTAATTTTGATCTAGATGTCTCTAATGCAAATATTATTACGGGACTTAGACATAAGTGTTCAAAACGCTTGCCAGTTTGTAAAAAAACTAATGCAAATACTTATGTGTTTTCAGGTTTTTATAAAAACGGATTTTCTTTTCCTTTTTATTTGAAAAAGATTCTCATTGATTTATTAGATTGAACAAGGGCCATCTTTTGTGTTTTTGACACCTTCACATTTTGCTTCACATTCATTGCCATATGTCGTGCCATCTGGTGCACATACCGGTTCATAAATCTTTATGCACATGCAGCTTTTATCTTTTTTACTTTCTTTTCTTTCTTCTTTGGTTGTCATGCTCATGTTTGAAGAACAACCAATAAGAAAACCAGTAATTAAAAAATATCCTCTCATCTCTTTTATATCCTAATCAAATAGTGATAGATCTTTTTCATATGTCATGCCCCACGGACTTCTGTTTACATCAAAGTCTTCTACAGGTTGTTCACCATAGTATTGATCATCACTGTTATTTTGTTTGTCGTAAACTAGCACTGTACCAGGCATTCCACCATCATATACATGATGCTCTTCTACATTCGTCATTGCTTGAAATTTAGCATATGATCCACTTAGATGCTCATCAGCAGAATGAGTCGTCTTGATTTTGCTTTGTAATAGTTCTTTACTAAACTTCTGTAAAAAGTCTAAGAACACAGACATATTTCTCTTTCCACGAATTAACATAGTATATGGATTTTCTTCTAGGTTTTGTCTATCTCTTAGGATTGAGTGAAACTGGTGACCTTCTCCAATGTAGTACCAAGTTTCTTGTAATGTTCTTGCTCTGGACTTTGAATCACAGAAACGATATCTTACTTGATTTGTTTCAAGTGCATACTCCGTAGATGGAGCTCCAATTCCATTATTAGAATTTTTTGGAAACACTAGTTTTAACTCGTTACTTAATTTTACTGTTCCATCAATGATGATACATCTTTTAGATTTGGCTCCAAATCTTAAGGTGAGTGAATCTGCAGAGATTGGTACATTTGTTCCGCTATCACTTCTATTATAATAAGAAGTTTGCATATCATGTCCCCACATTTTTGATACATCAAAACCGAAGTCAAACCCTGCGCCAAAAATCATTGGTAGATCAAGTTTTGCACCAAACTTTCCACCATAACTAAGTCTTCTAGATGTACTAATTCTATCTGATGTCCCATGACTTGTGTTTCTACCTGTACTTGTAGAGATGTTTACAGTTACAGAGTCTAATAATTCTGGCTTAGGATCAATACTTTCAATATGGTCATATAAGTGAATATCCATGTGAACTTCAGGCTCTCTTAGACAATTCTTATAGTTATGATCTACATAGTTTCTAGAAAACATTCCATCTTCATATTCATCAGTGAATAGAACCTTGCATAGTTTTCTCATTGTATCTCTTGTGTAGTTGTCATCTAAAAGCTTATCCATTTCAAATGCATCAATCTCATACTTAGTTTTTGTCTTTAGGTCCGCTAAAGATAGATCTTTAAAGTTATTACCAAAGATTCTGCGAGATTTTTTTGTATACTTCTCAAAGGCATTCTCAAGTGATCCTTCTTTGTTCCATTTTTCAAATAATGGATTATCTAATGTTTTTACACCATCAAAAATTGTAAGTAGTTCATTTACTTCAGTCTTAAAACTTTCCTCTTCTTCTTGAAAAGATTCTTGAATAAGTTCTTCTGACTTTGTTATTGAATTTTTCTTCGCATCGTTTTCAATTCTCTTATATTGTTTCGAATTAAAGCTTTTGTTAGAAGCATGGAACATACCAACTGTTGTTGATGCTATTGGCGCATATGGATGTCCATCTTTTAAGTCTTCTACTCTTAAAATCATAAATGTTCTTGTATGAACATATGGGAGATCTTTAAATTTAATGTCAAAGTTTAATCTCTCCATCACAATATTATTTTTAACGTTAATGATTTTTGATGCAGATGAAATTTTAACATATTTTTTCTCTGCTAAATCCTCTGCACTTAAATCAATTTGTCCCTCTTTTGGGGCTACAATAAGTGCTTTAAGTCTATATCTACCGTTATGAAGTTTAACCACAGTTTCTTCTTGATGAAGAAAGTTTCCATGATCGATCATTGGATAGAATGTAAATGTATAAGTCTTTCGTACACTTAAATCTAAATTCTTATTGATTGTATAAGCTTTTTTCTGTGGATGTCCTTCAAAGTCTATTTCAACTTTAGGAATAAAGATACTTGCTTGCTTATTTACTTTATCCTTTGGACATTCAGTTACCATATTTTCTTGGTTACCGTTAAAACTCCACCCAGACGAACTCCATGGGTATAGACAAATCTTTCTCTTTGCCACTGCACCTTTAAATCTGTCTGATTCAGTTTTAATCGTAATAATATAAGGTATTCTTCTTGTATTAGTATATCTCTGGTGATCAACAGCAATGTTTAATGTTACACAAGATTCTAGTAAGTCAATATTCTTGGCCTCTTTTCTAAATGGTTTTGCACCAATTTTTTCTAAAGCTTTTAATTCATCGTCACTATATTTTCTCTCTAGAATAACAGTTACTTTTTCATCTAAGATTTTTTGATCTCTACTTAGGTTTCTTAGAATACATGTTCTAAACTCGGCCTTTCTCTCAATCTCTAAGATATCATTTCGAGGGTGAATATCACCATAATCTGTTGGAATCGCCTTAATAGGTGTCATGATAATCATTTGATCTTTAGGCACTCTTACATTAAAAGCACCATTGTCATCTTGATCAAAACCTGATCTTGATCTGTCGACAAGGTTATGATTGTTAAATGGCTCTATTGTGTATCTTACTGCTAGGGCCTTATTTGAGTTAGACGTTTGAATCACCTTAATGAATCTTTCTCTTTGTCTGATTAGCTTGTAATCTAAGTCTATTTTATCAACCCAGTAGATACATCCTCTTGTATCAGTAAATTCTCTTTTTCTTGATCCATCTTCATGAGTGATATAGACCGGAATAGACTTCATTGATCTATTAACTCTTAAGTCCAGACAAAGTTGCATTGAATATCTCTTTGCAGAAGCATAGATTTCATTCTTGTCAGCATATTCGTCTTCGTTATCTAGTATCTTTAAAGATGTATAATTGAATGTATCTTCTCCAGATACTAGTGGATATTTTTCATCTATCTTATCTATTTTCGTATTCTTTTCTGTTTTACTTGCAAAATTCTTATTTCTGCTTTCATTTTGAAAGTCTGAATCAGCAGATATTTCTTCAAGCGCATTGTCTTCTATAATTTCATCATCAACTGCTTGTGAGCAACCGACCAAGACACTAAAAAGAGTGAATGTGGTTAAAAAGGTTTTAAACCTAGATGAAATCATAATTCTTCCTTATTTCAATAAAATAAACTTTTTCGTCATCACTAAATTGTAAATCAACAACTTCTTTTCTGTTTATATGGCCAAAACTTGTTTCAAAACCGTTATACTCGACAACGACTTTTGCGCCACTACCTTCTGTATTGGCCGTAAATGGTGAGCTCATATAAAAAGTTGGAGTCACATCTCTTTCATTTTTAAAATTATTAAAATGTAATTCAACAAACGTATCTAAAATTGACGTTTGAATAATTAATTGCTGATTAGTTGCCGTATTTTGTGAACTAGGAGCATTATCGTTTTCAACAACTTCATAAGAAGGGCGAAGAGTGATGAATTCACTTAATTTAAAACTTGCACCTAATAAAAGTTGAGTTCCTTTATACTTATAGATGAATCTACTTGTAGCTTCATCTCCTTGTACAATAGAGTTACCCATGAACTGTTCTTGAAAGGCAACTGAATTAGAAAGATCATCATAGGCATATTGACCATAAGTTGCATGAAGTTTAATTCTATTTAATTTTAAATCCGCTTTAATGTACTCGTAGAAAAATTTTGGAGAACCTTGTTCTACGGATTCTATTCTATTTGATAATTCATCATTTTGTGGTTTAGATTGAATAGCATTTAATTCAATATCAAAGTAAGTACTTTCATATTTAAAGTTCTCTTGTACACCGACAGAAGTAATTCCTGTTTGTATAAAACTTCCCATCTTTTCAGGGTTATTATCTAAACTACCAAAGTCTAGTTTTACAGTATTCGCAAATAGATTTGTTCTTACAAATGCATAATCATAGATAACATTTGAGTCTGGAGTATTTCTTCTTTCATTAAAAACACTTTGAGTAGAACCTGTTTCATATTTGATCCCACCACGGCCGTGAAAAGAGACAAAGTCATTCATCTCAAGCTCGGCCTGAATCTTGATCTTTGTTTTATTAATTGTTCCCTTTTCAAGCCTACCAGTTTGCTCATTTAAGCCTATTGATAATTGCGCTTGAAAATCCTTAACTCCTAAGTCTCTTGCAGAAGGGATTTCAACAGTGTTCTTTGCACCAAGAGCTAGTGTAGATAGGGTTAGCAGGCATATTGCCTTTTGAATATTAGTTTTTCTAATGATTTTCATTAGATTGATATTATCAAGTGACTTGGTGCGTTTAAAGGCAGTGTGTCATAATTACATAGAATTGGTAAATGTGTACAGTTTTAAGTCATTGAAATTAAAGGTAAATAAGTAATGTTGGGGGATTTGGTGGCTTCGCCCTGAATTGAACAGGGGACCTGCAGGATATGAATCTGCCGCTCTAACCATCTGAGCTACGAAGCCAAATTTTTGAATGAGCTGATACTAATTTGTTGCCTGTTTTCTGTCAATACTATAATTTCCTTTTTATGAATCGAAAATTACCAATATTTTCATTAGAGTTTATCTCTTTTGTCGAAAACTTCGCAAAATCTCATGGGTTAGATATCGATAGAAGGCCTACTGTTATTGCTCTCAGTGGAGGAATTGACTCTGTCTCTCTTTTAAAAGTCATGAGTCTTCTTTTTGAGAGAGGAAAGATAGCTTTTAAACCTCGTGTAATTTTTATTGATCATCAAACAAGAAGTCATATCGAAAGAGAAAAAGAAGCAATGATAAGATATTGTCATTCTCTAGATATCGATATCTCAATTTCTAAAGTAAGTTTTGAGCATTCACGAAATTTTGAAAAAAATGCTCGTGATGCCCGTTATAAGCTCTTTAAGAGTGAATTGAAGAATAATGAGCTACTACTCTTGGGTCACCATTTAGGAGATTCTCTTGAATGGAGTCTTATGCAAACCCTTAAAAGTTCTTCACTTAAGTCTAGTTTAGGAATTCCTGTTATAAATGGTGTGATTAGAAGACCATTTCTTTGCGTGAGTAAAAATCATATTATTCGCTTTGCTAAGGAGATGGGACTAAAGTGGTTTGAAGACCCTACAAATAGCGATGTAATCTTTGAAAGAAATTTAATCAGAAAACACTTAAAAGAATTAGAAAAGACTTATCCTAAGCTTTATGCACATCATGCTACTCGCTCAGCTTCTCTAGCTAAGAAATTTGGTTTACACGTGAAGGAGAGATCTAATAAGAAAGCGATTAAAGGGCCTTATTTATCAAGAGAGTGGGGATACATCTATATACATGACGAGAATGACAATAGTTTTTCTTTTGATCAAAGATGTGAGGATTGTCTGCAGCTCATCTTTAAAGGAAGTAAATCGAGTAGAGGTAAGATAAGGCAGCAATATCAGAAACTTAAAGATCTTATTAGAGATTATAAAGTTGCAGAGTTAAATTTTAGTGGAGGAGTGAGATTTTTACACTTTCAAGAGATTAGTTTGATATTAAGAGCACAAGAGAATATTAAATTATACTCAAAAGCTTCGCATATTCCTGAACCGGTTCCTTTTTATGTACATGTAAAGCGAAAAAATGGATTAAAAAATCCTTCCTTCTTGGCTTGTAGTGAGCATGATGGGGATCTCAATTACTTTTATAGATATCCTGACGCACAAGTCAAATATTGGCTCTAACATTGACAAAGGCCATAATCATCCCAATTTATTATAAATCCCTGTTGATTCTTTATGCCTAAACTATGTAAAATGGTTGAATCATTGGATGAATGATTAAAATATTAAAAAGGATGATAATGAAAAACCAACAAAAAAGCATACTCCTCTGGGTTGTTCTTGTTTTGATGCTTCTTTTCGTAGCAAAACTTTCTTCAGAGAATCAAAAAGCCTATAAGCCTGTTACATATCCTGAATTTGTCACAGCGGTAGAACAAAAGAACGTTGAAAAAGTTGTTTTAAAAGACAAATTAACCATTCATGGTAAATTTAAAGATGGCTTTGAAGGTGGAACTTGGTTTCAAACGACTGGACCAACAGGAACTGAAACATTTGATATGTTAAAATCTAATGGAATTATTCCTGAATATGAAGAAAAAGAACAGCAGTCTCTATTTACTCAGTTTCTTATAAGCTGGGGACCAATGATTTTTCTCTTTGTTATTGTTATTTTCTTTCTCAAGCAATTACAAGCTGGTGGGGGAAAGGCAATGAGTTTTGGAAAATCAAAAGCAAGAATGCTTTCACCACATGATAAGAAAGTGACTTTCAATGACGTTTCTGGTGTCGAAGAGGCAAAAGAAGAACTTGCTGAAGTTGTAGACTTTTTAAAAGATCCAAAAAAATATACTTCTCTTGGTGGAAAAATTCCTAAGGGTGTTATCTTAGTTGGTCCTCCTGGTACTGGGAAGACTCTTCTTGCAAGAGCTGTTGCAGGTGAAGCTAACGTCCCATTCTTTTCAATTTCAGGTTCTGACTTTGTTGAGATGTTTGTCGGTGTTGGTGCTTCAAGAGTTAGAGACCTTTTTGAGCAAGGTAAGAAAAACGCACCATGTATTATCTTTATTGATGAGATCGATGCAGTTGGACGTCATAGAGGCCATGGAATGGGTGGTGGTCATGATGAGCGTGAGCAAACACTTAACCAAATGCTAGTTGAAATGGATGGTTTTGAGTCTAATGAGGGTGTGATTATTATGGCAGCAACTAACAGAGTTGATGTTTTAGATCCAGCAC
>NZAF01000060.1 GCA_002686115.1 Halobacteriovorax sp. | reverse complement strand
CCATCTCCTTTAAACTTAGACCTCTGAACCATCGTTTCTGCAGGAAATCTACCATCTAGCTTAAGCTTATTATCTTTAAGCTTTAGTGTGATATTCTTTCTAGGTGTACTACACTCGAGTTCAAGAGCTTTTGCACTCATAGACATAAGACCTAATGTTAAAACGATTAATAATAGTGATGTTTTCATAATCATCCCCCTTCAGGGATATTTGAAGCAATAGGTATGCCAATTATACAGAAGCTAACTATTCGGAAATATAATAAAGGTGGTGAGATTTGTTTGAAATATATTCAATCGGCCGTCTAGATTTTAGACACAATTTACATAATTTATGCGAATCATAATTAAACTTAATCTTCTTTAAAGACAAGTTTTATCGATTTTAAATGATCTCTGTATTCATCAAAACTTTTTTTAACTTGATTGAAGTCTTTTTCAAAGAGAAGATTCTCTATTTTTTTTCCAAAAAAAGTAATCGAACCGATGCCAAAGCTTGATCCACTTCCTGCTAATTGATGAAAAACATGAATCAAATTATTATGATCTTCTATTGCTAGATAATTTTCGATTATTTTCAGTTCCTCAATTCTTTCTTCAAGATACTCTGTTGTTAGTTCCTTATAGATTGGTTCAAGAATGACTTTTATTTCAGACATATGTACGCTCTCTCTATTTCTTATTCCTTTAATAGTGATTCAAGGTCGATCACATATTGTTGATATGTATTAATTAGTTTTGATGCATTTTCTCTTGAGCCAGAATCAAGTTCTGAAATAATCTGCTCAGCATAATTAGAAAACTCACATAGACTAAACTCTTCGTTCTGATTAAGCATTCTTGTTAAATGCATAACAACCATGACATCATTTCTTTGCTCAAAAAATGCTCGTATAAGTTCTACTTGATGCTGCCTTTCTTTGATTTCAGAAAGTGTAATATTATTAAAAAAGACATTAAGCCTCGTCATTTCTTGTGTCCTCGGCTGAAAATGTTTTGAGCTCTTTTATGTAAAAGTCACTACTATCGTTTTCTTTAATAAAGCCTTTTCTGTATTTATACGGGAGTATTAGTAGACTTTTTGCACCTTTAGTAATTATGGAAAAAGATTTTTCATGTTTGTTCTCTCTTAAGTCATTATCTTTTTTTAAGGTTATATACTTTTTTCTTAAAATCTCATTATTCTCATTTAAGGTAATTGCAAGTGCTCTTTCGCCTTCTTTTGCAAAAAGACGAGATAATGTGACTCTGACTTTAATTTCATTTCTTATATTGAAGACGAATGCTTCAAATTCATTAGTTGTAGAATCATGATTAAATTGTCCTGTTGCAACATCTCCTCCTAAGATTCCAAAACCGTCATTTGTTTTATAGAAGACATTTTCGTTGTTACTAGGATTAATATCAACAAACTCCCCCTTTTTAATTTTATTAGGAAGAGTAATATCGCCAAAAGTGAAGACTTTAACTTGAGTGCTTGTTTCAATATTTTCAGAGTTAAAAGACGTACTTCTAATATTTCCCACTTTAATGTATACCTTAGAGTTGCAACCGCCTCGAGAAATTATGCTTCGACTCAAGTATCTAACTTTCAAATTTCTTTTTTCAAAACATTCAACAGAGCTTTCATCGCTAATAATGTAATCAACAATTCTTTGGTTTTTATCCCCTGAAATCATACATCTTGTAAGTTTAGTATCTTTATTGCTACATTCTATAACCTTGTAATCATTTAGATTTGTTTGAATTCTTTCCGGTAATGATGAACTTTTATCATTGATAGTGTCATTGACTTTATTTTCTTCAGCTTTTGGAGGAGTAGGAACTATTGACTTATTAGTTTCTTCACGTGAGACGCTATCTTCTTTTTTTATTGAAAATGAGTCTGGAGTTTCACTATCTTCAGCACATGAAATGATTAAGAACAAGAAAACTAAGTAAAAAATATTTTTCATAATGACCTCATAACTATATTCGGGCATAATGGTAACAAATAAGTAAAAATAAGGTAATTTTTTTATTACCAAGAGGGGATATTTTGATTAATTTAGCGTTGGTTGATGATGATCCAAACATACATAAGTTGTTTAAATTTCATCTGAAAGACGATATTGGAATCGAAATTGACTTTATTGAAGATTATTTTAAAGCAATGGCAACTTTTAACAACCAAAGTTATGACCTGTATGTGATTGACTATCGAATAGGGTCTTACTCAGGGCTAGACCTATTAAAGATTCTTCAAAAAGAAGAGAGAATCTATAACCGTGTGATTTTAATTTCAGGTAGAATTGATGAGAAGTCTCGAATTGAGGCGTTTAATTATGGTGTGTCTAATATTATAGATAAGCCAATTAACTTTAAAATACTTAAGTCAATTATTCACAGAAATATAAGAATGATCGAGTCTTCTGTAAAAGAGACCTATAGAGTGGGTTCAATTGCATTAAATCATAGCACAAGAGTTTGTGAAATTCGTAATGAAAATGGAGTAACTGAAGTTGAACTTACTCCTATTGAGTTTAACATTTTGCTAAAGCTAATAAAAAATCCTGGTCATGTGTATAGCAAGAATGAACTTTCTTTTTTGGGCAAGTCTGGAGATGAGCCAATGAGCTATAAATCACTTGAAATGAAAATCGTCTCTATACGAAAAAAGCTAGGTGTTTGCGGGCATATGTTAAAAACAGTTCGTGGGCATGGATATCGACTAGACTAGTTTGATTCATCTTCATTATGGAAATCTGCATATTCTTTAAGAAGGGTGTCTGCGTCATACTTATCTTCACTGAAAGATTTTTGCATTAACTCTGTTGGGAGTTCGGGGTCAATCTTTTCACCAAAATCATAAGGACAGTGGCGACAGCCACTTTTACAGCAGAATTTTCTCTTTTTTAGATAAATCGCTGTGAAAACCATGTTTCCATCGTCATCAAGATAAAAGTCTTCTGGTTCAAGTTTAAAGTCGTTCATATAAATTTACGTAAACTAAGCAAAAAAATAGGCCCTCCATTCAAAGGGCCTCATTGTGTGTGAAAATTTCTACATCCTAAGAAATTTAGGTGCCTTTCTATCACCTAATATTTGTGTTTTGCAAGTAACTTTCTTTTGAATGGGTGCGTTGTTGGGATTATGTTGCAAGCTGAGGGAGTTTAAATTACTATTAATAGGTTACAAAATTTTATTTAAGGCGGAGAAATTTATGGAAAAACCATGGTTTAAACACTACCAGGACGGAGTGCCTAAAGAAATTGACTCAAATACTTATAATTCAATTCCTGAGCTATTAGAGGAGTCATTTAAGAAATTTGCAGATAAACCTGCCTTCCATTGTATGGGGAAGACCTTGAATTACTCAGATATGGATTTACTGTCTAAAAAGTTCGCATCTTATTTACAAAATAATCTAGGGCTTAAAAAAGGTGACCGAGTCGCTATTATGAGTCCAAATATTCTTCAATACCCAGTGGCTCTTTTTGGTATTCTTAGAGCGGGAATGGTTTGTGTAAACGTGAATCCTCTTTACACTGCTCGTGAACTTGAACATCAGCTAAAAGACTCAGGTTCTGAAACAATTATTATCTTTGAAAATTCTGCAAGTGTTTTAGAAGAAGTTATTGCAAATACTCCAGTTAAGAATGTTCTCGTTACTCAAATTGGTGACATGCTTAAGTTTCCAAAGTCACTTATTGTTAACTTTGTTATCAAGCATGTGAAAAAAATGGTACCAAGTTGGAACATTAAAGATGCGACTCCATTTTTAAAAGCTCTTGATGAGGGCGATGAATCTAAGTATCAAAAAGTTGAAATCGATAATGAAGAGACGGCTTTTTTACAATACACAGGTGGAACAACTGGAGTTTCAAAGGGTGCTGAGCTGACTCATAAAAATATTGTGTCAAATCTTGTTCAGGCGAGATCGTGGATTTCTCCACTTATTGAAGAAGGTAAGGAAATTATTATTACTCCACTACCTCTCTATCATATCTTCTCACTCACAGCGAACTGCTTCACATTTTCTACAATTGGAGCTTTAAATGTTCTTATCACAAACCCAAGAGATATTCCTGGTTTTGTAAAAGAACTTAAGAAGTGGGACTTTACTGCATTTACAGGTGTTAACACACTTTTTAACGGGCTACTAAATAATCCAGATTTTAAAGACTGTGGCTTTGATTCTTTAAAGCTAACTCTCGGAGGAGGGATGGCCGTTCAAAAAGCGGTTGCTGAAAAGTGGAAGCAAGTAACAAAGACACCTTTAATTGAAGCTTATGGACTAACTGAAACTTCTCCAGCAGCATGTATCAATCCAATGGATCTAGCTGATTATAACGGAAGTATTGGACTTCCAATTTCATCAACAGATGTTTGTATTAAAGATGATGATGAAAATACACTTTCTGCAGGTGAGATTGGAGAGATTTGTATTAAAGGTCCTCAGGTTATGAGAGGTTATTGGGGAAGACCTGAAGAGACAAAGAAGGTTATGACAGCCGATGGTTATTTTAAGACTGGTGATATTGGTCTTATGGATGAGCAAGGATTCTTTAAGATCGTTGACCGTAAAAAAGATATGATTCTTGTTTCGGGGTTTAATGTTTATCCTAATGAACTTGAAGATGTTATTTGTCAGCACCCTAAAGTATTTGAATGTGCGGCAGTAGGTGTTCCTGATCAAAAAAGTGGTGAGGTTGTAAAGATTTTCGTCGTGAAAAATGACGACTCACTTACAGAAGAAGAACTTAAAGAGTTCTGTAAAGAAAACCTAACAGGATACAAAGTTCCTAAGTTCTATGAGTTTAGAACGGAGCTTCCGAAATCAAACGTTGGAAAGATTTTAAGAAAAGACCTAAGAGGTCAGTAAGATAAAAAGGTGAGCTTAGCTCACCTTTTTTTTTATCAAAATTTAAGATGTTTAAGTTCGTTGTCCTATTAATATTTTATTCCATCCCACTAATTCCATTATATTTTTTTGGTCAAAAACCTCTTTTTGCTTTTTATGACTCTACAAAAAAAGATGCGACGATTATTAAATGTCATGTCTTAAGGAGTCGCTCAGGTAGTACTATTAATCGCTCGTGGGCACCTGTTGCAAAAAGCGTTGATGGTGATATTGTTAAGGGGTCTTTTGGGTTTCGTAAGAAAACAAGCTGCCAAGAAGATATTGGAAAATCGGTAAGTGTTTATATCTCAAATATAAACCCAAAAAAGAGTCAGATAAATACTTTTTTCCAATTGTGGTTTAGGGCCATACTATCAATTGGAATATCAATAATTTTCTACGTTGCTTGTTACAAGGGTTATCAAAAGAAAAAGTCTACTTAATACCTTTTAAGATGTTTAATGTATCTTGATTGTAGAGATTCACTCTTAAAGAAGTATAGGCAGCATTCTTTACCACGTCACTTTGATATTCTTTCTTTGTCGCTCCAGAAATAATATCTACCATCTCTGTAGGATGTTTTACTTTTAAGAAGCTATCCGGATTTAAAGCAAGAATTAGAGAGAGCTTTTCATAATCTTTATCTGTGAATTTTGCGTGATATTTCTTGGTTAGACCTGGCTTTGATAAAAGTTTTTTTAAAGACTTGTCCTTGTCATAGAAGAGGGTAAAAACAACAGGCAGACATGCGCTATTGCAGCCAGTAGTTGTTTCAATATTTCTAATAAAGCCTATATGTTCTTTAGAATCATTAAAAACCTTCAAAATTTTATCATTTATAGGATTCTCTGAGATATTGTCCTTAACTTTTATCGCTTCAATATAAAGAGCATCTGCGAAAGCTCTTTGGTAGAAACTTAATTTTCCTGTTTCAATCTTTTCTATAGCTANGCCTGTTGAGCAGATAAGGCNTAATGAAAGAATCAATGAAATNTTAAGGACATANGNTAGTAANNTCATGTCNTAGATTTTATCGTAAAAACTTTTTACATTGAATAGTTTTTACGTATTTTTTACAAAGAAGCAATGTGTTTTCAAGCACTTAGGGTGTGGCTTATTTTTATTTCTTGGCATTTATCTTGCTTAATATAAGGCATGATAATTTTAAAGAAGCTAATCTCATTTTTCATCATTTTTATGTGTTCATTTCAAATGGCATTTGGGGAGGTCGTTTCACGACTTCCTGCAAGTGATGAATATATTCCAGGAATGTACAAGGCCATGCATGAGGTTGATGCTCTTGGAAAAAGAATGAGAAAACTAAGAAGAAGAATTAGAGGAGACCATACTTGTAATGTAAGACCAATTAGTAAAATTCTTCTAACAGATGAAGAGATTGAAAATGGTGCTCGAGAAAATGAGGAATATGGTAATGGGTCAGAGAGTTTAACTGATCAAGATGTTGAAGAAACTAATGCTAATTTAGCAGGGGCGTTTGGACAAAGTAATGATGAGGAATCGAGTGAGAGTTATTATGATTATCTTTTAAAAATATTATCAGTTGATGGTTATCAAAATCAGTATAAGAGTCAACAATCTCAAGTGAAGTCTCAAAAAAGTGCTCCAAAGATCACTAAATGTAATAAAAATGATGACATTATATATGACCTTATCTTTATAACATCTAGAATGGACCTGGGTGAGATCACTGATAAAGATGATTTACGAGATGCAATCAATACGAGAAATTTAGAAAAGAGAATTGAAAGAGTCATTAAAGATGCTAGGAAAATAAGGGAAGAAGTTCTCGAGTTTGTTTATGATAGGGACGAACTCAATGATCGTTATAAAGCAGCTCTTTTAATTAGATACACAGATGATATTGCCTTATCTATGAAGGAATTGTCTTCACTTGTACTTCCTTTAAGAATATTTGAAAAAGAATTAAGTGAAAAATTTCTAATTGATATACCAATGTCTCTCGTTCCTGAAAAGAGTGGCAAATTCTATGTTGCTGAAGATGGTACTGAGTATGAGATGCCAAGCGAAGCCTTATTAACTCTAATGGTTTTAGAAAATGGTATGATGAATGGTCAACCACTTGAAATCAAGGCAGATGGAGATCATTGGAAATTAAAGTTTAAATTTGAAAGAGTTATACAGACATACTTAAATTACCCAACATCAATTAATTATCTTTCAGCTCTTAGAATGCTTACAGTTAAGAATATGATCAATCAACTTAAAGAGTATGATTTTATCTCTGGAGGGAGTGAAAGTAAGAAGGTTCAAATTCCTCTTTCTTGTGTTGAAAATAAGAGAAATGGTGAGTGGGAAGAGTTTCAAGATGGTCAACTTCTGATACTCGAAAAGCTTAAAAGATATGAAGATGAAATAGTCGACCATGAACAAAGAAGTGCTCTACTTGAGGAAGGCGACGAGGAAGAAGCAAAGTATTTAGAAAACTTTGAAAAAGAAAGAGCATTTAATAGACGCTCATATCTGGTTAAGCTCCTTGTTGAAAAAGGTCTTATCATAAATGATTATATTGAAGACATGGGGCATGGTTATAATTTTGGTTTCTCAGGGGATTCTCCACTTGCTCTAAATGATGGTGGAGTTCTCAAGATGTATACTGAAAATGTTGAGATGAGCCCATTAAATAGAATGCTCTGGCCTGCACTCGAAAATAATCTCATGGGATATGCAAATAGAGCTGTCGATGATTTTGAAAGTGGAGAGAGGAGATCTTTTGCAATTAGATATACTTTTGATGACTTTACTAGTTGGGATAAATTCAAAGAACTCAAAGCCGGACATATTAATCATATTTATACTGAGTATGTAAGTGGTAAAAGAAAAGAGCAAGACCGTGGTCAGTTATTTATTGGTGATAAAAGTGCCGTTACAAAAACTTATCGTGATATAGAACTTTTTCAAGATATTATTACAAGGGTAGAAGGCGATAAAGAGTACCTTGATGAAGATGAAGAAATTGTTCCAGTGTATGACCTTGGAGCCTCTAAGTATCTCGCTAGAAAAATGGAGGAAGCTAAAGCATATGATGTATGGGAAGTTGTAAGCGATAAGATTAAAGAAAAACTTAAAAATACAAGAATCATTCTTAACATGCCTTCTCTTTATTCTAGTCCAGAGTCTAGGAATTGGGGGATTAAGAAATTAACTGAGGTTTTAGAAACTCTTCATGAAGTTGATCCTATTACGAAAAAACCATTATATGACTTAAAATCAAGTAGAAGCCCATTTAAAAGATCTTTAATTGATATTTGTGGGAAAAGGAACTCTATTTTTTGTGAATCTAAGGATCCATATAAATCAGTTCTTACTTTCTTAAAGTCATTAAAAATAGGGGGAGTTTATACTCCTCGAAGGGCTCTTCCAGATGAGGAACAATTAGAAGATAACTTTATTTTTCTTTACAGTCTTTGGGCTTTTTTAAGAGATCGTCATAAAGTTATTCCAGAAGCAATATCTAATGAATATGACTTTTTGCAAACTCAAGTGAGCGCATACAATCGTATCGCCATGGCCAGATTAAGTTATCTTGTTGCTCTTGAAGACCTTGAGGCGATAAAGAAAGAGATCTCTGGAAAGAGACCAGATTCTTATAGAAGGTCAGCGAAGCTTAGAAGTTGGGTAAGAAAGAAACGACATAACCTTGAAAATATAAAAGATCAGATTGATCGTCTAAAAGATGCAGCAGAGATACTATACTTACATAGACCAGTTCGTCCTGAGTTTTTATCAACTGTCTTAGATAAAGATGACCAATTAAACCTTTGGAGAAAAATCAAGGAGGACTCTAAATCTTCTGGTAAGAACTTATTTGATGCAAATATTGGTGGTGAATCAACAATGAAGCACATTCAGGATATTGCACCAAAGAGTATCCTTACAATGGATAGGTTTGAAGAGGCAATAGATGAGGATTTAGATGGGCTTATTAAAGATGATCTTTTAAGTCTTGGAGAAAAGTACTTTAACGATCAAGAAGCTAGAAGATTGCAAAAGTTTCAAGAGTTAATGCAATCAGATGATCACGAAGAGAGAGAAGATATCTTTGCTGAAATNGCACAAACTTATGGAATAGGTTCTGATGAGCTTTTAAGAGACGAAATNATTCATCATGATAATCGAGTNAAAAAGCTACTNTATATTGANTTANTAGAAAGAGCTGCNGTGAAAAGAAAGCATGATATTTACCATGGTCTTGAGAANTTTTGTGGNGCNGATGATAGCGATCACGAAACACTTAAATCAGTTTTTTACCAATCTTTAAGAGTACAAGATGAATTAAATGAAATGGCCGGTATNGATGGAGTACCTGCAGGACTNATGGATCGNGTTGAGTCAATGACATCTACNGAATGGGCAAGTATGGGNCTTGCNATCGGTGGTTTTGTTCTTGGAGCTGTTGCGATTGGTGCTGCGGCTGCATGTACNGCAACNATTGTTTGTCCAATCCTTGTCGCGGGNGGAGGNGCTGCTGGTTTTGGAATGCAAGGGACTGCAGCGTATAATGAATGGGGAATGTATTTTAGGTCTCAAGAACAAGTATCAGATGTGAGATTAATGACAGACTTAGGTTTTTCTACTCATGATGCTTATGAGAATGTTGATTCTAGTAAAGCATGGGCTATTATTGAAACTGTTAGTATTGTTCCACTAGTCGGAATATTGAGTCGATCACTTTATTTAGGTAGTAAAGGTATAAAACATCAGTTGAAGTTTATGAAGCAGTTCCATAAAGAACTTGGGGTTAAACGTGCCTTTGGTGAAGCTGGTAAGTCTGCTGCTGCAATTACAGCAGAAAGTGAAATAGAGTTAGCCAAGATAGTTTTAAAGTTCACGAGTTATGGTGGCAATATAAAAAAGAATATTCAAGGTATAGACTTTGATAAAGTAAATGCAATTATGTCTAATAGCGTTTTAAGTGAGAAGCAAGTCTTTCATTATAAAAAGAAGCTTCAAGCGATTCAAAAAGATTTAAGATTAGGCAAGATTTCTAAAGAACAGTTAAAAAATAAGTTGAATGCATTAATAGATGATATATCAAAGAACTCTACTAGAAGAAATGTCGGTGTTGCCCGTTATCAGACTGATACTGTTGTTAATTATACGAGAAGAGAAATTGACGAAAGAACAGCTAAGACCTTAGTCGAGTATTTCGGTAAACCTAGTACTATGGTGAGCTTTTTAGATAAGTATATTGGTCGATTTAAAAATGGAAAAATCGAAAAAGTTATTGAAAAGTATCAAAAAGCGGATAGAGGTGAGCTGACTTGGGGGACTAACTGGATTAGAAAAGCATGGCATGAAAACACTTATAATATGAGCCGCTTCAAAGAAGATTTTTTAAAAATGTATGATGATCTAAATAGATTACCGGCAAAAGACTTTGAAAGATATTTATATAAGAATATTGATTTATTTACTAATATTTTTCACAAGGCACCAATGAGGTTAAGAACAGATTTACCATACCTTTTAATTCAAGGTGGACCACACTTAGGTAAAAGGTTAGGTTTTTTGAGTGTGATGGGTGAGTCCATTATCATTAGAAAAATTGCAACAGCAAGAGCAAGATTGATTGGTGAGTCTGTTAAGGCACAAGTCAGAGGGAAACTCGGTTTATCTAAAGCCGTTACTGTAGACGCTTTAGCGAATATTACAAAAGGTTTTTTTGCTACTGTTGAGAATCAAGTAAAGTCTTTGTCAGGTAAGGCGCAAAAGGTTCTAAAAAAAGAAATAGAGGAGATAAAGCAAGAGCTTGTTAGTAATTTAGCAAAAGTTTTAGATAGTAAAGCAAGCTCAAAGAATCCATTTTCATCAGTCAATATGAAGAAACTTTTAAAAGATAGTGGAATTGATATTACAAAGAGTGATGGAGCGGTCGATACTAAAAAGCTTTATCAAATTATCTTTTCTCCAAAGAATACAAACGAGGAAGCTTTTGCACATCAGTTGCTTGATATTGCGAAACCGGAAAAGATTTTTGGTAATATCGATTTGCTAGATGATGTCGCTTATAAGGTGATGGAAGATACGATTAATGATAAAACAGTTAAGGGTGTTCAAAAGTACTTAGCAATGCTTAAGGTTTTAAATGTTAAGAAACTTGAGAAAGTAGAAGTATATTAAAAAAAAAGCATCTCAGATTGAGATGCTTTATATTTAGTCATATTTGTGATGAAATTATTTATTTTCAAAACATTTATGTTTTCTAAGATAGTCTAAGTACGACTGCTTATCAGCTTTTTTACCTGCATCTGCTTCGTTATCGACTCTTCTTTGTAAGATAGAATAGAAAGCATCCATTGTATTTTTATTATTCGCTTCCATTTCTGCAATTGTTTCGTCTAAAAGTTCTATCCACATTCTTTTATCTCTTTCAGTTCTAGCTGTAATAGGTAGGTTAAAGAATGAATGTCCGTTAGCAGAGTCAAAAATATCATATTTTCCTGGGGATACTTGGCTGACTCTTTTGATTCTATCTGCAAGTTCTTTTTCAAGAGCTGAACCGTGCTTATCTATGAAAGATAGGTAAAGTAAACTCTCAAGTTGTTCGTCTGAGAAATCTCCTCTCTTAAAGCTTCCGTATCCTTTTGATCCAAGTCTTTGTTGGATTGTTTTAATCATAGTTCTTTTGTTTCTCATGTTGGCCTTAATGTCTTTTCTAAAGCCTTTGCTCATATCTTTCTTTTCGATAATAACAAAATCTAGCCCCAGTTCACTAAGCTCTTCGTTAACACAGGAAGCACATGTTCCAAAGCTTACAGTTCTGTTTGGATCAAATGATGCTTGTTTAGCATATTTTCTAGAAAGTCTGGACATTGTATTGATTGCTGTTACAAGTTCCTTTGCAGTCACTTCGCCATTTTCTCTTTCGAGAACTGACATCATTGAGTCATACATTTCATTATCAGATTTACCTTTTAGTCTAGACTTAAGTGCTTTAAGGTCTTCGATTGATCCTTTTCCAGAGTCAGAAAGAACACTTAAAGAATATTCTATTGATGTTTTTAATTGTGCAACTGACTCATTCTTATAAATGCCTTTTTGATCGAGTAAATCACCGAAGGTCTTAGGTGCAGTTATCAGGTCAATAACAGCTTTACTACCAGATCCAACAGCAGCATTAATATTAAAAGAACAAACGAGTAATAAAGTTAAAAACAAATTTTTGATGATCATAACGTCTCCAATGTACATTCTATGTTGCATATCGTCGTATCTTGTTTATTTCTTTAGGGAAAATGTAAGGAAATGCTAACAGTAAGCGAACAATATTTATCGAGTTTTCAGTTGCTTAGGACGTATTTCATATTTGAATTAATGTAACCTGACAGGTACTATTTTTGTCAATTAATCATCATTGGGATTATATTTTGAGATTTATCCTTTGGGCGTTGGCCATATATTTAACTTTTTCTGCTGCTGCAAACGAGAAAGTTTATTGCTTAGAGCAAAAAGAAGTTAGCGATGGTGCCTTTGGGGAAATCGAGTGTCTGAATCCCTATCATCATTATAATTCATCAGCTGTTAAGAGGTTTTACTCTTATAAAGAAGCGATGAAGACTAAGAATATTAGAATCTCGACTTTTAATGTTTATCAAGCTGGTTCAACGAAAACAGAATTTAAAGATTATGAAATTGTCGCAAAGATCATTAATAATTGGGATGTTATTGGTGCCGTAGAGCTCGTCTCAAATACTGGTGAAAACAGAAGGCATAATGAATCTATTTATGAAGAAATTGAATTGCTCAAAGAGAATCCTAGGCTATCTACAAGTGAAAGAAATAAAAAGATCAAATTTCTAAAAAAACAATACACACAGCCTGGTTATCTTAAAATTCTAGAAGAACTTATGAAGTTAGATCCTTCTTGGTCTTTAGTCTTAACTCCAAGGGATGATGGTTCAAGAAATGCAACAGTAAAAGAACTTGCTGGTTACTTTTATCGTGCACGTATTGTGAAGCCTGTTGATAACGAATATTGTGAAAACTTTGTTTCAAATAAAAATTCGATTGCCTGTTATGTGAATTTTGATAAGAACTTTTACGGAAGAAATGTTTCTTCATTAATATCGAGACTTCCGTTTATTGGAAGTTTTAGAAGCGGTCGTTTTGATTTCTCTCTACTTCTAACTCATACCGTTTTTACGCCAACGAGTGATCCAGTTTATAAGAAGAAAATATTAAATGAAGCTTTTAATGTTGATGATCATACTGATTTAGGTTTTGGTGTCACGGCTCAAACTTATCAAAGATTTGCAGAAATAAAGCATCTCTTGAACTTTGTTCAGCTTTATAAGAATAGTTTTAAAGAAAATGATCTGATTCTCTTAGGGGATATGAACCTAAACGGTGATGAAGAATTTTGGGCAGAGATGTTAAGAGACTTCGGAAATACTTCTGTTAAAGTAAAAGAAAAGACAACAATTGCGAGATCTTTTGAAAGAGGTGGAGAACCGACAAAGGGGCTTGCCAATAATTATGATCATTTTATCTTTGATGATAAGACGACTGCTCAGTGTGCTGGTCGTGACAACTTTAAAGCATATAATTTTATGGAAAATCAAATTAGTCATCTTATTAATAGGAAGTATTTTGTAAGAGGGCGCAGAATTAATAATCATGATGTCTATGACTTTAAGCTATCTAAAGATGGCGAGGAAAAAGTGAAGTATCTTCGAAATAGCTATAGTCGATATGTTGGAAGTTTATATACAGTTTCAAGAGGCGAGATTGTTAAAAGGTTTACAGAGCTAGATGAGAAAATTGAAGATATCGATAGAAAGTTATTCTTGCCTCAGCTTAGAGAAAGAAGCTATTATCGTTACTTTCAAGAGGTTGTCAGTGATCATCTACCAATTTACATGACATGTCGAAACACCTATGACGAAGACTAATTAGCAGTAGTATTTAGTTTTCATATTTTTATCAATAATCATCCAACCATGTTTTTTACCTTGTTTCACTGGTGTGATCTCATTGAATTCTCCAGTTATTTCACACATAAGCATTACTTTTCTAAGTGCAGAATGAGCTTGTTTTGTTGCGTCTAGGCGATCTCTATCTCCAGCATTTTGATTAAGCTTATACTTATTAATCATTTGTTCAAGGCCTTGGAGAGTTTGTTCTAATAGTTGTTGTTGCTTCATGTGAAGTAGTCTATCGTAGTTGTCGCTATCCGCTAAGAATTTTAGTTTTTATATATACTTGGGTTTTAAGTTATTGATAATATAGTGGTGAATAATTTTTGATGAAGGCTTAGAAGTAAAAAATAAAGATAAAATCTTGCCCACATTATGTGGGCAAGCTTCTTAAGCTTCTATTTTTGGGAAAAGGGCCTCAGGCTCATTTAATGAAAATGAGTGACCATCAAAGTTGATAAGGTTTTCAATATTCATCTCTGTGCCTAAGTAAGAAAATGCTTTAGCACTCACTTCTGGAAGAAAGGGTTTTAAAAGAATAGTTGATACACCTATTCCATATAAGCAGTTATAAGCAATGGCCTTAAATGCTTCCGGATCTTTCTTATATTTCCAAGGCTCTTTATCGTTAATATATTGGTTAAGAAAAGTTACAAGGTCCCAGATCTTATCAAGGGCCTTATTGTGCTCTCTTGCATCCATATGTTTTTTAGCAGAAAAAAGATAATCATCAATCTTAAAGTCTTGAGTCACGCCTTTAGAATCAATCACGGTATCAGGAAGAACTTTTCTTGCAAGTTTAATAATTCTCATTAAAAGGTTTCCGTAATCATTACCAAGTTCTGTATTATGCTTTGATATAAGCTCTTCTTCTGAAAATCTTCCATCTGAATTAGCTGAGATATTTCTAAGCATATAATAGCGAAAAGTGTCAGTTGGATATTTCTCAAGCATCTCAAATGGATCAACGACATTTCCAAGTGACTTACTCATTTTCTTCCCATCTTCAGCTAGTACCATTCCATGAACATAGACTTGTTTAGGAAGTGGTAGATCAGCTGCTTTTAGCATACATGGCCAGATGACAGAGTGAAACCAAAGAATATCTTTTCCAATGACATGAAGATCTGCAGGCCATAGGTCTTTTTGGTCGTTTGATAAAGCCGAGTAGTAATTAATAAGAGCGTCAAACCATGTATACATAACAAAGTTATCATTTCCAGGAACAGGAACTCCCCATCCTTGATTAGGTCTAGAGATCGCAAGATCTCTTAAATCATCTCCTTTAAGTCTTGAGACAATTTCATTGTACTTTGCTTTTGGAGTAATAAAACTTGGGTTTTCTTCAAGATATTTAATAATCCACTCACTATAGTCTGAAAGTTTAAAGAAGAAGCCTTCCTCTTCTTTTCTTTCAAGTGGCTTGTGGTGCTCAGGACATATCCCGTCTGGAGCTTGAGTTTCTGTATAAAAAGTCTCACATGAAAGGCAATAATCTCCAGCATAGCTTCCATGATATATAAGCTTCTTTTCTTCAAGAGTCTTCCAGATGTCATTACATGTATCGGCATGTCTTTTCTCTGTTGTTCTAATGAAATCATCATATGAGATATTTGCTTTTTTGCAGAGCTCTTTAAAGATCTCGACGTTCTCATTTACAAAACTAAGAGTGTCCTTACCCGAAGCCTTCGCTGACTCAATAAGCTTTTGTCCATTCTCATCAGTTCCTGTGAGAAAGTAGGCTTCATGACCAAAGAGTTCATACCAACGCTTATAAGCATCAGTAACAATCTTTTCATAAGCATGACCAATGTGAGGTCTTCCGTTTGGGTAGTCTATTGCAGTTGTGCAGTAAAACTTATTTTTCATCTTTCATGACCTCTTATTTATTTGCTTTTACAACAATGTTACAAATTCTTCCTGGAACATAAATTTCTTTAACAATGGTTCCATCTAGAAATTTAGAAACTTTTTCATCAGCTTTTGCCATCTTTAAGAACTCATCCTTATCGATNTCNGCAGGTACTTCAAGAGTTGATCTTGTTTTTCCATTTACCTGAACGGCCATNGTGATGAGATCATCTTTTGCAAGNTCAGCATCAAAGCTTGGCCACTGNTCAAGAGAAACNGAAGTTTTCTCTCCAAGGTTTGCCCACATNTCTTCCGCTGCGTGAGGAGCATATGGAGAAAGAATTTTTGCTACTGTTTTTGCGGTCTCAATTGAAACCTTACGATCTTTTTTAATGATTTCATTATTCATAACCATCATGGCAGAGATTCCTGTATTAAATCTCATATTCTCAATGTCTTCAGTAACTTTTTTAATCGTCTTATGAAGTGTCTTTAAAACGTCTTGATCTTTTTCTGCGCCTTCATATGTATTTTCTTTATTTCCGTAGAATGCATATGACTTTCTAATAAAGTTATGAACACCTTTAACACCCTTCGTTTGCCAAGGCTTAACTTTTTCAAGAGGCCCCATAAACATTTCATACATTCTTAAAGAGTCTGCTCCAAATTCTGAAACAATATCGTCTGGATTAATAACATTTCCACGAGACTTACTCATCTTCTCGCCATCTTCAGCAAGAATCATCCCTTGGTTCACTAATTTTCTAAAAGGCTCACTAGTTGAAACAAGACCAAGATCAAAAAGAACCTTATGCCAAAATCTTGCGTAGAGTAGGTGAAGAGTTGCATGTTCGACACCACCTACATAGAGATCAACTGGCATCCAATATTTTTCAAGTTCTTCATCCCAGGCTTTTTCACTATTTGTAGGATCAATGAATCTTAGGTAGTACCAGCAAGATCCTGCCCATTGAGGCATTGTGTTTGTTTCTCTTCTTGCTTTCTTACCCGTTTTTGGATCTGTTATATAAAGCCATTCATCAATAGTCGCAAGAGGAGATTCACCAGTTCCAGACGGCTCATACTTTTCTACTTCAGGAAGAGTCACAGGGAGTTCATCGGCATCAAGGCATCTCACAGTTCCATCTTCAAATTTTAAAATTGGAAATGGTTCTCCCCAATATCTTTGACGAGAAAAGAGCCAGTCACGAAGTTTATAATTTGTTCTCTTCTCTCCAAGCTTTTTATCTTCAAGCCAAGAGATCATCTTTTCAATTCCTTCAGTCTTACCAAGTCCATCAAGAAAGTCTGAATTAACGTGTTCACCATCACCAGTGAATGCCTCTTCAGAAACATTTCCACCTTTTAAAACCTCAATGATTGGAAGATCATATTTCTTTGCAAATTCCCAGTCCCTTTCATCGTGAGCAGGAACGGCCATGATGGCACCTGTTCCATAAGAAATAAGAACATAGTCAGCAACCCATATAGGGATTTTTGCTCCGTTAACTGGATTAGTTGCATACGCACCAGTGAAGACACCTGACTTATCTTTATTGAGATCAGTTCTTTCAAGATCTGATTTCATCTCTGTCTTTTTTAAGTACTCACTAACTTGGTCTTTTTGCTCATCAGTAACAATTTTACTAACAAGATCATGCTCAGGAGCAATGACCATATAAGTTGCACCAAAGAGTGTATCAGGTCTCGTTGTGAAAACTTCAAGGTCTCCATGCCCACCTTCAACTTCAAAGCTAACTGAAGCTCCGACAGACTTTCCAATCCAGTTTCTTTGTAATTCTTTAATATTTTCAGGCCAGTCAAGATCATCTAATCCATCAAGAAGTTTTTCAGCGTATTCAGTGATCTTTAACATCCACTGCTTCATTGGCTTTCTCACTACAGGGTGACCACCAACTTCTGACTTTCCATCAATAACTTCTTCGTTTGCCAGAACTGTTTTTAGTTCTGGACACCAATTCACTTGAATCTCGTCTTCGTAAGCAAGCCCTTTATTATAGAGCTGAACAAAGATCCATTGTGTCCATTTATAATAATCAACTCCTGAAGTCGCTACTTCACGGTCCCAGTCATAGGAAAAACCAAGGGCCTGAAGTTGTCTTGTAAAAGTTGCGATATTATCTTCTGTAATTTTTTGCGGATGAATTCCCGTTTTAATGGCATAATTTTCCGTTGGAAGGCCAAAAGAATCCCATCCCATCGGATGAAGAACATTATGACCAGTCATTCTCTTATAACGTGCCATGATATCTGTTGCAGTGTATCCCTCTGGGTGACCAACGTGAAGACCGGCTCCTGATGGGTATGGAAACATATCTAGAACGTAGTACTTTGGTTTTGTTCTATCAGATGCATCAGTTTTAAAAGTTTTATTTTCAAGCCAAAACTTTTGCCATTTCTTTTCAATCTCGTTGAAATTGTATTCCATAATTTATCCTCGATAAATGACTAATATAAAAGTAAAATAGAGACTGCATACTATCAAAAATATTAAAAAAGTGTCACGGGTATTCTATGAAAAACTTCTTATTTCGCATTGCGCTTATCTCAGTATTAATGACCTCGGTAAATGCCAAGTCTTTCGTTTTAAAAATTGTCAAAAATGTAGGGCCTTTAATTATTGTGGAGCTCCCTATTGCTGAGAGTCAGACACTTTTCTTACTTGATACGGGATCAAATGCAACTTTTATTGATCCTAATTCTCTTAAGAAGTTTAATGGCATGCTTAAAAGAGATAAGAGTTTAGATAAGGACGTGAACACTTTTTCTGGAAAGAAAAAAAGTGAGGGATACAGACTTAGCTTTAGTCTTGATACATTTGCATTTGATGATCTTGAAACCTATGCCATGAAAACTGATAAGTTTAAGAAAAAAGAAGATGGTATTAAGTGTTGTGACGGCATTTTAGGGATGAACTTTTTAAAGAAGTACTTTCTTGAAGTGAATGTTAAAGAAAAGAAAGTGACACTATTAGATTCTTTAAAAGTAGATAAGAGTTTTAAAAAGTTAAAAATTGAAATTAAAGGGAAAGATACGATAGTCGTATCATGTAAGATCGAGGATCAAAAAATCCTTATGAGATTAGATTCTGGGAATGAAGTCCCCATTGTTTTCCAAAGAGAAGGAGTGAGAACTTTAAGAATTAGAGAATCTCTTCATCAAGCTGGCTATAGTGGTAGAGGACTTCCATTTTTCAAATTAGATGAACTTTCTTGTGGAAAACATTCCTTTAAGAAGGTTTCAGCAACTTACTTTAATACGCAAATTGGGGCCTTATCCCATAGTGCAGTGACTGCTAATATGGGCTCTCACATATTAGGTGACCATTATATTTTAGATATCAAAAATCGTCTGATTTACTTTAAAGATCGAAGTAAAATGATCTCACCAAGTATTAAAGGATTAAAGCATTACGCCTTTAAATTGCAAACTGACCTTAATCGCTCACACCCTTCAGTTCTTGATCAGACGCTCTTTTTAATTTTAAATTCTTGTGCTCAAGGAGCGAGTAATGGAGAGTGTCTTAACTTTCTTTGCTTACTTCAGGAGCAGAAATGTGCATATAAAAAAGATGTTCCTCTAATGGCAGGGTTTATAGATCTCTACTATAAGAAAAAAACACCTGAGTGCCGTGAAAGACAACTTCTAACAGAATTACAAAGTAGACCTACTGAATACAATTATTGCTGGTATAAACTTCATGAACTTAATAAAAAGAAAGAGAGAACTCTGACAAAATTAGCGCTTCCTCAGAGACTTAGAAAAATAGAGCAAATTAAAGATCTCGAAGTATATCAAGTGACATCACTTAAAGGTTTTTTAAAGGACTTTTATTGTTTCTATGTAGCCCACTCAGTCATTAATCCTAAAGCTCTTCCCCCTGCTTATTTCCCACTCTCTTTAAAGGGCGGAAGTTATACGAAAAAAGAAGTCGATCAATTTGAAAAGTGGTCAAAAACGGATACATTTAAAGCTTGTTCAGAGGTCGTTTACTATGACATCGGTGAATCTGCTTCTAAAGATCTCATGAAAAAAGATCTCATTTTCGTAAATCCATTAACTATCATGGCCGATGGAGTGAAAGACTTTAAGGGCAATCTAGATCGTGTACTTAATCATGAAGCCTTACATATTCTTTATGCGCGCAACGAGTCAATAAGAAGCAAAGCGAAGAAAATGTGGGACTCGTTGTCAAAAAAGAAGAAAGAAGCTTTTAAAAAAGAGCACTCATCTTATGATTTTTCAAATTTGGGCACAGTATATCGTGAATATTTCTCTTATTACTAT
>NZAF01000059.1 GCA_002686115.1 Halobacteriovorax sp. | reverse complement strand
AAATCTTTTAAAAAAGTCGACACTAAAATCAATTGCATCTTTTGAAATTGATTCATTATAATTTTCCATATTCGCATAATATGAATCTAGAACCATCGCTCTATACACGCCTTCTCGGCTTCCCCCCTGATCAAGAGTATTTAACCACCTAGACATTTCAAGATTATCCGCCTGTAGATTTCTCGTGACAAGAATCACTTCCTCAACAAAGTTATAGTCATAAGACTTCTTTTTTTCAGGATCAATGGTATTGCTCTCTTTAAATTTATTATTAAAAACTTCTGTTGATGTAGTATTTTTAGTTATTTTTGGAATCTTAGGAAGTTTCATTGATAGGTCTTCATTAATTCTCGGCTTACCTAAAACCATTGTCGTAAAGTCACTACCTATGAGGTCGACTAAGTAAGGCCTCAACCTTTCTACAATATCTGGCCCTGCTGAAAAAACATTAGACGATAACAGTATTATAATGATCAGTTTCTTATACACCTTTTAATCCCTCTTTAATTTCATTTATACATATATTTATCGACACTTAAGCGAAGAATTCAACGACAAGCTTTATTGGCAAATTATTTAGAACCTGAACTGGCAATTTTTGCCTATCTAATTAATTTTATTGGCTTTTTGAATCTTCGTAAACTTCATCTCCAATTTTGACGATAATGAGATTATGAAGAATTTAAATGGAATTATATTTATTACTATTTTCTCACTATTAACCACTGGATGTATGCCGGAGAGCTTAACCAAATTCAAGAAGGATACGGTTCAAAATGCTACGGCTGATGTCACCTTTACCGATGAGGATGGTAATGTCATTGATGGCTCAACCATTAATATCCCAACATCCTTTAATTATCCAAACAATCAAATAACTTTTGATCGCGAAAACTCAATGTTTATGACTAGTACAGCAAGTTCAACGAGTGGTTCATCGGCAGCTCTTGTAGAAGGGGACCTTGGAGACATTGGATCTCAAGTTGGTATAGAAAATTTAAATCCTGTATATACGATATCTCCTCCACTACCGAGTGGGCTCTCTCTTGATTCAGAAAGTGGAGAAGTCACTTCTAGTAGCAGTACGGATACACTATCTCTTTATCCAAGTACTACACATATTGTGACACTAACATATCTAAACCCAAATACTCTTTTAAGAGAATCAATCTCTACAAGTGTAACAGTCGCTATTCAAGAGCCAATCGATGAAAGCTTTCGTTTATCTTTTGGCGACAATGCTGCGACAAAGAAGATGTATCTTACGCTCTCTGAAGAAGTGAGTAATTTTTCTGTATCAGGTCCTGTCTCTGCCTCAAGATCAACAAATGAAGAGTCTGCAGTAGGTAATGTTAGACTTGTAAATACTGACACTAATACAATTGTCATTGACGTCACTTCGGGAGAATTTAGACTCGAGGATTTAATTGATAATTCAACTACGTACTCAGGAGAAGAAGGTAGTGTTGAATCATTAGGATATTACTTTGAAACAAGTTCTGGAACAACAGATAATATACACCTTTCACCTATTACAGATTCAAGTACAAATCTATCCAATACTAGTAATGGTGTTAGGTTCACGATTTCGCCAGATCTTCCAAGCGGCTTAAGTTTTGATAATGAAACAGGTGAGATCACAGGAAGAACATCAACGTCTCTCACCTCTACGACATATACTGTAAGAGCTTATAACGATGTTGATGGCTCTGGTGAAACTTTCTCGTTCAATCTTGCAGTTATTGATTCGCCCCAAGTTCTTGGGTACAACTCTTCTGTAGTCCTTAGTGTAAACGATGCAAGTGATATAAGTATCGGTGATTATGTTGCAACAAACTTCACTCCACCACTAACTTCTGGTGCGACAGGTATCGTTGAGTTTAAATCTAATGATTATATTGTAGTTAAAATTACAGGTGGAACATTTCAAAAAGAACAATCTCTAGATATCAATCGAACTTATGTTGATGAAGAGGCTATCATTACTGCAGACCCAAAGTTTGTAAATGCTGCTCTTATTGTTTCTAGCTCAACAGGCCTTACGACTCAAGATAGCTCGAAGTCTAGTTCGATTATTTGTAGCGGCTCGACAGCAAGAGCTACTATTATGGAGATTGATACGGCACCAACAAGTCCCGTCCTATTCATTTCTCAATCTGTTGACAGTACCTTTACTGGTAACTTCACAGATAATGGTGTCAATACAATTCAAAACACAAGCTCTTGTGGCTCAACAGCATCAGGTAGCTCTTCTTCAATTGCAATTCAAGGTGTATGGTCACCAACCGTTTCAATTAATATCGCGACGCCTACAGACTTTCACGTAGGTCAAGATGTAAACAACTCTTCTAATGCTGCAGGAACAATTAGTTCTGTTTCTGGAAATGAGATTGTGGTTTCAATGGTTACAGAAAACCAATTTAGAGACACTGATACGATAACGAATAATGCAATTGGAAATGATGACTCAATAGGCTCTGAAGTTAATAAGACTTCATCAGTCAACAGTGTTTCTACAAACAATAAGTTTGAACTTAGAAGAGGGACAGATGTTTTTATTGAGCCATTTCTAATTCTTGGAAGTGAAAACTATTATACTATCTCACCAGAACTTCCAGATGGACTTGAGCTTGATTCAAGCACAGGTATCATCAGTGGAAATCCGACAGAGGCAACGACATCAGAGACATTTACTATCACTGCCACAAATAGTATCGGAAGCACAACTTCGGTTTTTGACATCGAGGTTGTAGATTATTTTGAAGTTATAGATATCAAAAATGGCCCTTCATATGTCTTACATAAAGAAGGAAGATTTAATAATAATCGTGCCTGTAGAGTGAACAAGAAAGCAATTGAAAACTTTTCAGATTCATCATCTGACCCTCAGTTATATAACGTGATAGATATCGACTGCTTTATGGAAGTTGGTGAAAATGATCTTTATAACTTAGGTCTAGACTTTCAAGTTGATTCTGGTCCTGATGTATGTGAATTTGTGGATTACTATCCATACTCATATTGGCAATTTCAGCCAAAAATTTCAACAATACCTTCAAGTGTAGATGTTGCTTATATCACGACAGACTCATGTGATAATGACGATGGGGATAGAACAGGTCAAGCTGTTTTAAGTAGTGTAGATGGAATTTCCCTTGGAGAAAGTGACAATGTTCCGGCGGGGACTATTAATGGATGGAGTACTTTTGACTTTGATGAAGAAACATTTTGCGATGGAAATTATAGAGACAATTACAGCAATTCAGGAAATGTTCGAACTTGTGATTTCGGGACAGAGAGACACTGGGAAATATCATTAACAGACGGTACAACGAGTGGATGTAAAGTAGAAGTGACTCAGGTTACAAATACGTGTGATGGGAGTATAAGTGAATGTATTGCTGGTGCCGCTGCTGAGCAGTACTCAACGACACAACTTGACAGTGGTGTTGTCAAAACGACGACTCCTGCTAGTAATGGTCTAGTTACAAACTTCGCTTATCAAGCACCTATAAGCCAAGGGTTTAATACGAATATATCTCTGGCAAATTACACTGCAACTAATAGTTGTACATCCGGATCATACGATTATTCATCTCATGGCTGGTATGAAAGAACAAATATCTCTATATCTAACAATGTAGTTGATCCATTTATGGCGGCACAACCATTTTACACATTTGCATGTACAAATAGTGGTGGTGAAATTAAAGCCAGAATCAGAGTTATGGTTAGAGACTGGAACTTTGCTTTTTCTAAGTCAGATGTCATCGACAATGTTGCTGACACTACTTTAATGGATTTACCTGGTGAGGATGTCTTTGATAATGCATATAATGAGAGAAATGATTTTGATAATTTACTCGTGAGTTTATCTAGTCCTTACGCTGGATGTTCTGGTTCTGCGGCGAAGGCAAACGCAACGGATGACATTTATGCTCCTGCTGCTCCGTCGCCTCAAAGCATTTCTATAACTGGCGTTACGGTGAATGCTGTTTCAGGAAGTCCAATTATTACTGCAGCATCTGGCTCATTCACTTCTTTTACATCTTCTGGGATTAATCCAAGTGGAACGGCGATGACAAGTCTTTCAGAAGGAGTATCAATTAGATTTAATTCTAATACATATGTTGTTAAAAAGGTTATCAGCAGTACAGTTGTTCAGTTAACATCACCTGCTCTTTCAGCCTCAGCTGGTGATGCTTTAAGCCTCGACGGTGCTTACCGATTCCCTTCAAGTTTATATCGATAATTAAACTAATTTTCCAATAAGATCAAAATCTAGAACTTCGGTGATCTCGACATTAACGAGATCACCTTGCTTTAATTCTTTTCCGTCAAGATCGTTGATAATGACCTTACCGTCGATATCTGGAGCTTGTCCAAAGTGTCTACCAACAATTAAAAGATCTGTGTCTTCATGGAATCCTTCAACTAGAACTTCTACCTTCTCACCAAGAAATTCCTGATTAAGTTCGCGAGCAATTTCTTTTTGAACTTCAAAAAGCTTATCAAACCTTTCTTCAATAACCTCTTGGGGAACTTTTTCTTTCAGTCTATAAGCTGGCGTTCCCTCTTCATCAGAGTATCTAAAAATTCCAAGATGATTGAATCTAGCTTTCTTAACTCCATCTAGTAATTTTTGGAAATCCTCTTCGTTCTCTCCAGGAAAACCTACAATAATTGATGTTCTAAGAACTATACCAGGGATTCTTTCACGAAGTTTTTGGATTCTCTCCATGATTTTTTCACCAGTAATCTTTCTATTCATCCTTTTTAAGACATAGTCTGAAAAGTGCTGTACTGGCATATCAAGATATTTATTAACCTTTGTTGATGTGGCCATTTTTTCAATAACTTCATCTGTTAACTCATCTGGATAAAAATAAAATAGTCTAATCCAATCTATTTTCTCAACAGACTCTAGCCCTGTTAACAATTCGAAAAGATTATTATTATCATCAAGATCAACTCCATAATCTGAAAGATCTTGTGAAATCAAGTTTAACTCACGAACACCTGTCTCNGATAANTTTCTTGCTTCCTCAACAAGNGACTCNACAGTTCTTGAACGTAGACGNCCTCTAAGAGTTGGNATAATACAGAACGTACAATTTCTATTACATCCCTCTGATATTTTTAACCATGCAGTATAAAATGGAGAAGTATTTAGCCTNGGATCAAACTCTGTATGGATAAATCTAGGAACTTCTACAAAAGATTTTTTTTCAAGTTTATTTTCTTCTAAGGCCGTTAGTAGAGGAACAATCTTATTATATTCTCCTGTTCCGATAAATAGATCAACCTCAGGGAGTTCTTTTTCAAGATCATTGGAGTACCTCTGCGCCATACAACCAGAAACAACAAGGGCCTTACAATTTCCTTGTTCAGTATCTTTATAATCAGCAAGATCTAATATAGTTTCGACACTTTCAGCCTTTGCAGCATCAATAAATGAACAAGTGTTGACGACAATAACTTCTGCATTATTTGGCTCAGGTACCACTTTAAAACCATTAAGACCCATATGCCCAAGCATAACCTGTGCATCGACAAGGTTCTTTGAGCAACCAAGGGATGAGAAAAAAACTGTTCTATCGAGGAATTTTTTATCCACACTTTCAATATTCATAAGATCTCCAAAATATATGCAAACATACAACTTTTGATAAGTCTTTGTAACCAGAAGTGTATGGCCCTATAGAAATTACAAGTACTCTAGTAGAACCTACGATAATTTCTAATTGTGAGGTATAAGTGTATAAACGAAAATAGGTGACAATATGAAATTTTGGCTACTTACAAGTATTTTTGCTCTAAATACTCTAGCGACAGAGCAAGTTGATTACTTCAATGAGTACGCCAATAAAACATATAGGGCTCATACTAACACCATCACCTATCATCTTATTCGCTCCCCATATGGTGTTGACTGGAGCAATAAAACATCCAACGTCATTTTAAAACTCGCCATGAATAAATACTTCTTTCCTGAAACAAAGAGGAATTTAGGTCATGTTACCGTAGAACTTAACTGCCAAGATAAAAACGGAGAAGATATAAGAATCATCACCGGACAAGGAGCTAAGTCAACTCAGCAACTGACTCAAGCTTTAACGAAAGATGGCTACGGCCTCACTCTTTTAAATAGACCTACTTCCCATCCCAATCTTCCACTCATTACAACACAGGGTAATTTTGAGGATGAAAATGATTTAATTCCAGAGTTTAATCAATATCTCAAAGAGGAATATGTTTATCGTAATCTACCCGGTCCAAGAAGAAATGGAAGAATGAGAGAAGTCTTAAAGAAAAAACACTTTAATACGATGGCATTTCTTTCATACAAGATCTCTCCTACCCAGTGTACAAAGATGATCGATTTCTACAGAAAGTATAAAAGTGTTACTGAACAAACGAAAGACACTAAAAATCCGAAGGCCGGTAATGTCTACGGCTTTGGAGCTGAACCTACAAAGTTTCAGGGAGCAGGCTGCGCAACATATGCAGAAGCATTCTTTCAAGTTGCCGGACTTAGTAACCAATTTCAATTTTACCAAACAGTTCATGCATCAAAGGAATTAGTTGGTGATCCTAAAAACGGAAGAAGAGTATCATTACAAAAGCTACTTTCTTCTAGTGAAAAAATAAGTAAAAAGGAAAAAGATAATATTACATTCAAGTTTCCTGATCCTGATCTCATGCATGAGTATGTACAAGAGATTAACAAGGCACCAAATAGATTTGATAATGTATTAGATTATGGAAACTTTGGAAAAAAAGCTAAATATGCAATCATAGACTTAACCGCTATGGAAATAAAAGAATAGGAACAACAATGAACTTTATGAAAAAAGCACTTAATTTATCTCTAATTCTTACTATCTTTAGTTCAGCACATGCTTCGAACTCACAAGATATTGAACTTAAACTCCAACTAGATTCACCCCTTAAAGCAAGGGCCAAGACCCTCTATAAATCTGATACTAACAGTATCTTCTGCAAGGGGATTTTCTCTAGAGAAATAATAAATTTTAGAATTGAAGGTAAGGAGCTAAGAACAGTTATAAAAGCAAAAGACGATAAAATCACTTTTCCAAGAACTGTAGTAAAAGAAGGATTCTTTAAAGACTGTCATTTTAAATTAGATAGCTTTAATGTCGAGTTTCATACAAATATTTATGAAAACTACAATGCTCAATACTTTGCAGCTTACACAGAACCAGGCAAGGGAGATATGGAATACAGTTGTGAAATTGGAGACTTCAAAATTCATGGCAGATCAAACGGAACGACAGTAAAGTGTAAGAGCTCTGGATTAAACTCAATTGATGAGAACGGATTTGCACTAATAAGAGCAAGACTTAAATAATTTAAAAATCTCAATCATTATAAAAGAGGCCCTCTTTTAAAGAGGGCCTTTTTTTATATTTTAATATTTATAACTATCAATTAATGGAGCTGAACAGAAACTGCTTTTGATACCCCTGGCTCTTGCATCGTAACACCATAGAGAACATCGTTAAGTTCCATTGTCTTCTTATTATGTGTAATAAGAATAAACTGAGACTCTGCACTCATCTCTCTTAAAAGT
>NZAF01000058.1 GCA_002686115.1 Halobacteriovorax sp. | reverse complement strand
GGTAATGCTCCTCTGATCAATACCTCTGGAACATCGTTAAAAGTTATTTCAACAACTGCCGCCTATACTCTTTCTGAAGTTTGTCCAAGTTGTTCTAGAACAATTATTTCAACGAGTATTCAGCTTTATCAAACGACGAATGGAATAATAGGTAATGAGCTGACGGCAAATACCGCTATTCTCTCTAGCCTAAATATTAGAATTGATCCAAATAATGCTGTCTCAGATAATAATGGAACATGTACAAATTTTAGCTGTCAAAATAGTGGCTTTGATTGTTGTATAGAAGGTCAATGTGTTGATGATGGCTCTCTTAGAAGTAACCCTGATGCTAATCAACTGACTCAGGCCCTCATTGATGTGGCATCAAACCCACAAAATTTTAAGAATTGGCCAAACGTTTACTATGTCTGTTCTGAAGACAATGGTGATCCAATTGATCCAGATGATGGTAACGAAGATCCAGACCCTACTGATCCAAATGATGAAGCAAGAATTCAACTTGAAAAAGATATTTTAAAATATCGATGTCTTAATGAAGACGTTTCTTTTTGTGACCCAGACTTTAATACAGTGAGAACTAATGTTTGGAGAGAATGTGGATGTTTACTTGATCCTATTACCAATGATCCTCTAGATCCAAGGTGTCCAGACTACAATCTTCGTAAAATTGAAGATCAAGGTGGAAACATCATAAAGATTGAATGTGACATACCTGATGATAACCCTACTCCAGCACCATTTCAGGATGTGGATATTTCTGTCAGTGCAAGAACCGCTCCGCATAGATTCTTTGACACGAATGGAGTGACATATGATGGACTTGATAAAGTACCTGCAGGTACTAATCAAGAGGGAGAAGAGTTTAGCTATACAAATCAAGCAGCAGCGCTTGGACCAAATGATACAAGTTATGAAATGAACACAGTTCTTGGAATGTTTGCTCTTGATCAAGCACAGCCTGCGACAACGATTGATATTGATCTAGATACAGTTTATGTCATTAGAGCAAATAGTGGTGTTTACTCACCATGTGTCTCTTGTACTCAAGACCCATGGTTTAATGCTTTTAGCTCTCACCCTACTGTGAACTCTCCATATGGACTTTATTCAGTTAATTATTCAACATCTCGAGATAATTTTCTAAGTAATGAAACAAGAGGAAATTATGAAGATACCATTTTTGGAAGAGCTTGCTGGGTACCTCCAACGATGCTTCCTTTCTCACATAAGCCAGATGGAGATGTGAATGTACAAAGAAGAAATCGTCTTAAAACTCAAGCTGCCATGTGGATAAATGGTTACCAAAGAGATTGGTACGGATTTAATAAAGGCGCTCTTATCGCTTCATTTGATGGTGTGAGCTGGTTTGCTGTTGGAAGTGGAAGAAGAGTTAAAAGTACAACGAAGAAACTCTTTATTGCCATCAACGCTCCATTTGCAGATCTAGCAGAACCTACAAGTTACAACGTCTCAGTGATGGAAGATAATGGTATTCAAAATGCAGCAGTTCACGACTATGATTTTGATCTTGACCCACAAGCGGTTAATCAAAATCCAGGGGCCTCTTGTCAGCTTAATCACACATGTGATGTTGATTCAGACTGTGTGGCAAAACTAGGATGGGAATATAAGTGTGCAGATGTCACAAGAGCTCGCTCTTTTTGGCCACGCTTTGATTTAAATGCAAATGAAAATGTAAACACTGCTTCTGAATTTAGATTTAATAATATAATTACAGGAGGCCTATCTGGCTCTAGTAATAAGAGATGTGTTTACCGCGGTGCGGGTTCTGTTTGTAAGAGAAATTATTCTACCCTTTCAACTGATAATGACAAAAAACTTATGGCCTGTGCTCCAAACTTCTCATGTCAGTCTCTTCGCTCTTCAAGCTTTAACGAAAGACCTGTCAGAACGCCAAATGACCCTTCAAACGATCTCTATGGGCAGTCTGCAAATATTCTTGGAAGAATGGAGATATACTTTGGTGCTGATGAAAATCTTGATAGCGAAATTAGATCAAACATATCTTATAACGCTACCTTAAATTATGGTACTAACCCAAATGACTCTACAGAAGTTCTAGCTAATGAATTTGAATATGGACTCTGTGTCCCAGGAAAAGATGCATCAAATAATACTTATATCACACAACATTCTTCAACAAATCTAACAGGTGTTGACCATATTTCTCAAATAGGAACATGTAACCCTGACGAAGCAACAACGGCCGCACGACTTGCAGCCTGTCCCACTTTTGATGGTGATGGAAATATCTATCTTGAAACAGATGATAATGACTTAAAGCTTAGGCAAAATGCTTGTGGAGTTGAGTTTGACTCTGGTGGTTCAAGCTTCTTAGATAATATCTTAACTGTATTAAAAGATAACGATACTGCTGAAGATGGCAGAGGTGTTGCTACTACTATATCTGAAAAGGGATTCGCTAGAAATGCTTGTTTTAGACGAGCGGGATCCTCATGTCACACCGACTACGATTGTGCACCAAACTCACTACATGAAGAATATGCTTTAAATAATACATTTGGCACAAAGGCCGAACAAGACTTCTGGAGTGAATCATTAGTCTGTAGACAACGAGATGATGCTCCTATCAGAGGTGTAGCATCTGTCGATGATTACTACAATTTTGATATGGGTAAGAATAAGTGTTGTCGAGAAATTACAAATGACTTCACTATGTACACTGCTTACACAGGAACTCAAGCGACGGAACTTCCAGACTATGATGCTGACAATAGTAATCTTGATGCAACAAAGAATCCGGCAACAAATCCAGGTGATGCCGATGCCTACTCTCGCTACATTGTCTCAACAACAAAAGAACCTATGCTCGTAGATACGGCACAAGGTTTTATCGTTGGCGCAACAGCAACTCAACTTGATAAGCAGACAAATATGTGGAAAACATTGAACGAGACAGGAAGTGCAAATTGTTGTGGTGGAGGTTTTATTAGAAAATTTTCTGATGGAACTCACGACTGGACGAGATCAAATCGCTTCAATGTTGATCCAAGTAATTTTCAATGTCTTAATTACACAAACACTCTTTATAAAGAAACTCCATATTCAAATATCGAGGCATCATGGATAAGGGATTATACATCTCTATGCTTCTACCCTCGCGTAGGAAGTGGCTCAGTTTCAGGTATTAACAGATTTGGATGTTCACAGAGTTCATTTATTGAATCTACTAACTTTGACAATACCTCACCTCTTGCACCGACTTATGAAACATCAGGTGCTCCTGCAGCACCTTATGATAGGATTGAACTTGAGTATGCTCCAGAGGATACTGACACAGGAAATGGATCGATTGATTTATCTACTGTCATTACTGATGGTGCAATTTATTACCCATTAGCATACACTGAAGGGTCTGGAACCACAGGCTCTACCGCTGACTATGCTAATGAGCTTTATCGATTTAGAGACTATGATAACTTCACCAATGAAAGTCAGCCAAATGATTCAGGATATATTAACTCAATGAAAATGGGATTTTTATTACCTATCTTTTTTGATCCAACTCAAGACCCTGGTATAAAAGTTACTTTTAGAGGAGATTCAATCAGTGGCACGGGTGTTTATGAAAAATCAAATATCGGTGCTCCTTCTGGAGCATGTAAAGCTACGATCAATGCTTTTGAAGCAACCCCTGCAGACAACACCTTTACTGAAAGAGTTGACTTAGACGGAGATGGGCCAGATACATCAGAAGATCCAAGAGTAGCAGCTTGTTATTATCTCGATGGTTCTTTAGAGAGATACATTCTTCTTATCGCAGTAGAAACCGATGGTAATAACAGCGATGAAGATGTCACAGACTGGAAATACGCTTGGCCTTCAATTATGTTTAACACTATCGACACCAATACAAATATGAATGTAGGTGAATCACTTTACTATTTAAAGAAATTTGAAAATTATGAATTACTAGGTATTCCTCAAATTACTTATGAACCACTCTACTGTAATGATGTCATCACAGGAACTACTCCTATTGCTTCAAGTGATGATCAAGAGCTTGTCCCTGGAATCTATAAGAACTCAATAAGAACAAGAGCTGATTACCAAGATGGAACTATTGGAAATAGCTATAATGGTGCCGCCATCGATGAGGGATATTTTAGAGAAGACAAATTTGCAGTTGAGCAGATATTTGCGGCCCATGAATTCAAGTGCTGTGCAAAGCTTGGTACAGAAGTTGATTCAGCTGCAAGATGCTGTTCAAACTTTTCTGAAGAAATCAATGGAGATAATAAACAAAGATGCGCCCTACCGACTGGAACTAACTTAATGGTTTATTTTAACAAGTATGTTTCAAGTGAAAGTGCTATTGAAGAATATGATACAGGTGTCTTAGATGAAGATCTTGCACTTTTAGATAGTGAGTTTGAGCCAAATGGTTTTCCAAAACAAGATGCTACAGTAAGAGGAAAATTAGAAGAGATTGGAAGAAAGTTCTGTGAGAGTCAAGGTACAAGAGAAGGTGTTGCCTTTGCTAATTATATTCCAGAGCCTAATAGAAATGGAACCTTTCAACAAGATCCAGGTGAAGCCTTTAGAGAGTTCTATTCTATTATTGACTCTCCAAATGATATTGCCTCAGTTAATGGAAGTTTTGATGGATCATATTACAACGCATTCACAACTCAAAACTTTAAGTGGAACCACCATATTTATTGTCAATAAGCTTTCAAACATATTATTTGTCATCAATTTATAAATAGTGATAAAATTTAATTATGAAAATCATCTTCTCTTTACTAATCATACTCACCTCTTTGCAAGTTCAAGCAAGAACTCAAGGTAAAATGTCTGAGACCACAAAGAAGATGATTCAAGAACTTCTCCACGCCCATAAAGGCTGTCCTGAAAATTCTAGCTGCACCAAAGAGCAAGGTAGTCTCTATTTAAAATTTTCAAATTCTCTTAGTGGAAGCCAAAAAATTATTCGTGACTTTAATAGAGAATCTGGTTTTCCCCTTAGACTCTTTACAACGCAAAAAGATTCTACAGAAGAGATAACCTATGATTCAAAATGCTTTTCTCACCGTTCAGGAGAAAAAAAATATTATCAGGCAATTAAATTTATTCTAAATACTAAAGAAGTTAATAATAAAGGTAGATTCTTTCCTAGAGTCTTTCTGAATAAGAAAAATAAATTTATCACCTCAACAAATGCCAGTCCTCTATATACGACAAATAATTCACTCTATAGCTTCTTAGACTTTAATAATAAGATTTATACTTTAAAGAGTTCAAAGTCAGGGGCACTAGAGTTTGACTTTAATAATAACTCTCCCACTTCTCCAAAGTCAGTAAAATGCTCAAAGGAGCTAAAAGACATTTTTAGTAAATATATGAAAGACTACCCAAACTTTCAAAATCTCTTTAAAGGCTCTTATTGCCAAGACATCTTTAATATTGAAACTAAATCATACGAGACCTATATCACAGGCTGGGACTGCTAGGAGCTAACTTATTCAACTGACGATTTGCACCTATAACCTAGAAAACTTATTTATCAAAGAGGCCATCCCTGAATACGAAAGTCCTCATTTTTTTAAATCAGATGATAAATTAAAAGACCTACAAGAAGTTTTTAATGATATTAATGCTGATATCTATGCTCTTCAAGAAGTGGGTTTTATTGAAAGCCTCTACTACTTTAATAAGCATTATTTAAATGAATCATACGAAGTTTTTCATGTCAAAGGTAATAGCTCTAGAAATATTGAAATCGCCTATCTCGTAAAAAAAGAGATCTCTAGCGAATATAGCTTTAGACTGAAAAGCCATCATAAAAATGCTATTGATTGTCCCTATACTGAAGAAGAACTTCACTACCTTGAAAGAAAAGGGTTTTCTGAAACCTATAAACTCTCACGTGGACTCTTAGAATTAAGTATTAGCAAAGATAAGTTGATCCTTTTAAAGCTATTTAATGTTCATTTAAAGTCTGCTCGAGATGACACAGGTATTGATTTTCGCTCCATAAAAAGAAGAATGAGTGAGTTAAATTATTGTCTCAAAGTCATATCGCGAATGGATGAGAATATTCCTTCCATTTTACTTGGAGACTTAAATGGTAATGCATCTGAGCATCAAACAGAAAAAGAGTTTAAAGGCCTCTATGAGCATCATTTGCGAGATGTCCTCTCTCCCTTGAAATTACCTCTTGAATATAGGGCCACTTTCTTCGCCTTTAATAAAAGAAAAAGAGTTCCCATCCAACTTGATTATGCATTTATCCAAGAGAGGTATATGGATAAAATTACTGATCCACTTATTTATAGATATAAGAATGACCTTGGAAGGCCACGTCCTTTTCCAAGAGGAAAGTCAGATGTAAATAAGTATCCTTCAGATCATTATCCTCTTGTTTTTACGTTTATGATTTAACAGCTAACGCTTCGCAATTGACGCTAACTTTAGTCGCTGTTATCAATATTTTATGCATAAAATTCTTATTACAACACTACTAGTCATTTTTAACACGCAGGCTAAAACTGTTATTGCAGTTCTTGATAATATCATAGACCGAGAACACCCACGTCTGAGTCCTTATATCTATGAAAACCCAAAAGAAGAATATAATAACACTGACGATGATCGAAACGGAAAAGTAGATGATGTTAGTGGTTGGAATTTTATCACGCAAAACGAACAAGTTTTTAATGAATCTCTTAGAGGAAGTTTTCCAAGTGAAGTTTATGACTACTATCACCTAAGGGCAAAGAAGACCTTGGATACGATTAGTGAAGAAGAGTTAGAAATCTATAACGCTTTAAGAGATGATGAAGATTTCATGGATAAGAGAAAGAAATTCTCAAAGTATACACACGGCTCACACGTTGCATGTATCGCACTTGATAAGTCACACTATCCTAAAACTGTAAAAAAATCACACATCAAACTCTTGCCTATTACATATTTAGGAGATGCAAAAGAAGGTGACTTTTACCTTAAAGACTTTGAAGCTCTTAAAAGAAGCTCAACACAAAAGAAACTTCGCCACATTAATTCTTATATTAGACACTATATTTACTTCTTAAAAAATAAATTAGCGATGGCAATTGATTACAGTGCACGTCATGCCAATATCATTCATGCTTCATGGGGGCAAAGCTACAAGAGTACTACACGTATTGTAGATGGCATTTTTGAGGATCAATTTGGCAAAAAGGATATGAAGAACTTTGAGAGTGAAAGAAAGAGTTTAACAAGATACTTTCAAACGACAATTCTTAGAAATGCGACGAGAATCATTAATTCTCATCCAAATGTTCTCTTTGTTTTCTCTGCTGGTAACACGAAATTAAATAACGATGAAAACCCTCACTACCCTTCAAGTATTCGAGCAAAGAATGTGATTTCAGTAGGTGCTAGTCACGAGAATGAAAGAGCATATTTTTCAAACTTTGGAAGCTCTTCTGTCACGATCTCAGCGCCAGGCATTGCCATTAGATCATGTACTCCAGATAATAAATTCATTCCTATCAATGGAACAAGCCAAGCGGCTCCACAAGTCACTAGAGCTGCATCTATTATAAGAGAATTATTGCTTAGAAAAAATATCATACCAACGGCATCTGCTTTAAAAGAAATCATTAAAGTAACGGCCAAAAAGAGTCGGGAATTGAGAGGCATCAATGAAGTCTCTGGTGAACTTGATTTAAAAGCGGCCATAAAAGAAGTTTATCGCCGATAAGTCCTATTAATAGACATAAGAAGCTCAAAATTACTTAATTTCTTCTCATATTCTCCGATATATTTATTGGGTATATCCCTTAAATATAGGAGATTTTATGAAAAAGACATTTATAGCTATCATGACTCTTTCACTTGTTAGTTGTGCAAGTATCTATAGAAGACCAGAGTCGATACAGGATAAAATGTCTCGCTACCGTTCAAAAGAAATTAGAACAAATATTGTCCCTGATTACTTTGCGAAAGATTTTTCATTTAGAGGAAGAATTCCAGCAAGCGCTGAGGACTCTTTGGATTATACTAATAAGAATCTATACTTCCTTTCTTTATATAAGCAGTATGAGCACTTCTCAGAGCTCTACCCTAGCTTTAAAAAAAATGTAAAGTACTGCCCTCGCTTTCATCAAGAACTACTTACTTATAGAGAAACTAAAAAGACTACGACTTTTGTAAAAAAAGAAAAAATAACTGAAAATCATGATTTTTTAAATGTTGTCTCTAAAGGACATTCAAATGTTGAAGAAGGTATCAAAAAACATATGAATAGAAATTTCGATGAAATTATACAATTATGTGAACAAGGCTACTCTCACAATTACTATATTTATGAAAATCTTGTCACTCTTTCAAAAGAGCCTGGAGTCATCTTAAGAAATAAAGAGAGTTATAATATTCTGTTAAAGAATCCTATATTCTTTAATCAAAAGCTCTTAACAACAATTGGCTCTGAAAGAAGAATTCAATCAAGAGGTATTGCCTCAACAACTCTAGATCAAGACTTTATCAAAGAGGCTTCTCATAGAGTTGGAGCAAAATGGTTTAGCTATTATTTAAAGAGATAAACTCTATTTCTAGAAGAATAAAGAGCAAGATGATCATCTTGAACACTAACTTCTCCAAAGACAGCAGAATATCCAGAACCTAGATCAAGTCTTGAAACAACTGCTAGGTCTTTATCAAGATAGATGACGTCTTGAGACACTGTCGTTACGACAACTCCACCTTTCCACTTTTTGACATTACTAATCTGATCTTTAGAGACTTTTACAGTTCTCGTCATATTAAAGTTCTTATCGATCTCAATGATATTCCCCTCTATATCACCAAAGAGAATGGAGTCACCAAAGACCTCACCTTTTCTATTTGTCACAAATGTATAACGTTTAAAAAGAACGCCATTTTGAGGATCCAAAATTTCAAGGTTGCCATCAATACTTCCAACAAGGAGCTTTCCATTAAAGTATGTTGGTGACATATCAACGTCTACAAACTTAGTAGAGACTGAAAGTTTCTTTTCCCAGATAACCTGTCCTTCTTCAACAGAGAACGATACAAGATATCCATCTGCAAAGCCAACATAAACTCTATTACCTATAACCTTTGGGCGACTTGTTCTTTGTAATGTTGAAAAGTATGGAACAGATCTTTTATAAGACCAAAGAATTTTACCGGTTGATTGATCAAGGCAAAATATCTTGTGATTTCTAGTATGTAGATATAGTCTTCCATTTTCGACTACTGGAGTAGCATCTATTGGAGCTCCTACATCAAGCATATACTTCATTTCATCCTTTTCTAAGTCTTTTGCATAAAGACGACCACTGATATCACCCCAAAAGAGAATTGAACCACTAATCGTTGCTCCAGAGTGCATCACACCCTTGGTTTTTTCACGCCACAAAAGTCTTCCGCTTTTTACATCATAAGCATTAAAGTAGTTTTTAGAACCAGCATAAACAGTGTCTTCATGAACAAGGGGACTTGCCAGTGCAATTGGCTGATTACCAGTATCATGAACGTTATCAAGGTTTTTAATCCAAAGTGGAGAGAAAGCTGTTTTCGCTCTCTTTTTACCAACTGGTTTATACTTCGATAAATCCCCGAACATAGTTGATGAACAAGAACCTAAAAAGAAAAGAAGAAATAATAATTTCAATGAAACCTCAGAATAATAATTAGTTAAGTTTTGAAAGGTAGTAAGTTGCTAAAGACTTGAACTCTGCTTGAGTATTAATCTTTAAAACCTTATCAAAATGTGTTCGAGCTTGCTCGTTAGAGCCTTTTAACATATGAAGACGGCCAAGGTCTAAATTTACCTTCCCTTCAACAGATTTAAATTGATCAGAATTAATCAGATTAAGAGCCGCAATCGCTTCATCATACTTTTTCATATTCTCAAGGGCAGCTGCTTTTCTCATGCTTAATGCATAAATTTGATAAATATTTTGTCCCGTTAGGCCATCAAGTAGAGAATAAACTTCTTCGCTTTCTGCTTTTGCATTAACAGCATCAAAAACGATCAGAGCAGAACCAATATAAGACTTACTTGAAGAGTACTTACTCATTGTCGATTTAAATGATGAAACAACTTCATCTGCTTTAACTTCACCTTTTTTAAATTTTTCAAGCTTATCTGATGAAAAGAGGTAAAAAGCCTTTGAAGCTTCTTCATTTTTCTTCTCAAGTGACTTTTGGTAAAAACCAAAACCAATTGCACCTGCAAAAATTACGACTAGAAGTGCTGCAAATAAACCTTTGTTATCACTAATGACGTTACCAAGTTCAGTTTTTTTGAGTTCTGAGTCAAACTGAGTCCCTTCAGCTGTTTGTGTACTCATTAAATTCCCCTATGTTAAAGCATGTAAATCAATGGATAATTGTAGTGAGTGCAAATAAGGATGTCAAAGAAAAGAGACGACTTAAATCAAACACTTGATGCCCTAAAAACTAAAAGGTACACTTTAAATATAAACATTTTTAAAGATACATAAAAAAGATAAGATATGAAGCGAATCATCAAATTACTGATAACAGTCACAATGCTTAGCGCAACAATGTTCTATTCCTCTAAAACTCACGCTGTTGAAAGGATCGGGCGTCTTGGCATTGGCTTTAATACTCAGCCAATAAACGATGTCACGGCCATGTCTTTTAAAGTTCAAAAGTCTAAGTCCTTCGCTTTTGGTGGTTATTTTGGAATTGATACAAACGAAACAGGTGGTGGATGGGCCGCAGGCATAAAACTCTATCGAAATATTTTTAGTGAGCCCCTATTAACTTTTTATGGTTCAGCTGCACTTGGCCTACTCAATCAAAAACTAGGCCCATCAAATAACAAGAGTGGATTTCAAATAGATGGTACCTTTGGGGTTGAGTTTAGCTTTGAATCTCTTCAAAGCATTGGAATTGGAACTGAGTTTGGTGTTTCCATGAACAAGATTGACGACTTTAATGTATCAACAGTAGGAAGCCAGTTTTTAGTGGCCCTTTTTCACTTCTATCTCTAAAAGGCTTCGATTAAATGAGCAAGGACCGCTTTTTTAAATATTTTCTTCTAACTTTATTAAGCTTATCTCTATCAAGCTTAGCTTTTGCTCAAGTTAATTTTAATAATATTGACGACGATGATTTAAATATTGGTGGTGATATATTCTCAGACTTTAATGAAGACTTAGAAGACAAACAAATGATGGAAGATGAGCGATTTTTTAAATACGGACGCTTTTTTTCTTTTATGCTCTATACTGGTCTAACAAGTTTTGATGGGAACCGAGGGGCCATCTATAATGACGACCCGCCAACATTTGGACTTGCAGTTCATTACTTTTCAGATTTTCAATCTTCGTGGGGACTTGGCTTTGCCGTCTCTCAGCATAATTATTTTATCAATAACCCAACCCAAGGTTTTACTGATGGACCAGGACTGGTAGAAGTTACGATGCTAAGGCCTTATATCAGTTATCGCTACTATATAGACACATCAGACCTTGGAACTGCGCTAACCTACTCAAACCCATACATCGTCACCAGAATGGAGTATTGGTATGTTACTAATAAGTACCTTACTGACTCAGTGGCCGAACCTACTGACCCAGATGGTGGAGGAATTGGAATTGGGATAGGCCTTGGACTTGAATTCCCCATTAGACTAAAAGAGTCTTATCTAAACCTTGAGTTTCTCGTTCACAATGTTGCATTTGCTGACAAGAATACGACCTTACTTGATGTTAATACAGATTCTGATACTCAAGCAACAGACATCACTGTACCTGATTTAAGTGGAAATGCTTTTACTCTTACTGTCGGCTATGTGTGGAGTTGGTGATAGTTAAGTTAGTCACCAATCTCATAATTACAAATGACATATGAATCAACTAACTCACCTCTAAAGTCATATGAGCAAATTGCGTAAGCAGCTGTATGGTAGTCATAATCAAATGTTGAATAAGTTGCGATATTTCTATTCATCCAATTAAGAGAATCAACCTCATTCATTTCACAAGTTGGAAGGTTATTTGCGTGATACCCATAACCACCAGTAACTTTAAGTTTTGCGCTATAAAAAGCTTTTTTGACAAGCACAAGCTCAAGGTCCATATGTCCCCTAGAAATAACTTCAGCGTAGATTTTAGAATTATCGACCTTAGTACTAAGCCCACGACAATTGCCTCTAGCATATGCACTGATTTGACTTAAAATAAGTAAAGCTAAACTAATCATCATAAATATCTTCATAAAAACCCCTATATTGTCTAAATATAGTGTTTTATATCGATGACATTACTAAATGAAAACTATTAAATATAAGCCTAACAAAACTCTGAAAAATATTTAAACGCGACGAGCAAGAATCTATGCTGACTTTTGATCCTTAAGCTTTCCATATTTTACATCAATCCCTTGAATATGAGAGCTTAGCCAAAACTTTAGAAAATGAAAGAAATCATCATTAAACTTCTGTGTTGAAGTGATATTTTCATAATGCTCACCAAGAGTCTTTAAAAGCTTTTCATGTATGATCTTATGACTAGCAATCCCGTCATAATCAATTGACTCCATATACTCTTCTTCTTCCTTAAAATGCTTAATAGTGTAGTCTTTTAGACTATCCAGTGAACTCTTTAAAACAGAGAAAGGTTTATTAGCTTGGTAATCATCGTAAAGTGTATTCATGTAAGTGAGGATGACTTTATGTTGATCATTCATCTGATCGACACCTACGTTTAACTTCTCATTCCAGTCCATTAAGCTCATCATTACCTCCGATTTCTCGATATTACTTATCCCTTATCGTAAGGCCTATCAGAAAACAAAATATGATATTGATCAGGAATGAAGGAAAAAAGAGGCCAAGTCCTTAAGACTTGGTCACTCTTTTCATTCTTTTTTGTAAATCACTACCTGTTCTAAAGATCAGATGGATAGGTGTATTATCCAGTGGAAATGCTGTTCTAAGACCATTTTTAAGGTATCTTCTATAGTTTTCCGGCACACCCTTTGACTTATTCGTAAAGAATAAGAATGTTGGAGGATTTGCCTTAATTTGAGAGGCATATTTAATCTTAAATCTTCGCCCTCGTGAGCCTTTTAAGATAATTGGATGCTTTTCTGTTAGATACAGAACAAACCTGTTTAACTCTCCAGTTGGAAGGACCTGTCTTCTAATAAGAATAGTTTTTAAAAGAGATCTCTTAAGAGCTTTCATACCTCTTTTATTCTTGGCAGAGATTGGAAGTACATCACAATAATTTAGCCATGGCATGGTATCTCTGATTTTTAAGAGCCACTCTTTTTTATCATTTGGATCTTTAATCTTATCACTAATAAGATCAATCTTGTTTAAACAAACGATAACAGAAGTTCCCTTTTCAATGGCGATATCAAGAAGTCTCTTATCCTGATGTGAAACACCTTTTTCTGCATCAATCATGTAGATGCAAATATCGGACTCTGTAATACATCTAAGCGATCGATAAACTGATTGTGATTCAATAAAGTCATCAATTTTCTTTTGCTTTCTAATACCAGCCGTATCAACAATGTGAACACTCTTCCAATAACTTCCCTCTTCATCTGTACTCTCTTCAGATTCTTGCTCAGAAGACTTAAAGACTTGCTCATACATCTTATCTTCTCGCTCGGAGATAAAGTCATTATCTTCTGACTCAAGGGCCATGAGTGACTCATCAGCTAATTCTGCCTCTGTTTCATCTTCAATCTCTTCTTCTGTATTATATGAGCTAACAAGTGACTCATAGAGATCAGGGTTATTCTTTCTAAAGTCTTCGTATTGTTTAAACAGTAGATTATCTGTTGAACCAACCTTGATATCCTGATCAAGTTTTAATGCATCTTTTCCAAAGTAAAGATCAAAGAAACCTTCAATAGGATCAACAGTTGTCCCAGCAATATCTGAAACCAGAGCTCTGTTTGCCCCAATCAATAGATTTAGAAGTGTTGATTTACCAGCATTTGGAGCACCGATAATAGCAAGTCTAGCAACAACTTTTTCTCTTGGAGTGACTCCTTTTTGTAGATTAGAGATATCTAGCGAATCATCAGAGTCTTCAAAAGAAATTAATTCTTTATGAATATCTTCTCTAAGGTTATCAATTCCAATACCATGAGCAGCTGAAACAGTATGCATAAGTTCAAAGTCCACTCCTAATTCATAGAAGTCTATCTCATCACCTCTTTGTGCTTCAGAGTCAAACTTATTAACAATAATCCAAAGTTTCTTTTTTTGTTTTCTAATATAATCAGCAATCGTTTTATCAAATGGAAGAACACCTTCTCTAGCATCAACAACAAATAAAATTAGATCTGACTCATCAATCGCTTGATAAGCGTGATCAGTCATAATATTGAAGAACTTATTGGCATTTTCCTCTTTTTGATTCTTACCGTTTTCATTAATCTTTGTTGGATAGAATCCACCTGTATCAACAAGAATAGTATCAATAGGCCTCTCATCATCACTATCGTTAAAGGTAGAGATTCCATAATGGCGATCTCTTGTTACTCCAGGCGTATCATAAGTGATGGCCTTATGCTGAGATTTCATCAGACGATTAAAGAGTGAACTCTTTCCAACATTTGGTCTCCCAATAAGGGAGATAATCATTGATCTTTTTTTCATAACACTCACCTATTTTTTCTTCCAAACTCTCGCTGAATCATGTGATCTTGGAAGTCCAAGCTCCTCAAGAACAAAGTTATTTTTGAACCACTTTGGCGATACTTTTACGTGTAGATTTAAGTGAACCTTACAATCACTCATTGCTTCAATTTTCTTTCTAGCACGAGTCCCTATCTCTTTAATCATTGTTCCTTTTGAACCAACAACAATAGCTCTTTGACTNGGACGATTCACAAGAATTGATGCNGAAATATGAGCNGCAGTTCTTTGTTTCTTNTCNNNATCTTTAAGATCTTTGTATTCATCAATCACNACAGCTAATTCATAAGGAAGNTCATCNTTTAANAATTCAAATGCNTGCTCTCTGATATATTCNGTAGCAAAGAATCTTTCTGGCTTATTTGAAATCTCACCATTGTAAAANTGTGGTCCNGGAAGTGCNCGATCACAAATATCTCCAATCANTAAGTGAACATTGTCACCAGACTTTGTAGAAATCATAAAGAAATCAACTAGAGAAGGAATGATATTTTTTGCACTTTCAAAAACCATCGTTAATGGTAATTCTCTAGCATTTTCAACTCTATCAGACTTAGTAAAAACAGCAATAGTTGGGCCAAGGTCTCTTTGAATATTTTCTTTAAAGTCTCTAAATTGCTCTAAGACATCTTTAGTTAAATCGATTAAAAGAAGGTTAAGGTCTGCACCATCCATCCCTTCTCTTGCCTGCTGATTAATCCTCTTATTAAGCTCTTGGCTTGATTTATGAAGCCCCGGAGTATCGACAAGAACGACTTCTGTATGATCAACAGTAAAAACACAGTGATACTTATTTCTAGTTGTCTGCGGCTTACTTGTTACAATACTCAAGTCCATACCTAGTAAGTAATTAACTAGAGAACTCTTTCCAACATTTGGTGCACCTAAGATAGCAACCATTATTGACTTATTATCCGGATGTTGGTGTTCGATTAACATTGTTTTCTCCTTGTATTAGAATTTTAATTTTTACTAATTTCTTTATTTTTATTTAAAAAATTAAGTGCGACCTCTTTCATCGCGGCCTTCTTACTTATATTGATGGCCTCTGCCTTTTTCTGTCCCTCAATCCAAAGCTCCACACAGAACTTATCTTCCACTCTCATGGCCTCATACTTTGGAAGAGAACCAAAGTTTTTCATTGTATATTCTTGAAGAGTGCTTTTAGGATCGAACATGACAAGTCTCTGTTCACTAAAAAATACTTTTTCACTTTCTTTTTCATAGAGCTTTATTATGCCCTCAAGAACATTAAGAGCATCAGAAAGTGAAGAATCAACGGCAACAGCGCCAATAAGGGACTCAAAAACATCACACTTAATAGAGTTTGTAAGCTCTTCTTTTAGCTCACCCTTTCCTCTTAAAACAAAAGTATCAAGACCTAAGAACATCGAGAGTTCAGAAAGTGTATCTTCATTAACAAGAGCACTCTTAAGCTTTGAAAGCTTTCCTTCGCTGAAATTATCAAAAGACTTAAATAATTCTTGGCTTACGTACGCGCCAAGAATAGAGTCTCCAAGAAATTCAAGTCTTTCATAGCTTTTAATTTCTTCATTGTACTCATGCACAAATGAGCTATGTGTGAATGCTCTTGTAAGGACAAGCTTATCTTTAAAGTTATAATTTATTTTTGATTGGAGATTTTTAATTTGTGTAGATTCACAAAATGTTTCATAATGCTTTTGGCAAGATTGAGTTTTGACGACTGCGTCATACACCTTATGTGCTAGTGTATGATTTTTTAGTTGTGATGCATCAAATGTTTCATTTGTGCTTCTGTCAGCCATCTCGTCTCTCTCTTGTACCAATATTCGAATTTCTAGCTTTGTATCATCACTTTGTGTCAAAGCCAAGATTTTTAAAGGGGTTGTGTAATTTTAACCACCTAGGTACAATATTTTTATTGATAGTGAAAAAGACATAAAAGGCCAATAATCATGGAAATGAAATCTGAACATAATAATCTTGGACAGTTATTAAAGTGGCAAGACGACTTTTTTAAGAATTTAGAACACAAGGGAAGAAGTACAAATACCCTAAAAAACTATAAAACGGATCTCGATTGCTTTAATAATTACCTTAGCGATCACAAAAGAACGACAGAGATTGGAAAGTTCTCAATTCCAGAAGTCATGGAATACGGAAAGTTTCTAGAAGAGAAATACAGCTCAGATAATTCACGAAGAAGAAGAGTTCAAGCTCTAAGGCTCTTTTTTGATTACCTCGTTGAAGAAGGCTACTTTAATCACAACCCAGTAAGGAAAGTACCTACCTCACCTAAGTTCTTAGATATTCCTAGACCTGCTTCTTTTGCCCATTTAAAGACACTATGGTTCTATCTTTTAGACAACGAAAAAGAAGCTAAATCAAAAATGGAAAAGCTCATTATTAAAAGAAATCAGATGATCTTTCTTTTAATATATACAGGGGCCCTAAAGGTATCTGAACTCTCAACAATTAAGAAATCAGACTTTTCTTTTGGTCAAAACCCAAGAGTTCTTATTAGACATCAAAAAAGAGATCCATATACAGTTAGTCTTCCTAACTTTTTTAGAAATATTTATGAGTCCTATATCATGCTCTTAGAAGATGTGAAGGCCGACTCAGAGATGAATTTTGATCAACTTCTCTTTAATGCAAATGCTAATAAAATCATTTCAGGAGGAATCTCTCCTAGAGGGATTGAGCTACTTTTTAAGTCTTGGTCTAAAGAATTAGTTTTTGAAATTACTCCAAAGAGTTTAAGACAGGCATGTATTTTTACATGGCTACAAAAGGGTCAAAAAGAGGCGGTTATAAAAGAATGGATGGGAGTAAGTCCATCTTACTCACTTAAGCTCTATCGTGATCACCTAAACAGTCACAACTATAGTGATGACTTTTTAGCGGCTTCTTATCAAGAGCTTTACAGAGAAAGAGCTTAGACTACAACTCTCTAAACTTTTGTTCAAACCTACTTTTTACAGCGTCCATTTCTTGATTCGCTTGAATGATTAATGTACCAACTTTTAGAATGTAATCATGAACCTCTTGGCAGTTTTGAAACTCATTGGCCTTAGCGTCCATTATGCCTTGAACTTGTTCAAAGTCACTATCATAGAATTCTTGATTATCTTTTGTCGTTTGAAAGATTCTTGAAAAATAATCCGTAAAACCAACATCATCCTGAAATTTCTCGACCAACTCACTAGGTGCCCCACACTGGCCAATTTCATCAACTGTCATTGAGAAAGAAGAGAGTGAAAATATCGAAATAAATACTAAAACTAGTTTCTTCATAGAATCCTTTATTGATTTTAAGTTTATAATCTATTTTAGTATAGTTTTCTTGAAAAAGTGATTATTTGAAAAATCTATATTTATGTCTAAATCATTGACAGCATCTAGTATGTTTCCCGAATAAATTTAATGTTGAAAATTCCAAGTGTATAGATGTAGAGTATTTTACCTGTCGGTGGCAAATTATAGAACTTCGTACTTTAAAGCATCTAAAATAGAGGTGCAATTTAGGTCGAAGACTTATTATACAAAAGCTAAAAAAGTCTCCACAAATATTTGTATGACTAAATTTGAATAAAAAAATTAATGACTATTAAAATTAGTAAAGATGGAACATCAATAATGAAATGCTCCATCTTTAAATTTTAAAAGATTATTTAACGAGAGTGAATTCGACCTTTACGTCATCTCTGAAGTCGGCAAGTACTTTTGTTGGAGTAATGAAAGTCATGTTGCTTAATTTCACACGTGATTTTGTTTTAGCTAAACCAGACTGATCACATGCATATGTTTTCTGAACATCAATGTCTTCACCAAAACAGCCCTGGTACATAGAAAGTACACCATTAGCGAGATCACTTACTAAACCTTCAGAGTCTACTTTAATTGAAGAAAGATTTAAACTCAATTGTTCAGGAGAGACTTGATAAGTATAACTGTGAGATGATCCGGCACCATCATCATAAGAGTAGCTATCGTAAACAGCTTTTTGGTATTCATATTCTCCATTTCTAGATAGAGATATGTATTCAGTACCCTCTTCGCAATTAGCAGAACTATAAGCTTTTAAGCCCATTTCAAATGTCTTGTCATTATTTACTGTTATAATTGTTTTCATTGATAGTTTACATTCAGACTCCCAAGTTGCTGAATCACTACCTGTAGGTATCATAGCCTTATATAAGTTTTCAGCTACTGTGTTGGCTTGTACCGTCATAGAAGATACGGCCGTAATCGCTAAAATAGATAATAATTTTTTCATTTTTCCTCCAATGGTTCCTTAAGATTATTTATTCAAATTATGCCAGAGGAGATATGAGAAATGAGAGTTGTTGAAATGATTACATTTCACTGTAAATAAAATGGACAGTTTCTTTCGCAAATAAGTTTAAGTATTAAAAATTATATAGGTTTTAAATCTTGAATTCTGCTCAGTCGTGTTGGGAAAGGTCCCATTTATTTACTGAGTTTTAATAGGAACAGGCCTTTCATAAGTAGGAACACCAACATCTTTATCAAGATGCCACCTATCTGTATAAACTTCATCTTTTTCGACTCGGTAATATTTTAGATCTTTGTCAAGCTCATCAAGACGATAAGCAAGCTCTTTTTGAATCCTAATTTGATCTCTTTTCTTTGCGAGCATAAGATTCATTGCTTCTTCTTTTTTCTTTTGTATTTCGACAATCTCACGATCATACTTGGCCGCAACTTTTACAAGTTCTTGATTAAATCCCCAAACAAACTTATTCACTTCGTTTAACTGAAATAGAAAGTCTCTTTTCTTATTTAAAAGGGAGACTCGATAACGAGAAGCGACCTTTATTCTTTCCTGTAATCTCTTTGATTCTAATACAAGGATTGTTCCTCTTCTAAAGTTTCCAATATCATCCCAACAACGAAAAAGGTTCTTAACATAAATCGTAATATAACCCTCTTCTACACTTCTCACATTGGCGTGACACGACTCTCGATCTTGATACTTTACAATTTTAAAAGTCACAGGATCTGCCGGCTTTAGAAATTTGATATTCTTTGATTCCGTTGAAATTTTGATAAGAGTGGCGGTCTCATCTTTATCAGTCATTCTGCCTGAGAATTTAGTATAATCAATATTTGGATCATAAAATGAATCTAGTCCGACAGCATTTTCAATGGTGGCGAAGTCTTTTTTTTCGATATCTTGAATTCTCTTCTTTACACTCTCCTCCGTAATAACTTGAGGCAGGGCCAGAGCAAAAGACTCAAGAATAAGGATTAATGTAGTAAAGATAATTCCCATACATATATGTTAATAGATAATAGAGCTCTTTTAAACATACGGTCATTTCATGCCTTTGATTGCCCACCACATTATTGCCAGTAAGTTTAATTGGTAATACAATTTCTTAAAAATTGAGCTTAAAAAAGGAAAGAAAATGGAATTTTTTATTGATACTGGAATGATAGATGAAATTGAAAAAGCTGCAAAATGGGGCTTTATTGATGGAGTGACAACAAACCCTTCTCTCATTGCTAAGACAGGTAGAACTCAAGAAGATGTTATTAAAGATATTTGTAAAATTATAGATGGACCTATTTCAGCTGAAGTTATTTCGACAGATAAAGATGGAATGATTAAAGAAGGTGCAGAACTTGCTAAGATTCACGATAATGTCGTGATTAAGCTTCCTCTAACTGAAGATGGTATCTCTGCTTGTAAGTGGTTTAGTGACAATAAGATAAAGACTAATGTCACATTATGCTTTAGCTCAAACCAGGCCCTTTTGGCCGCTAAAAACGGTGCAACATATATTTCACCATTTATTGGTCGACTAGATGATATCGGAGCCGATGGTATGGAGCTTATCGCTGAAATAAGACATATGTACGATGTCTATGGCTTTGATACAAAGGTATTGGCCGCGAGTATCAGACACGCTGATCACGTTAAAAAGTGCTCTATGGTAGGCGCTGATGTAGGAACGATGCCTTATAGTGTTATTTCATCACTTTTTAAGCATCCCTTAACAGATAAAGGCCTTGCACAATTCTTGGCAGATCACAAGAAAGCTAATTCATAAACAAAACGAGTTTACTGATGTGATTTCAGTGAGATACATCTTTTTTTCTTAAGATTTATATATTCTTTAAGTTTCACACAAGTTTAAATGTAAAATATCCGAATAGGTAATGACTATGACCTGTGAGGATATTTTGCATTTTAAGAACACCATTGACTCTTTGTTAAAATTTATTGTTATTCCATATGCTGCAGTTACTTTGGTATCTTGTCAGGCACAAGAGTCAAACTCAACCAGCGCCTTATCTACGACTCCAAGCTCTTCAAGTAACACATCTATGAGATGGAATGCCTCAAGACTCCCTTTAAGAGTTTCTGTAGCATCAGATTTTGATCTCACAGAAAAAGACTCAAGTAACCACAACCTCATGCAGCAGATGCAGAGTAATTGGAATGATGCAGACTCTGGAAGAACTTATTTTAACGTAAGCTCTGAATTTACGACAACAAACAAAGAATATAGCGCACTTGAAGATTACCTCGATTCAGAAATAGGTATTTATAGATCTTCGGGATGGTTCTCATTTATAGGTGATGGAGTTCTTGCAATTACTTCTTTTCTTGCTGAAGACAGAGGCTCATATAGAGAAATGCTTCATGGTGATATCATTTTAAACGATAAGGTTTTCTTCTTTACTAACGATACAACAGATAATTCAAGTGCCTACGACCTGCCCTCTGTTATGATTCATG
>NZAF01000057.1 GCA_002686115.1 Halobacteriovorax sp. | reverse complement strand
CATTTCTTTCAATTAACATCAAAATTACCTATCTTGCGTTGTTAGAGACTCTTTCATACGGCCTCCTTTTTTTAACAATCTAGTTTCTATGAAATGTTTAGTCTGATACGAAATGAGAATAAATTGTGTAGTTATCTAAACATATTTGAGTGAGGGTCTATTTAATAATAGCTATTTTGACTTTCTCTTTAGTTATTCTAGCTCGACAGGTAAGCCTAACGCAGGAAGTCTCTGTGTGAGACTGAACCTTATTATTCAAATTATTATATATGTCAGTCGTTGTGTTCTCTTCTATTAGCGACGGTGATGATAGATTTTCAAGCCCTTCTATTACAAAACATCGACAAGAACCACAAGAACCAGCAAGACAACCATGGGGTAGTTCATGACCCTGATCCTCTAAAGCATCAAAAATAATAGAGTTGTCCTCTACTTCAAAGACTTTCAGAGAATCTGGCTTAACATTGAAGTCTTCATCTATCTCTACGACTGACACGGTGGGCATATTACTTTTATCCTTGTACCTATATATTACCTTCTACTCGCACTTCTCGGTTGAAAACGCTTTATTATTAAGCATTTACTGTATTTAAAAGGAGGAGGCATGATTAGCTTCGAAAGACTTTATAAAGATGGACACGAGGAAGTAGTTTTCTTTAGTGATCCGAGCTGTAATCTTAAGGTTATAGTTGCCATTCATAATACAATTTTAGGTCCAGCACTTGGTGGGACAAGAATGTGGCAATACGCTTCTGAGGAAGAAGCTATTGATGATGTTCTTAGACTTTCACGAGGAATGACTTACAAGGCTGCTGTTTCAGGATTAAATCTAGGTGGTGGTAAGGCCGTCATTATTGGTGATCCTGATAAGGACAAGTCGGAAGCACTTTTTAGATCATACGGTCGCTTTCTTGAGTCTTTAAATGGAAGATATATTACAGCAGAAGACGTAAACACAAGAGTTGAAGATATTGAACATATCTTTACAGAGACAACTAATGTTGTCGGTGTTGCTGAAGTTCATGGTGGTTCTGGTAACCCATCTCCTTGGACAGCAAGGGGTGTTTTTAGAGGACTTGAAGCATCTTGCTTAAAAGTTTTCGGAGACCGTTCTCCAAGAGGTAAAGTTGTTGCTCTTCAGGGAGCAGGTTCTGTTGGACGCTTCTTAGGTGAGTGGCTATATAAAGAAGGTGCACAAGTTTATGTTTGTGACATCAGTGAAAAGAACCTCGAATTATTTAAAGAAAAAGTTCCAAATGCAAAAATCGTTGGTGTAGACGAGATTTATGATGTTGATTGTGACATCTATTCTCCATGTGCTCTAGGAGCAACGATTAACGATAATACAATTGAAAGACTTAAGTGTAAGATTGTTGCTGGAGCTGCTAATAATCAACTTGCAGAAGAGAGACATGGTAAAATCCTAATGGATAAGGGAATTCTCTATGCTCCAGATTACCTAATAAATGCAGGTGGTCTTATGAATGTTTCGATTGAATTTGAAGGTTGGTCAGAAGACAAGGCAATCAGAATGGTTGATAGTATTTTTGATACGACTCTTAAAATCTTTTCAATATCAGATGAGCAAAATATTCCAGTATATCAGGCTACTGATCTATTGGCTGAGTCAAGAATTGAAGCCATCAAGAATATTAAAGGAAAGTACTTAGGTAACCTTCCTCATAGATTTCCAGGTAGGAAAACAAGACACTAATAAGCTATAATAGGGAGACTTTAGTCTCCCTTTTTTTTTTGGATTTTAAATGAAACTTTTCTCTGTTTCATACCTACTTATTAGTTACACATATGCAAAAGATGTCATTGTGTATTCTGCAGAGATCGATAAATTCAACACTAAGTCTGATCAAAGTTCATATTTTAAATTTCTAAGAAAGCTCGAAAAAATATCGGGGGGAAGATTTAATATTGAGTTCTATCCACCTATGCGCGCAAGAGAAAAATACCTGAGCTCAAAGGATGCATGCTTTTTTCCATTATCATTAGATGAAAAGTCAGTTGAAAAAAATGAAGACATACTCTCTAAGTCATTTGGGACGATTCATTTATACGGAATTAGGGTAAAAGGTGATTCTAAGAATTATAAGCGATCTTTTGCATTCCGATCTCTATATAAAGAGGGGATTACTTTTGAAAATGGTCATATCTCTTACCCTGTTTTCACTGGAAAACAACTTCTTGAAATGTTGAGTAGGGGGAGAGTTGATTATATTTATGCTTCAATTCCTGATATTTATCTCTATTTTAATGGGGGAAAAGCAGAGTTTGAATCGTTGTATAAAGTTGATAAAAATATTCCAGTTAAAGTTGTTCGAGACTATTTCTCCTGTAAGTATACAAAATCTAATAAAAAATTAATTAATAAAATCAATCAAGTACTTTAACTCTAGAATTTATTTAAGCGGTAACTATCTCCTCCTACCTACGGCTACCTTGAATGAGATAGAATGTTAGAGTGAGATTATTAGCGGTCTTAACATTCATTATCACCTCATATGTTTCTCATGCAATTGAGTTTAATGATGCTGTTTTCCCTGAGCTTGCAACTTCAGCAAGAGCACTTGCAATGGGGAATGCTTATTTAAACAAAGCGAATGATGCATCGGCTGCATGGTATAACCCAGCAGGTCTTGGTTCTGTTCGAGGAACTAGATTTCATATTAGTAACTTCCATTTTGAGTCTAATAAAGGATGGCTAAATACCGCAACAAGTGGTTCGGCTTTTGATCTTTTAGGAAATTTAACAAAAGGACTTTCTTTAGATGGAACAAGAGAACTTCTTGTTGAGAGGCCAGGGGAACTTGCCCACACAAGATTTCATGTGATGCCAAACTTAACAACAAGATATTTCACGATAGGGTATCTCTACTCTAAGAGATCAAGAGCAACTCTTGGAACTCAAGATGGAGCTCTCTATGAATATGCAGATAGAAGAGACCATGGACCGTATGTTGGTTTGAACCTCTCTCTTTGGGGAGGAGTCTTTAAGCTTGGTGCCTCAGCGATTTATCTGCAAAGAAGAGAGGCCATTGGAGAGATTGACCCAAATACAAGTTTGGAGTTAAATGATGAAGACTATGCCAAGGGTTCTGCTGTCATTGTGACAACCGGAGTAAGGTTTACTCTTCCCGTTGCAGCACTTCCGACTTTTTCTGCGACATTTAGAAATTCTGCACAACAAAGCTTCTCTAATGTTAGAGGAACTGGGGCTCCGACTGAAGTTAAAAACTCAATTGATATTGGATTTTCATTAACACCTCAGATAGGTAATTCTACGAGACTTCATTTTGAAGTTAATTATAAAGACCTAAGTGAATTATATGGTGATGTTTCCACGTCGCGTCGAATTGTAGCCGGAATGGAGGTTGATGTCTCCAGACTTTTCTTCTTTAGAGTTGGTTATGGTGACGGTTTTGGTTCTGGGGGAATCGGCATCAAAACCAAGAAAGTTGTAATGGATTTAACAACTTATGCCGTTGATACGACAACTAGCGAGTTTAGAGGTGAAGAAGATCGAAGATTCGCACTTGGTATTTCTACTGGTTTTTAGATCCGCGTCAAAACTGCCCACCGCTTCTTTTAGTTTTTCTCATAAATTGATAGACTCTTGTCCAAAATAAGCTCATAGCTCATTTCTAAAGGATAACCATGCTTGATAAGACTAAAGGAAAAGCGACAATGTCACGTGCAAAACAATTAGAGAAAAAAACTAAGCTCATTAAGAAGCTAAAACTTAGTGATGAAGACTTAATCAAAATGCTTAGAAATGTCTTTGTTTCTAGAAAACTCGATGACACTGAAATCTTTATGAAGAAACAATCTAAAGCATTCTTTCAAATTTCAGGTGCTGGACACGAAGGTGTTTTAAGTGCTGCAGCGATGGTTATGAAGCCCGCGCATGATTGGTTTATTCCTTACTATAGAGACAGAGCTTTATGTACTGGCCTTGGGGTCACTCCATATGAAATGCTTTGTCAGGCCAATGGTAATATTGGTGATACGGCAACTCACGGAAGACAAATGCCAGCTCACTGGGGAAATGTAGCTTTAAACATTGTCCAAAAGTCTTCTTGTACAGGGACGCAATTTCTTCAAGCTGTTGGTGTTGCTGAAAGTGGTGAGTATCTTAAAAAAATTAGAGACGAACATGGAATTGATGTTAGTGAATTTAAATTAAAAGACGATGAAGTTGTCTACGCATCTTGCGGTGATGGTACAACATCTCAAGGTGAGTTTTGGGAGTCCATTACAACTGCATGTGTGAATAAGTTTCCAGTTATATATCATGTAGAAGATAATGGTTATGCTATTTCAACACCTGTTGAAGTACAAACACCAGGCGGATCAATTTCTAAGGCAATGGATGATTTTCCAGGCTTAAAAGTTATTGAGTGTGATGGAAATTGTCCTATTGAAAGTTATGAAGCCTGGAGGGAAGCAGTCGAGCATGCAAGAAAAAGAAGGGGACCAGTTCTCGTTCATTCTCATGTAACAAGACCATATTCTCATTCACTATCAGATGATCACTCAATGTATAGAACAAAGAAAGAACTTGAAGCTGAAGCAAAGCTTGATGTTTTTAACTCTTATCCAAAACTTCTTGTTGAACTTGGTGTGATGAGCGAAAAGGAAGTAAATGATCTTCTTGAAGAAGTAACGTCTGAAGTTAGAGAGGCCATGAATCGTGCCATTGAAACAGAATGGCCTAAGCCAGAAGATTCAATGGATCACCTATATTCTGAAGATGTGGATATCACAAGCTCTGATTTTGATACAGCGGGTTCTTTTGAAGGTAAAGATGATATCCCGATGGCCGGTGCTATTAACTCAGTTTTAAAAAATGAATTTAAAAGAAATCCTCTTCTAAGAATGTTTGGTGAGGACGTAGCTGACTTTACGGAACTTGAAAAATTAGATAACCCAGACCTAAGTGGTAAGGGTGGTGTTTTTAAAGTTTCTTCAGGAGTCCAAAGAGCTTCAAAAGAAGGGCAAGTTTTCAATTCACCTCTAGCTGAAGCAAATATTATTGGACGTGCTATTGGTATGGCCATGAGAGGTTTAAAGCCAGTTGTTGAGATTCAGTTCTTTGATTATATCTGGACTGCTTATATGCAACTTAAAAACGAAATGGCGACAACGAGATATCGTTCAGGCGGTGACTTTAAATGTCCTATGGTCGTGAGAGTTCCAATTGGTGGATACTTAAGGGGTGGGGCAATGTACCACTCTCAATGTGGAGAGTCTCTCTTTACTCATATCCCAGGAATTAGAGTTGCTTATCCTTCTAATGCAGCGGACGCGGCAGGGCTATTAAGAACGGCAATTAGAGCTGATGATCCAGTTATGTTCTTAGAGCACAAGCATTTATATTATCAAGGTTATAATCGTACAGCTGATCCAGGTGAAGAGTATATGATTCCATTTGGTAAAGCTCGTATTGCCAAAGAAGGTAAGGATGCGACAATTGTTGCTTGGGGTGCCCTTGTTCAAAAATCAATTGATGCTGCTAAAAAAGTTGAAGAGGAAACAGGTAAGAAAATTGAAGTCATCGATTTAAGAACGCTTGCACCATTTGATATGGATGCGATTAAAGAATCATTAAAAAAGACTAATAGACTTCTTATTTGTCATGAAGAGACGAAAACTTCTGGGTTCGCAGGCGAGATTGCAGCTTGTGTTAATGAGGAATGCTTTGAAGAATTAGATGCGCCAATATTAAGAGTAGCTGCGAAAGACTCTCATATTGCTTATTGTCCAACTTCTGAAGATTACCTTCTTCCTCAAGTTGATGATGTTTACCAGATGTTAAAGAAGTTAATTAATTATTAATATATAAGGGCCTTTAAGGGCCCTTTCTTTTATAAAAAAGAATGGGATGATTTTTATGATCATTAAGTTATTTCTCATTTCTCTTTTTTCCCTATACATATATTCAGCTCAAACTCTAAAAGGGATGGGAGTGAGTCTGCCGAGTTCCTTTCGAGAAGATGGACGAGGTAAAGAGCAGATTTTTTTAGATCATCTGATTAAAGATTGTATGAAGTATAAGTATACAATAAAGCAGTATCCTTTTGGTCGACATATGATTGCTTTTTCAGAAGAGCCTTATGATTTTGTCACAACAGTACCAGAAAGCTCTAAGTTAAAGTACTTTCAATCTAAGAGCTATATTCATTATCAAAATGGAGTTTCTACTCTTAAGGGCCAAAAAATAAATAGCTTACAAGATCTTGTTGGCAAAAGAGTCATTACATTTAGTGGAGCTACTGAGCTGATCCCAGGGTTAAAAGAGCTCGTAAAAGATTTTGCTTCCTACAGCGAAAAAGCAAAACAAGAAATTCATAGTAAGATGCTTCTTCTTGGGAGAGTTGACGCCGTTATATCTGATGCCGTTATATTCTTTGCTCATACTAAAGAACTTAAAAAAGAAAAGTTTCAGATGAAAGATCTTGAATTCCACCATCTCTTCGATAAAACAAACTTCACACTATACTTTAAAGACAAGAGCCTTAGAGATAAATTCAATTCTTGTGTTGTTAAAATGCATAAAACTGGAAAAGATAAAAAACTGGCCTTCGAATTCTATATTAACGAACTTTACAGAACTCTTTCAGAGTAAGTTAAGACTTTAGCTCGATTATCTCTTCTTCCATAATATATCCAAGACAATCAGAATATATGATCTCAATATCATGCGTGAGCATCGCTGGAATAAAAGGTTTTTTACAAACAATGAGATCATCTTGAAGTTCAAAATAATCTAGTGAACGATTAGGGTCCTTAGAGTAATTTTCAATAACAGGAAGTTTTTCTGAGCGCCCGATCCATGAGTCACCAGATAATTTTGAAAAGTTTAAAGTCTCAAGGTCGTGGCGAAATAAAAAGCCATCACCTTTAAATTCGTCTTCTTCAAACGTTACAGGGTCATCAATATCAACTCTAATCTTACCTATTGTGTGGAATACCCTCGGTTTAACTTCTAGAGGAGCTTTGAGATCAATTCCTTGAATTACTTTTTTTAAAAAGTTTACTGTCTTATAGATTCCAACGGGATCTCCAGATTTTCCGGCTTCGATTGTTACAGAAGGCCACTTCTTTGATAGAACAACAGATAGAGCATCTATTGGGTCTGTAAAATATACGATTTTATCAGAAAATTGATATGCGAGATTATAATGCTCAATACTTTTTTGACTGATACAAGAATAACATGGATTGTTTCCAGTGTTATTATGCAGATCAATACAGAGTTCAACGTCATGTTCTTCAAGGTAAGCAAGAGTCTTTTTTACAAAAGGAGAATTTGAAGTCCAAATGCGATTGTAGTCTAGTTGAGAGTCAAGATGCCTTTTACCATATTTCGCTGCTTTGATATTCCCAAAGAAAAGTATAAGATCTCGATCAAGTTTTTCTGTACTTTGCAATAATTCTTGCACAGACATGACACCAGAATGTTCATTGCCATGTAAGAGTGAAGAGATAAAAATAGCCTTTTTATCAGGATTATTGACTTCACTTTTGAGATGAACAAGTGTCGGCGAATTGAAAATTTTAAATAGTCCTTGAGCTGATGACTTAAAAAATTCTTCAGGTAAAGAGTCAAGAATTGTTAAATTTTCCATCTCCATAAAGGTAAACCGCTTTGTTGATTTCCTACGTACGCTTCAGTTAAAGAGTTAAAATCTTTTCCATACATAGCGACAAAATTCTTTTGCCAATTTGAACCGTTAAGATTCATTTTAACTCTCTTTAAAAATACGTCAATGAGGTAATAATCTACTTCCGCTTTGTCGTGACCCATTTGAATGAGTGCATTTTTAGAAGGCTCAATGAGATGATCAATAACTAAATCTTTCATATTAATTTTTTGACCATTAAACCAAATCATGTCTGCTGAAAGTCCATTCTTACAGGCATTATAAAAATTATATTTAGATGTATAAAATGGGATGAGTCCCTCAAGATTTTCAACAGTTGATAGATGATGAGTGAGTCCTAAAATAAAGGCCATATTTGCAACCATGTCTATATTTGATGGGCCTGCAGATGGTACCCTTTGTTCAAGTCTAAGATTAATCTTACCATTTTTAGCTTTTGAGATGATTGGTCTTGTCCATCTCCAAATCGTTCCATTGTGAAATGAAAGATGGCGAAAGTCTTCAACTGAATTTTCAAAAATTTCTGGTAAGAGAACATTCACACTTTTATTTTCAGAGAATAACTCAGAAATACATTCTTTTAAATATCCATTACCGAGACTTACTCTTTTTATTTTTTCTCCGTATGCATTTGTAAATGCATCCATTTCAACACTTTGTTCAAAGACGGGGACACGTGTCTCATCCCATAACTCTTTTCCAAATAAGAAAGGTGAATTAGCACAAGTTCCTGCAATAATTGATGATGCTACAATAGAAGCATTATAAGCTTCTTTTGCATTTTCAAGACCAACGCCAATATGGACTTGCATGCTTGTTGCTGCACTCTCTGTCATGACATCAGGAAATTTTTGCTCAAAAGATTCTTTACCATTAATATTTAAATGAATATCTCGACCACCTCTTTCTAAGAGAACTCTCTTATTTAAAGCTTCATATCTCTTATTTGGTGACATGTTTTTTATAATGAGATCATTTAAGCCAACTGTTGGAAGAGAGCCAATTGTAGCGATATTCCATCCAGACATTTTCGCAACATTTTCACAACGGGACCATTTACTATTAATATCTTTTTCAATATTTGAAAATGTGTTCTTGTGGAAAGTGTGAGGAGCGCCATTGATTTCAAAATTAAACTTTGATATCTCTGGTACGACATCTTTATCTTTTATTCTTTCTATAAATTTATGGGAAGAAGCTGTAGGAGCATTCTTTTTATCAATGAGCCAGCCTTCAATTTCATAACCACATTTAAGTTCTTCTGTGCAGATAGATTTTGATAAGAATTTCTCATAAAGCAATTGAGTTTCATCAACTAATTTCTTTTTGAATTCTTTTTCTTCATCTAAAGAATACTTTAATCTAGATACTTCCTGTCCCATTGCTCGCTCCTCTCGACCCATCAATTCTAACATGTGGGCCTTTTTGATCTGTGGGGAAATTATTGCCCCATGCTTTAAAATCTGTTTGTCTAAATATTAGACAGTTGGACAATTATTAGTGTTATTTTACTGTGCAAATAACTCTTTCTTGCCTCTGTGACATAAGCTCTTGCAATGGATATGCCTAGTTTTGCATCTATTTTGGAGACTTTATGAAACTTCATCATTATGGCATGTATCTTGCTTATTAATTTATAAAATTTATAGAAATACTAAAACTATATGGAGTTTACTATGAAAGCAGTTTCACTCATTATTTGTATTGTTTGTTGTTATCAAGCACTCGCAAAAAAACCACAAGATCATGGTGATTTTATGCCTAAGATTGATATTCAGGGAGTAAATACATTTACACTCAATAACAAACCAGGCTTTGAGCCAGAGACTATGATGAATATCAAACTTAAAAGTATGAATGCATTAGATATGCATAATAATATAGAGCAATTCCGAGAAGGTTTACCTCTTCTTGTTAAGAATTTAAGAAAAGATGTTCTTTCTTTGAAGGATGGTGAACTTGATACTTCTAAAGATCTTGTCAATGCTTATCTGGTTGTCGTTAGAGAAGCAGACACAAGTCTATTAGATTTATACTCTCTAGAGAGTTGTGTGAGTTCATATAATGATATTATTGCTAAGAACCCTCAAGTAGAAAGACAGGCGATTACGCTTGAAGATTTCTCGATGCTAAATCATGATGAAAAGGTAGATGAGATAACAAAACTATTTGGTGACCTACTCTTTGACTTAGAGAATGCAAGAATGCCACAAGATGATCTCTAATTTATAATAAACGCTAGAGTTAATAAGGAAAGACTAAGATAAATTGTCTTTCTATTAAATAAAAAAAACGCCGCTACAAAAAGTAAATTCAATTCTATAATAAAAGCTGGTGAAAGACCTTGATGAAAGGTCTTCACCAGTTTTAAATAAAGTTCTAAAATAACTTCTGAAACATTAAAAAATCCAATAAATAAGCCGTTGAAAAATAACACCGGATAGATGAAAGTGAATATTAAGGTTAAAAATGGGGAGATAACTATATTCATTAAATTGATGTCTCCACTCGTTGCTGAAATGATGATTGCTTGCGCTATAAAGAAGTAGATTGATAAGGTGAAGTAGTTGATTCTTTTTGAAAAAAATATAACCCCTAGGAATAAAGTACTAAATGCAAAACTTATTGGTGATAAAGAAAATGTTCCAAATAAAAAGTCTAAAAGAAAAAATATCAAAAAGACATATTCTTTTTTGAAATAAAAAAAGTCTCTATTGATGATGAATAGAAAACGCAGTAGGGCGACTCTTCTGAGTGAATAGTATCCGGGTAGAAAAAGATAGATTAATAAGCAACATACGGCCTCAAAATATTTTAACCACTTTAATTTAGACTTTCTTCTAAAAAAGACAAAAGCACCTAGGAGTGTAGAAAAATGTAGTCCGGAGGGTGTCATAAGATGAAGAATTTGTAATTCCTTGAATTGCACCTTAATTTCTTTATTTATCCCTCTCTTATTCCCTGTAATGAATGAGCGATATTGATAGAATAATTCTTTATCCTTAAAGGACTTTTTGACTTGCTTTGGTAGGCTAAATTTAAAGCTTTTAGCGCCGTTGTAAGAAAGTGGCTGTTTCATTACATTAAATATAAGTATGAATTGAAAGATCAAGAATATTTTTAAAAGCATGAACCTAAATAAGATTATTTCTAAATACAATCAAATGCTATCGTTGTACTATGCTTTAACATTTCATTATTAAAACTAGAAAAAGGATGAGTATGCATAACCACCTCATGTCAAAGGCCATTAGACCACTTATCGAATCTTACTTTAATGAGGATGATCTTTCTCGTAATCTTTACTATATAAATTCGCTACCAAATGATCTTGTGAGTTGTTCTCTGAAATTAAAGGATGATTTAATTCTAGCAGGATTGCCATACTTTCTAGAGGTTTTTAAATTTTTAGGTGTCGATACGATTGATGAAAAGTTACTTCTTTCTCATGAAGGTCAGGTCTTNAAAAANAGTGANATGTCTGANATTCATTTTGAATTACCTTTTTCAGTAGCGTTAACTGGAGAAAGAATNGCNTTAAATCTTTTGCAGAANACCTCAGCTATTGCGACTTATACAAANCGTTATGTNGAAAAAGCAAAGNCCAAGAATATTTCAATTTTAGATACAAGAAAGACGACGCCAGGNCATCGNTCNCTTGAAAAATANGCNGTTCGAGTTGGTGGTGGATCAAATCACAGGCTTGGGCAAACAGACNTATGGATGGTTAAAGATAACCATAANAGTTTTTTTGGTGGAGTTAGAGAAGCTGTCGAATTTTTCAGAGATATGAAAGGGTTTTATACGCCAATTGAAGTGGAAGTTCATTCTATAAAAGAATTTGATGAAGTTCTAGAATTGGGCGTTAAGCATATGATGCTAGATAACTTTTCTCCTGAAGAGATCAAAGAAGTTATTAGTAAAAAGCCTAGCGATGTCACAATTGAGGTCTCCGGTGGAATTCGTTTGAATAATATTGATGATTATTTAATTGAAGGAATCGATGCGATTAGTGTTGGAGCATTAACATATGATGCCCCACATGTGGATATCTCATTAAAATATTTTAAAAAGTAGATTGTATGAACACTAAAAACTTTGATGTACTAATTATTGGCTGTGGAATTGCTGGACTTACATGCGCATATCGTCTTTTAAAAGAAGGTAAGAATGTTGCGATCGTAACAAGGGAAGAAGATCCTCAAATTTCAAACACATTCTGGGCCCAAGGTGGAATTATCTACACAAATAAGGATGATGATAATTTAGGGCCGGATATACAAAAGGCATCAAGCAATACCTCACACTCTGATGCAATCAATGTCCTTAAAGATCGAAGTGCAGAAATTGTAGATGAAGTATTGTTAAAGATGGCAAAGTCTGAATTTCAGCGAGATGAAAATGGAAATCTTGCATTTACAAGAGAAGCTGCTCACTCTAGAGATCGCATTCTTTTTAAAGGCGACTTTACAGGTAAAGAGATTCAGATAAGTCTTTTAAATCTATTAAAGAATAAAGAATCTTTTCCTAACCTTACTTTCTTTCAATCTTATACGGCGATCGACCTCATTACTCCTAAACATCATGGTGTCAAGATTACTCAAAGATATGAAGAGAATAAGGTTGTTGGAGCTTATCTTTTTGATAGGAAAACGGGCGATGTCTTAAAGGCAATAGCAAAAACAACAGTATTGGCCACTGGTGGAATCGGATCATTATATCTACATAACTCTAATTCTGAGGGAGCCAGGGGTGATGGGCATGCGATGGCATCTAGGGCCGGTGCAGCTTTAATTGATATGGAATTTATTCAATTTCATCCAACAACTTTTTACGATAATTCAAGTCATAGAAGGTTTTTGATTTCTGAAGCCTTAAGAGGTGAAGGGGGAGTCCTATTAAATTCTAAAGGAGAGAGATTCATGGAAAAGTACCATGATGATCTCGAACTTGCTCCTCGAGATGTTGTTGCCAGAGCAATTGCACAAGAGACTATTGAAACACAGAATGAATGTGTCTATTTAGATATATCCTTTAAAGATGCAGAGTGGATAAAATCAAGATTCCCCACTATCTATGCGCACTGCTTGGACAAGGGCTTAGATATGACAAAAAGAGCAATCCCTGTGGTTCCTGCCGCACATTATACGTGTGGTGGAGTAAAGATCGACTTGAAAGGACGAACAAATCTTCGCTACTTATATGCCGTAGGGGAGGTCGCTTGCTCAGGTCTACATGGAGCGAATCGCCTCGCTTCTACTTCTTTGTTAGAAGGTCTTACATGGGGTTATATAGCTGGTGAAGACATATTGAAGAATCTTGAACGAGATTATTATGATAGTTCAATGATTCAAGACTGGAGAGCAGGAACAGAGAGTGCAGATCGTGCGCTTATCTCTCAAGACTGGTTAACGTTAAAGCAATCAATGTGGAATTATGTTGGACTCAATAGATCTTCAAATCGTCTTAAAAGAGGTCGTGCAATGTTTAGAGAGCTACATGATGAAATTGAAAGATTCTATAAACGTTGTAAACTAACAGATGGTCTTATTGGACTTAGAAATGCAGTTGAAGTTTCACAAGTCGTATTAAACGCATCCATGCGTAATAAAGAATCAATTGGCTGCTTCTATAGAAAGAACTAGTTTGCAGCAGCCTTACTTCTTTCGTGTTCAGAGCGGATCCATCTTATAACAGTCATACGATATTTTTGCTTAATTCTTTCAAACTCATCTTCGACATCAGTCATTGATGACATTCCGTTTGGTAGATTAAACGTTTTATTACCATTCGTTCTGACTAAATTATTATTTCCATCCTTTTGAAGTCTAAGTGAAATTGTAAATCTGTCATTAACAGGATCAAAGTATTGGGCCCAGTTAAAGTCACTTGCCACATTATCAACTTTCCAGCCAGCACCAGTAAATCGATACTTATTAAAAGTTCTATCATTAAAGACACCGTTATCGACATCATCATTCTCTGATAAAATCTCACCAGATAATCTATCGTGAACAAATGGGTCGTAGTAGTCTTGGTTTTCAAGATTTGGTATTTTCAAGTAGCTTGTTCTTTTAAGCTCTCCAATGAATCTTGCCATATCTTTTTCTCTTTCAGTGAGATCATTATAGTTATTTTTTGTTATACCAACATCTGCTTTAGTATATGTATCGAAATGATTTTTGGTCCATCGAGCTACATATCCACCAGAGACATAGTTATCACTATCACCAATTCTTTCTCTACTTAAATGAAATTCTTCATTGAGGGCGTGTTGTTCAGCAACAAATGTTCTATATTCACTAAAGTCGTCATTGTTAGTAGGTGTGAGTTCTAAACTATCAAGGTCACTCGATGAAGTCTCTTTTTTGAATACAAGTTCTTCAATGAAGTGCAGTTTAGGATGGTTGTAAGTACCATTGATACCTCTGATAATGAGTGACTGAAAATAATTATTAAAATCAACTCTTGATAGTGCCTGCTCACATAGTAGTTGGTCATTATCAAAAGTTGTCATTTTAAAGTATGGGTGATTCTGAGTATGACAACTAATACAGTGATATCCAGTCGGAGCTCCCGTATCGTTTCTTCTATCTCCAGGAAAGTCGTTTACGTATTCAGTGTATTCATCTTTTCTATAAAGTCTTGCCTGTCTTAATATTGGCTTAACAGTTTTTACAAAAAGCTCAAGGTTTTTACATTTTCTACCTTCTATGGCCGCAGATACACTTCCTCTTGGATCAATGAATGATAGTGGCTCAGATGTCTTCTTGAGAACATCAAAGCTAAATGCAAAGGTATCATCATATTTACCATTGTAAGTTAGAGATACCAGAGGGGCGAAAGTTAAAACTCTGTCATTTCCTACTACATAGTCTAATTTGGTATATGTCGTGTCAGAGAATGAAAATTCATTGTTGATAAGGGCTTTTATATTAGAGATCTTTAGATTCTGATTCCTTGAAACAAAACGTGGGTTTTTGAAAATATAGTTTTGCCCGTCAAATTTTTCTTTAACTTCTATTTCAAAGAATGATGTGCCTTCAGATGTCCCCGCTAAGCTTGAAACATCATACTTAAGAACATTTCTCTCATAGTTAGATATATTAGCTTCATCAAAGTCTCTAAGGTCTGGTTGAAAGTCTAATATATCTTCATCAAAGTCATCTACCTTGTCCACTGCTATGAGGTCTAATTTAAAGTCATCAGTTCTTTCAATGAATTGTATTGTATAGAATCCTGGAGTCGGTATTCTCCAGTAAACTCTAACGTCAGGGATTTCTCTGAACTCATCTTCAGAACCTTTTTTGAGTTTTCGATTTCCTAGTGAGTCTAGTACAGAAAGTTCACCGTTATTGCCAGATCTACCTGGAGTAAACCATTTCCACTGTGCACTAGCACCAATGTCATAATTTATACAAGAATCATTTCTTTTCGTTGGGCTTTTCTTTTTATTGTAGATACTAACAGTTCTCCCATTATCATCTATTACTCTTAACGCAACGACGTTTGCACCAGTGTCACTTTTTGCACGAACCCAAATATTGTAATCACCAGCTTCAGTGAATTTGACTCTGTATGAAGCAAGGCCTGGAGTCCTTTCAGCAAGCGTAAACTTTCGATATCTCTTTGTCGCGTTTTTAATAAGGTCAGCATCATTAGCTGACTTCCAATTTGAAATAGCATTTGCAATAGTGCTCGCTACTTGTGCAGCATTATTTGTATTGTGAACAATAGTTGCAGCATTTCCGTTAACAGCTCTTCTAAAAGAGTTATTAGGAGCATTAAAGTTTATAAGGTTTCTATTTTTTAGAACTTGCCATGCAGCTTCTGCGGTTCTCTGCGCAAACTTAGGAAGGTTTGCATTATTATCTGTATTGTCGCCGTGACAATTAACACAAGTTTGCGATCTTAAAACAGGATGAAGTGTATTTGTGAAATTTTTTATAGAGTCTGCATCTGAAACTCCAACAGCTCCTCCGTCATAATAAGCATTAAGGTCTAAACGTCTTGTTCCTGGGATATCGAGATCTACATCAACCGTTAAGTTTGAATCAATACTAAAGCTTTCTTTGTCTTTGTAGCTACCTGATTCACCTACTGAAAAGGTCTTGCGTAAGTCACCTCTAGTTGTTCTACTTGTAGGATCTACAAAAGGGTGAAAATAGAGATCAATTCTTCTAAATGCGCCTTGGTCATTTTGGTTGGCAGCAACAAA
>NZAF01000056.1 GCA_002686115.1 Halobacteriovorax sp. | reverse complement strand
CGAGCCATAATTTAGACATTCTGCTGCAGGACTTTCTGCACATGAATATGAAGGCAAACAACATTGCCCATCTTGATGATCTCTTGAACATGTTCCAGTTCCTGGAGCGCAATAAGTAAATGTCGAGCCCGCAGAACGACAAGAACTAAGAGCAGGGATATTATTATCGCCACAATTATATTCTTGATTACAACATGTTGAACTACTTGATGGATTTACTGTCGACCAATCATTTGAGTTTGATACATCAACGCCGTTAAATTCACAGAATTGAGGATTTCCAGCTGGATCATTTCCGACACATTGAGTACTCCACCTTGAAACTGTTGGATCACCTGGTAGGTCCACATTTCCACAATCATCTTGCATAGGATTACCACATTGATCACCCGAACCTGGTTGTGTATCAAATTCTAGTGAACAACAATTACCTGCAGAAGCAGAAGTTCCCTGTCCAGAAGGTCCAGGTCCACCACTCCTACATCGTCCAGCACCACCATTACATAAGTCAGCTGCTGTTCCATAAATTCTAATTCCACCGTCACTTATAAATGGATCACTGCTACCGGTATCATTTAAATTAGCAAAACTTAGACCATTACTATCTGGAACAGTATCGTTTCCTGCTGCAAAATTAGCGACTTGAGTAAAAACATAGGGCTCAAAAATAGCACAAACACCTGCGGTTCTTGATGCAGTTAGAACTGGTGTTCCACAAGATGTTACTTGGTTAGCAGCAGTTAAATCTGGCGTTTCAAATAGGCCAACCGATAAAACATTATCATACGTATTATCTGTAGCAGGATCACCTAAAGTAAAAGCAAAGTAATCTTTAAAGTCACAGTCTAGGCCGTAACACTTATAAGTTAAAAAGTCAGAGCCGCTCTCATCATACTGACCTTCACCAAGTCTCTCTGTTCTTGAAGCAGCACACCCTGGAGGCAATGTTGGTCCACAACTAGCACCATCACAAAACTCAGGACGACATGTATTTACTCCACCATCACCATCATGATCGCCAAAATCATTTTCAGTCGCATCTGCTTGAGTCTCATTGGCACAACCACAATTAGTGGTACAGTGATTAATACTACTTCCAGACATTGCCCAAGCACCACAGCCAGAAGTTCCCTGAACACACCAGTCAATCGTTGCACAGTCAACTGTACCGTCAACATTCACACCTGTGATAAAAGCATTAGGATCTGTGAGATCTGCGCAGGCATTTTGATCAAAAGTTGTTCTAAAATTATAACCACCGGCACCGTTACTAAGACCAATTCTTGTTGGGTCTAGGTTTGCACCAGTCATCGTTCCATCGACAAGCATATCGCGACATCTTTTCACTCCAACTGCCGCATCATATGAATTCACATTTCCAAAAAGAACCTCACAAATTTCTTTTCTTACTTTGTCAGTGAAATATTTTGTGTCATCAATTGTTGAAAAGTCACACCAATAATTTTTTGGGTTTGCACTTGTAGGAGCAATTGCAGGAGCTGGAGGGGCAGGTTGTTGAACCCAAGGATCCACTAGAACTCCTGGTTGAGTAACTCTTACGGTTCCACCTATCGTTCGACAATTTGCCTCAAAAGCTGCACGAGAACTATCTGCTTCATAGTTTGCACATCTTGTATATTGTGTTACTCCTGGACCATTTGGATTTTCATAGATATGTCTAGCATAAGCAATTCTATTTACTGTTCTATTATTATTTCCATTTGCTTTATTAAAAGTAACTAAGAGTTGAATTTGAACAGTACCACTTTCCCCTTCTCCTAAAGCAAGATCGGCTACAGGATTAGCTGGTACTCTGATCATTTGCACATTTACAATTGTCACTCCGGCCTCAAGAACAGGCGCTGCGAGCCCTTGAACTTCAGCAAGAGTGATGTCTGCCCCTAGAGCACTACAAGTATCTGCTCTAGAAAGAACTCTGTTAATTCTTCCAATTGCTGTTTCCACAACATTATTTTGACGAAAGGCCTTATTTTGTTGTCCACCAACTTTAGAAAGATTGGCCACACCGAGACCTACAATTCCCAGGAGTCCAGTAGCAACCATTATTTCAACAAGGGTAACCCCCAGGTTGTTCTTAAAAAAATGTGATATGCTAAATTTATTTTTATTCATAATATTCTTCTTTAAGTTAATACATTTAATCTGTTTTTACCCATGACCCACTTTGACACTCAAAAGTTCCCGAGTCTGTACCGGACGTTGCCGGTGGACAACTATTGTCCATAGCACATGGTGAATAATCATCTGGGTCATTAATATAATTTACATTAATAACAAAACTTGTTCCCTCTGTTGAAGAAGGAAATGTTCCAGGAGAATGACTGTCGACAAAATAAGGCCATGGAAATTGTGATTCAACCCAAGCAGCGGTAATTGTTCCAGAAGGACACGCTGTTGATACAGGACTACATGAACCTGTTGGTGAGTTAAAAGAACCATTATCACAAACTGTCTTAGGACTTCCCGTGTAACCACTATTACATGAACCATTGAGTGTTCCTAAGTGTGATGTTGTACCAGTTCCAGGAAATGAACCATTTGTCACACTTGGAGCTGATGAGTTTGCACAAGAAACACTTGGTAGAGAACAAGAATAAGTTCGACCTCCACTAATAGAAGTGATGTTACAAACGGCAGTACCATTACCTATACAATCTGTATTATATGTTGAATGTTGAGCATTCGTAACAGTTTCAGATTCACCTGGAAATAGAACCTGGTTAAATTCACCCGTTAAAACCTGCATGCCTCCTACATATGCTCTAATCTGGCATGAGTTAAGCCCTGATGCGACACATCCCCCAGAAATATTCCACGAACTATTATCACAACTAGCAGTTGCACCACCTGCATAACCACTATTACATGAGATTGTTCCCGAGAAGTTACTACCATTTGCAGTGACACCAGAAGATGGATTTACGGTTGCATTGGCAACAGTTAAACCACTATTAGGACATGGACCACCACTAGAAGTACAGGTTTCAGAAACAACATCCCAGCTTCCTGCTGAATTACATGTAAAATCCGCCGTTCCTTGCATACTGGAGATATTATCTGTAACCGTAACCAATGCTCCTTCAGAGTAGATATTTGTAATATCGGCCGTACAACTTCCTGATCCCCATGTCACAGTACTTGGGTTACAAGTAGCAACACTTCCACATGAACCTACAATATTATAATTACCATTTGATCCGTCACAGGTAACAGTTGGTGGAGCACCAGCATCATCACAAACAATTGTCCCACCGTATGGCTGGTCTGCATCGTCCTTACCTGAAGTTGAAGATAGAGTTGAATTAGGAATTGATAGAGTTGAGCGATCACATGTTCTACCTAGTCTACAATACTTAGTTCCTCTTACTTCACAAGAGTAGAAGTTTGTAATTGGTCCAGGTGTCTCTGTTGTACAAGCCGGCCCATTATCGTACTCTGTCGTATCTGGTAAGCCATTACATTCAGATACAAGAGCACTACATCCAGAAACATTTGGAGTTCCCCATGTACCTGTTTCATCACAACTAACTGTACAAGTTCCGACTTGCCCTCCAGCACATGTTCCTGGAACATCTGCTGAATCGGCTCCTGCATCTGGCACGGCACATGTTCCTGCGACAGTTTGACCTGTACAAGAAATTGTTGGCGGCTCTGGATCGTTTTCTACCACGCAACCATCAGTCCTAGGCTCATTAAGATTATTGTCACAATTTGGGCCAACGGCACAGATATCATTACAAGAATTAACAATAACTTTTTCTTCAGAAGTAGTTGTTACACCACAACCTGGAAAACGCCCCCTAAGAATTGTACAAGTTGTTCCAAGGGCACAACCATCATTCCATTCGTAATCTCGACAAGCATATGGATCTTCATCAAAGCAACCAACAGTCTTATCATTATTTGAAACTGCCGTTCCATTATAATCAGTAGGCTTTTTAAATGGAGAAATCATAGAATGCACATCAGCAGCAGGACTTTCAGATCCAGTGTTATAACGATTACTATCTACAGGAGGTGTTAAAGTAACGTTATGTCTATTATCACCGAATTTAAAATTTCTCATACATTCACAACGAAGAGTGCCCCCAGAACCACCAAGGACATAATCTGAATAAACAGGCTCTGAACCATTAGTAAAGGCAGCATTACAATCAATTGGATCACATTGCAAAGTTCCATCAGCCGCAAAACCAGTTGCGACAGATCCAGCAGGACAATCAAAATCTAAAAAGTTTGATCTTATTGTTCCTGAATCATCTAAGACAATCTGATCTGGACTTCCCGGAGGATTATCTCGATTAAAAAAGTTATCCGAATGAATAGGGCCTGCAACATTTAACTGATCACAATTATCTGTATTAGTATCATAAACTCCGCCAATAAGATTACATGCAAACTCTCTTAGTCGTTCTGTGAAGTCGATATTTACATCTTGCAAGACAGGGTTTCCCGGAGCGTCTAAATTACAGCTCCCATCTGCACCTGCAATACCCCCAATTTGAGTACAAAAGTTTGAAACAACATTCTCTGTAGCATTAGGCTGAAAAGACATACAAAATTGTTCAGCAGGTCCTGCAGCATCTACGTTTGTTTGAAATTCTTGAATATAAACTTCTCTTCTTACTGTCCTCACACCTCGAGTGTTATTAGTAACAGTAAAAGTTAGAGTTAAAGTTCTGACATTAGCACCAAGTGCTGCATTTAATGGAAGCGCTGGAGGAACCGGATCCCAGTCAACAGTTATTTGTGAAATAGTTCCATCATTATTAGCAGTCTGATCAATTCTCTGACCTCTTTGGTAGTTTCCAATGAAAGTATAATTTCCAGGAATAGCTCCCGATCCATCTCTTGCTATTGTACATGCGTTTCTATCAGCAAGAGCGATCTCAATATCTTGAACAACGTTATCTATAAGAGTTCTTTCATTATTTGATTTACCAGTGATTGAAATTATTTGACCGGAATTTGTAAGAACAAGACCACCAGCTGCAACAATAGAGGCGACAAACATCACCATCGCTAAAGCGCCACCTGTATTATTATTTTTATGGAATAAGACGCCTCTTACGACTTGCCAAAACTTTCTCATACAACGACCAACTCTTTTTATTAAAGATGCAAATATATAGATATTTTTATCTATAAAACTTTAACACCGTCCTAAATAAATTTATACAGGCAAAGAATAACCACCTGTAATTATGGATGTATTACTCATAAGTACTTAAAACTTCATTTGTAGGATTGCGCCATAAAAAGTCGTCGCTATGACGTGTAAACTCCTGGAATCATGTAAACTATATCTTTCAAGTATATTTTTTGAGAGCTATTTATAAAGGCATTTTAAAATTGGCGGCATTTTTTCAAGAGTATAGCTACGTACAAGAGTGAGATTACTCGCATAGATTTTTTTTATATCAAGACATGCTTTATTTGGTAGATCACAGAATTTTTTAAACTTTCCGCTACAAGAAAGTTCAAGAATAACTGATGTTGCAAACATACAATTAACTTTTTTCTCTACGGCATCAAATTCAGCATATGAGTAATTTTTAGATGATTTAAATTTGTGTGCGCAGAAATTAGAAATAAAGAACGATCGCCCCATGCAATCAATCTTTCTTTTAGATGCCCTCGATATAAGAAGAGGGTCTTTTACTTTGAAGTGAGAACAAACGTCTGAAAATGAGAAAGACTCTTTTGAAAGTCCTGTGGTTTTAAAAGACTCTATATTTGCAAAAGAAAAAAGGTGCACAAAACTACAAATAGCTAGTGCACCTATATTAATTCTTATCTGATGATTCTTTTTAATAAGATTAACCAGGAAAAAGTCCTCTATATCTCATTGCTCTTTCTAGACGTCTAAAGGCTGCGATGAAAGCGGCTTTTTTCATATCTACATTATACTGCTTAGAGGCTTCGTATACATTTTCAAAAGCATCTCTAAGAATATCATGAAGCTTTGAATTGATTTGTCCTAGATCCCAAAAGAAGTTTTGAAGACCTTGAACCCATTCAAAGTAAGAAACAATAACACCACCCGCATTACAAAGAATATCTGGAATTATAAAAGTTCCTTTCTCTGCAATAATTTCAATGGCCTCTTTTGTTAAAGGTCCGTTTGCACCTTCAGCGATAAGTTTCGCCTTAACATCAGGGGCATTATCTTTAGTGATAACCCCATCAATCGCTGCAGGAATAAGAATATCAACATCTAAAGTTAGAAGATCATTATTAGAAATCTTTTCAACATCTTCCATATCTTTTAAATACTTTCCAGAACGAGTCCACTCCATTGCCTTAGCAATATCAATCCCGTCTTTATTATAAACAGCACCAGATACATCTGAGATCGCTACTATTTTTGCTCCTTGATCTCTAAGGTCTTGAGCTGCTGGAATCGCAACTTTACCAAAACCATGAATAGCAACCGATGTATCTTTTCCAATCTTCATTCCCATTTTCTTCGCAGCGAAATTAATACAAAATGCAACACCTTTACCTGTTGCTTCTGCTCTACCTAAAGAACCACCAACTGTAATTGGTTTACCTGTAACAACACCTGGAACAGTGTAACCTTTTAGTTGAGAATAAGTATCCATGAACCACGCCATTGTTTGTCCATCTGTTCCAATATCTGGAGCAGGAACATCAATAGTTGGTCCAACCATCATATTAATCTCTGTCGTATATCTTCTTGTTAGCGCTTGAAGTTCTTGTCTTGAAAGTGTTGTTGGATCAACTTGAATCCCACCTTTTGCTCCCCCTAATGGAAGACCAACAAGAGCACACTTAAAAGTCATAAGCATTGCAAGACCTGCAGTTTCAGAAAGGTCAACTTTTGGGTGAAAACGGATCCCACCTTTACCTGGCCCAAGAGTCATATTGTGCTGAACTCTGTAACCTTGAAAAGTTTTAACTGAACCATCATCAAGTCTGATAGGCACAGCTACCTGTAATGCTCTCTTTGGATACTTTAATCTTTCCATGATATTTGGATCTAGGCCCATAATGGCCGCAGATTTCTCTAATTGCGCGACGGCGTCCTGATAAAGTGGACTCTCCATTAAACTCACGATAATCTCCTAGTCTGAATGATATACCCATTCTACTTCCGAAGATTTGAAGTTGTCATCATGGAGAAAGAATTTTCTGTAAATTAATTTGGATTAAACGGAGTGTTGAAACTTAGTAACAAACGCGTATCCCAAAGATTTTGATGAAAATTATTATGCGTCACTTGTGTCGTTATTTTCTTTGACACTTGCTGCTCTACAGTTGCGTTCATTTGATCATCTAAGGGACGATATTCAAAACGGCATTTCGTTCCAGTCTCATCAAATCTTTTCTCAAAATTCATCTGAAGACCACGACCTAAATGGTATGTTGTATCAGCATGAAGATATGGGTTTCTCACATTCATAATGAGCTGACCTCTAAGAACTCGTGCTTTAAATTTTAAATCAATATATTCATTAACCTTAACATTTGTGTCTGGCTTTAAAGCTTTTTGAGCTTGACCTACAGCATGAAAAGTTGAGCCCTTTTTCGCTCTTTTGATCTTTCCTGAAATTCTCTTATCAACATACTTTAAAATTCTTCTATTAAAGTATCTCACTTTAAATTCACTTTCACATGCTTCTGTTGAAATTGAGTTTCTGTTATTAAGACATTCTCGGTTTAACTGCTTTTCATAAAGACCGGTACTATCCATATCCCAATTATCTGCGTACTCTTCAGTCTGTCTCCAATTATCAAAATCTTTTTGCATCGAATCCAGCACACCTGCTCTATCAGGAACAAAGACATAAGAAAGCCAACTTTCTTTTTGCTCTGGTGCAGGACTAAACTCAGTATCAGGTATAAAGTTACTAGGTGATCGTTCTTGAATTCTGTAATTAGGATTAAACTTCTTAAGAAGATGATCTTCTTTCTTGTTCTTTACGTCGTCATCAGCAAAGCTTGGAAAACAAGACACAAGTGCAGTAATTAGACACAGGTGTCTAAAGTTTATACGCACTGTAAAATGTTTAGTACTCTTATCCCTCATAGTATGTCCCCTAAATCACGAAGAAATTAAATTCTTCTATGCTTTAGATTGCAAGCATCCTGCCAAGTATTATTTTCATAAAAAAAGCAGGATTAATCAATCCTGCTAAATCTATAAGGGTAAAATGTAATTATTTATGAGTTTTTGTAAAAGATACTAAGAAAGTCAGTCTATAAATCGACGATATCCTGTGCCTCTTTCAATAATTCATCAATGGCCTGACGAGTCTTCTTATCGAGCTTCTTACCTTTACTATGTGAATTCAATGCCTTAAGTAGGGCATTCGCTGAAACACCTCTGCCAACAGGAGCTTTTCTCACCGTCTTCTTACCAGCGGCGACAACACCACCTTCCTTGATCGCTTTCTTTAATTGAGCTCTCTTAGTTATCTGGCCAGTTGTCACTAGTTTAGTCAGCTTTGTCTTAAGAGCACCTTTATCTAGAGCATCAAGCTCTAAAAGAACATACTTTTCTAGATCATATTTCTTTGCAGCTTCTTTAAGTCTCTTTGGCATCTTTGCAATCATCAGACTTCTATGTACCTCTGACTTTGAAATTCCAAGTGCTGCTTGAATCTTTCTCTCACTTGCCTTTGTAGCCTTTTGGTAATTTAAAATCCCATCGGCCTTATCAATATAGTGAAGCGCTTCTCTTGAAGAGTTTTCAGAGAATTGAATCGCCATAAGTTCTTGTTCAGACTTATTTTCGATAATAAATACAGGACACTTTTGCATTTTAATAAGTGTCATTGCTCTGTATCTTCTTTCACCACAAATAAGAGTGTTTACTCCACGCTTATCACGGTGAACAACTAATGGCTGAATAAGCCCATTAGCTTTAATATTTTCAGAAAGTTCTTTTAAAGAGGCATCATTAAACTTTGTTCTCACCTGCTCTTTAACGTTAATATCAGCAAGGTACATTTCATCTAACTTTGCACCTTCTAATAATCTTTCATCTCTTAATTTAAATTTTGAAGTATCTAAGCTTTCTGTGAGATCAATTGTCTTTCTTTTTCTTTTTGATACCCTTGGAGCAAAATCTTTTGCCATTTTTTATCCTTATTCTTCCTTGAAACAAGCATGACTCATCCTCGAGCGCCTGCTGAATAATATAAAAGACAGGCACATCCGTGTGCCCAGTCCGTGTGTCTCATAAGTCTCAAAGACCTAAAGACTCCCAAAGTTGATTATAATCCTGACGTCCTCTCGACTTTTTCCCCATCGCACAGATTGGTCTTTTCGTAGAAATAGACTCTTGCATCTGAACAAGGTTTCTAATAGGTGGAGTCACCTTAAACATTGTCGAAAGCTCCTCAAGCCTCTGTCTTTCAATTTTTCTTCTACCGTTAACCATTGAAGGAATAATTGCAAATTCAAGACCTGGGTTTTCAGTTTCTTTGATAATTTCAAATGTATCCATCAACTCTTCAAGACCATCAATTGAGTAGTCCTGTGCTTGAGTTGGAATTAAAATTTTATTTGAAGCTACAAGTGACATAATAAGCTCATCGCCAAGCATTGGAGGAGTGTCGATAATGACATAATCAAACATACCCTGAGCTTGCTCGAGTCTAAGTCTCATAAGTCTCTCTTTTCTTCCAGCTTCTTTTCTGATTTCACCTTCAGAAAGAATAAGAAGTTTAGAAAGAGATGCCATATGTCTGCTTGAAGGAATGACAGTAATATTCTTATGTAATTTCCCCTTACCCTCTGAAGGCACAATAACGTCTTCAATTGTAACGTCACCGATAAGCCACTCTGGAATAAGAGTTCTTTGAATTTGTAGATTAAAAGTTGAACTTAAGTTCGCCTGTGAATCAAGGTCGATAACGAGTACTTTGTTACCTTTACTTGCAAGATGGCAGGCCAGTTGATAGCACTGCATCGTTTTCCCTACACCGCCTTTATTATTGGCGACTGTAATCACTTCCATGGATTCTCCTTTTTGATCAACCTTGATCAAAATTATCACTATATAAAAATGTTAGAGAATCAAACACACATCGTCAAACTTTGTAGGGGCAAAAAATGAAGAATTATTTTGAATAATCAAGCGTACGTGGATCAGTTAAAATAAAACCAATTCCGAGTCGCCTATTTTTATTATTATAATCTATTAAAGAATTACCATATCCATAAAAAGCTTTTGTAAAAAATCTAATATTATCTTGTAAAGGATAGCTATAAGAAAGTTCTGCTCCAGCGTATCGATCACCTGGAATGATTCTGATTCCGGCCATTGCTTTTTTAAATCTATAATCAATACTTAACTCTCCATAACCAAGATATCTTTGAATATCAGGGTTATCATCAATATCATCAGACATTCGGTGCCAAAGATTAAGCGTAAAAAGTAGTCTTTTCCAAGAATAAATCTGTCTTATATATATTCTATCCCAACTTCTAGAGAGCTCTTGGATTTGACCATTAGATTGATGCTGATAACCCATATCATTTAAGACAAGCTGAATGCTATTGGAATCACCCTTAACAGAATAAACCTTTCTAAAGAAAAATTCTGGATTGTAATTTGTTTCTCTAAAAGGCCTTGACCAATTTTTATTGTAAACCTGCCACCAAGAGTGATGAGTATATCCCAGATAAAAATCATAATCACTTCCTAGGATGTCTGAGAAGATATTAATAGAAAATGATATCTGGAATTCCGTTTCAAGCTCCTTATTATAGCGCCCTCTTTCAGGAAATTCGTTTAAAAGAACTGATCGTGAAGAATTCTCTCTTGCTTTGTGATTATAGGATATGGGCAATAAGAAGTTGCCCTTATGAGGTAGAAGTAAAAATCTCTTATCTTTTAATTCGAGATATGTATTCTTAACCTTTTCTACATTAAAGTCGTCTTCTGTAGCAATCGCGACTACTTGCCAAATGATGAAAGTATAAATTTTTAGTATTTTAAACATGTCATTAATCATGACTGATTTATGTGAGAATTCCAATTAATTAAATAAAAAAAGTGACTCGCTAAGAGTCACTTCCTAATTTTTCTAAATGAAATTTTATATGGTCTCCAATAAATGAACTAATAAAATAATAACTATGATCATAACCTTCTCTAAAAAATAGTCTTAGAGATTGGCCCTCTGATTCACAGACATTCTTTAAATTATTAGTGAGCAGTTCTTTTTCTAAAAACTCATCCCCTAAACCTTGATCAACAAGAATCTCATGCTTAGTTTTTAATCCTTTCCCAATTAATTCGCATGCATCATACTCTTTCCACTTATCTTTATCGTCTCCAAGGTAACCCTTAAATGCCTTTTGCCCCCATGGACAAGAGACAGGGTTAACAATCGGTGAAAAGGCAGAGATAGATTCAAAAGTACCTTCTTCTCTTAGGCCTAAAACAAGAGCTCCATGTCCACCCATCGAGTGCCCCATGATAGAGATCTTTTTTACACCAAAGTCATTCTTTAAAAGTGATACAAGATCTTTAGAAATATAATCATACATCTGATAATTAGTTCTATAATCACCTTCTGTTGCATTAACATAGAAGCCAGCACCACTACCAAAGTCGTAACTATCATCTTCCCCCTCAATTCCTAAGCCTCGAGGTGAAGTGTCTGGGCAAATAATCATCGTATTTGTATCTTTTAAATATCTTTGAGCACCAGCTTTAGTAATAAAGTTTTCTTCATTACAAGTTAAGCCAGAGAGCCAAACAATCGCATGTTCAATCTCTGCAATTTCTTTTGGTAGAAAAGCAGAAAACTTCATCTTTGTTTTTGTTGAACTACTTTGGTGTTCACAAAAAACAGTTTTCCCACCAAAAGTTACGTGGCTTTTTAAAATTTCGTAATTTCCTGACATCTATGACTCCATCGAAAAATCAATGACTGTTCTAATACTCTTACCTTCATGCATAAGATCAAAGGCCTCATTAATTTTTTCAAGAGGAAGCTTAAATGTAACAAGATCATCAAGATTGATATCACCACTCATGTAACGATCAACATATCCCGGAAGCTCAGTTCTTCCTTTCACTCCTCCAAACGCACTTCCACGCCACACTCTTCCAGTCACGAGTTGAAAAGGTCTTGTGCTAATCTCCTGACCTGCTCCAGCAACACCAATAATGATCGACTCTCCCCAACCTTTATGACAACACTCAAGAGCTGATCGCATAAGCTCAACATTTCCGACACACTCAAATGAATAATCAACTCCACCTTCAGTCATCTCTACAATGACTTCTTGAATCGGTTTGTCGTACTTTTTTGGATTAACAAAATCAGTCGCTCCAAACTTCTTTGCCATTTCAAATTTATCATCATTAATATCAATAGCGATAATTCGTCCGGCTTTTGCCATCTTTGCACCTTGAATAACTGAAAGACCAATTCCACCTAAACCAAAGACTGCGATGGTTGCACCCTCTTCTACTTTAGCAGTATTAAAAACAGCTCCAATACCTGTCGTCACTCCGCAACCGAGAAGACAAACTTTATCAAGAGGAGCCTCTGAACTAATTTTTGCAAGAGAAACCTCAGGTAGTACTGTATATTCAGAAAATGTTGAAGTCCCCATATAGTGATGAATCATCTTTCCATCTTTTGAAAAACGACTCGTGCCATCTGGCATTAAGCCACGACCTTGTGTTTCTCTAACACTTGAACAAAGATTTGTTTTTCCTGACTTACAAAACTTACACTCACCACACTCAGCAGTGTATAAAGGAATAACATGATCACCTTTTTTTAAAGTTGTCACACCTTCACCTACGGCCTCAACAACTCCACCACCTTCATGTCCTAAAATCACTGGGAATAGTCCTTCAGGATCTTGCCCTGATAATGTATATGCGTCTGTATGACAAACACCTGTTGCATGAATCTTTACGAGGACTTCACCTTTTTTAGGCATTTCAAGATCAACTTCTTCAATTTTTAATGGCTCATTTGCTGCCCAAGCAACTGCCGCTTTAACTTTCATTGTCTTCTTTTCCATGGTTCTTTCCTTGTTTGAATTTTTGCAGATTATATTTCATACACTGACACTACTCAAGTCTAAGGTCTTCGTATCTAGACTAAATCACTACACTTCTCGAAGTATTTTTATGATGATTTTTTTTTGCTATAAAGTTAATATTAAATTGCTTAAAGGAGAAATTATGATTCATAATGTTACTGTTTCTGAACTGAAGGAACTATTAGATAATAATGCTGATATAACCCTCATTGATTGTCGCGAACAAGGTGAATGGGATGAGGCGAGAATTGAACAAGCTAAACTAATTCCACTTAGTGACTTTCAAAATCAATATTCTGAAATTTTAAAAGACAAAGACGCAAAGATTCTTATTCACTGCAGAAGCGGAAAAAGAAGTCTCCAAGCCTGTCAAATTCTTATGCAAGAAGGGTACTCTAACCTATCGAATATAGAGGGCGGAATACTAGCATGGGACGAAAATGGCTTCCCTATACTAAGATAATTTTACCCAAGTCACTCCCCTATCAAAAGAGCTACTCGACAAGTTAGTAGCTCTTACAAAATTACAAGAAAAAGTTAAGAAATTAATAGCATCTAAGGCATTGTTGCAATTGCTGCATGGCAAATATTCATAATTCAATAATGTATAAGAAATCTATCATCATAAACTAGTAAAAACCATTTTATATCGTTATATATGTGACAACAGAGGTTTTTATTATGCTAGATCTTTACGCAAATACAAAAGATGATCACGAACCAATTATCACAGAGGCCGAGCTCAGTGACGAAGAGGTTCTTAAAGAACTTAGAGCGATCAAAGAAGAACTAAAGGATCAAGTCGTTGTTCTAGGCCATCATTATCAACAAGATGATGTCATCGAATTTGCAGATTATCGAGGTGACTCTTTAAAGCTTGCAGTAGATGCCGTGAATCTTGATAAGCCCTATATCATTTTTTGTGGCGTTCACTTCATGGCAGAAACTGCAGACATACTTTCAAAACCACATCAAACAGTTATTCTTCCCGATATGAATGCTGGTTGTTCAATGGCCGACATGGCAAACCGTGAAGAAATTGATAAGGCATGGAACTTTATGAAGTCCTCAACTGAAGACAAGATTGTTCCTATTACTTATATTAATTGTGCGGCTACCCTTAAGTCATTTGTTGGTGAAAATGATGGAAGTATCTGTACTTCCTCCAATGCGAAAAAAATTATTGAATGGGCATTTAGCCAAGGGCAGAAACTTCTTTTCTTTCCTGATCAACACTTAGGAAGAAATACATGTTTTGAAATGGGGATACCGCTAGAAGACATGGTTATTTACAACCCTAATATGTTAAATGGTGGATTAACTCCAGAACAAATTGATAAGGCAAAGGTTATTCTTTGGTATGGTTACTGCTCTGTACATCAAGGTTTTAGTGCNAATCAAGTTAGAGAAATCAAAGAAAAGAGACCAGATGTTGAAGTTATTGTTCATCCAGAATGTAATTTTGAAACTGNCAGAGAAGCTCANGACAANGGCTCTACNGCATATATNATTAATAAGGTTAAAGATGCGCCGGCGGGATCAAAATTTGCCATCGGNACNGAGATCAACCTTGTCAATCGACTCGCTCAGGAATATCCTGATAAAGAAATATTCTCACTCTCACCGTACCAATGTCTTTGCACGACTATGTATCGAGTCCGTCCAAGATGGCTCCTTGCCAGCTTCCGTGCAATAAAGGAAAATAACCCTATTAACGTCATTAAAATTGATGAACAAACGAAAGAGTTCTCCATGAAAGCATTAAATAAAATGCTGGAGCTCAGTTAGTAAAACGTAGACTAGAAGTTTGCGGATTGATGATTAAAAGGACTTAAGATGATCTATGCAGATTACAATGGAAGTGCACCACTTTGCCCAGATGTTAGAGAACACGTTATAAAAAGAATACAAGAAGGACCTTTTGCAAACCCAAATGCCATTCATCACCTTGGTACAAAAGTCCTTATGGCCATGGAAAATTCAAGAAGTGTTTGTGCAAAAGTTTTAGGAGCAGACTTTAAACAAGTCCTTTTTAATTCTGGTGCAACAGAGGGAATCACACAGGCGTTCTTCTCTATCATGCATAAGAATCCAAAGAAAAAGATTATTATTTCAGGCATTGAGCATTCTGCAGTTGTAAACTGTGCAAAATTTTATATGAAAGACTTTGGTCATGAGATGGTCGTTTTAAAAACTAATGATAATGGAGTCGTTGATCTCGAAGACTTAAAAGATCATATTGATAATAATACGGCCATGGTCGCAGTGATGGCCGCAAATAATGAAACTGGAATTATCCAACCTTATAGAGAAATTGCTGAAATTTGTAATACGAATGACGTACCTTATTTATGTGATACGACTCAGTATATCGGTAAAACACTTTTTGATTTTAAAAAAAGTGGTATTGATTACGCAGTTATGTCTGGGCATAAAATTGGTGCAATGACTGGTTGTGGGCTACTTATTGCTAAGGACCCAACAACAGTCAAAGAACTCGTTATTGGTGGTGGTCAAGAAAATGGTAAAAGAGGAGGAACGCAGAATTATTTAGCTTATGAAACTCTTGCCGTTGCCCTACACTACTTTGAAACTCATCTTGATAAACTAGAAGTCTTAAATACAAAAAGAGTTGAGTTTGAATCTCGCATCAAAGAGAAGTTTCCAGATGTTGTTATCATTGGTGAAAACTCACCAAGACTATCTTCGACAACATATATCTCTTACCCAGGCATTCATGGACAAGCAGTTCAAATAGAACTTGAGTCTAAGGGAATTTACGTAACAACTTCATCAGCTTGCTCTGATAACGAGCCTGTTACATCAAAAGTTTTAAAAGCAATGAATGTGACTGATGATGTTGGCCGTGGTGTTGTTAGAATTTCACTTGGAATGTGCTCAGACCCAGCTTACTACGATGAAATCTTCGAAGCACTAAGTAACAGCTACGATAAATTATCAAAAATTAAGTCATACTAAAATTAATTAAAGACAGATAAGAATATTATCTTCATTACAAAATGTCTGAAGTCCTGGGCCGCAGAACCCAGCAGGACTTCCGTCAAAACACAGAGACTTTAGTTTAGTCCCCAGTATTTCATAACCTCTTGGACATGCTGGCTTATTTTTCTTACCACATTCATCAACACCACAGTACTTAGATCCACCTTGTGGACAATTAAAATCAACAACTTCATAAAATGCACTGGGACACTTTTCACACCGATAACCAATAACATCCTGACAGTTACTATTTACACCATGACAAATTTCATCAGCGCCCAATTTCTCTTTCTCATTTTCAAATCTATCGACAAAGACATCTCGTAAATAACTTTTTGGTAAGAAAGATAGTTTATCCTCATCTTTAAACTGTGAATTTAAAAGGCGATATGTTGTTTGAACATTATTAATTTCAACTCTAATTTTTAAATCATCTAAATTGTCTGACACCACTCTAAACTGTAAATACTCTACTTTTTTATTCTCATACAAAGCTTCTCGATCATAACTACACTTATCTTTTTTTTCAGTAAGCTTTAAATGACCTAATTTCTCTCTAAAAGGTGTCTTATAAAAGAAGCACCTCTTGGAGGATTCAAAAAGTAATATCCAAGCATTTAAAGGTTTTGTGATTTTTGTATTCATTTTTTCAGGACGCATAACTCTAATGTCTTGATATAAAAAGAAACTCTCTAGGGCAGAGGGAGATTTATGAGACAAGCATGAAGTTAAAAGACTTAATATCGATAGTTTTATAAATAATCTCATCGATACCTCATACATCTAAAATTAACATTAAATTCGCCCTCTTTTCTTAAATCACCATTAAATTCAAAAAACTCAAACTCTTTTCTCGTCTTTCCCTCACCACTCCAAGCACCTCGTACTCCAGTACGATGAGCTTTGGACTTAAGCGTAAAGTACTCTGAACTTAATAGGATATTTTCAGAGGGGTTTAAATTGTTTTTAACAAATTGAAACTCTCCACCCATTACTTCTTTCATCCCCATCCATGATTCACTATCTACAAGACTGTCACTTTTAGCCAGATGAAGACATTCAAAAGCGTAAGAGTTTTTACATATATCAACGATATCTTTTTCTAAGATTTCGGCATTTCTAAATTGGATATCATAGAGCTTTGTATTACTATTTCTGCGCTCCCATGGATAATATGGTGCTCTTAATAATTTTGACTTTGGATTATCCATTTCTTCAGGAAAAATCATGGCAGCGTCCATGACTCTAGCATCAATAAGTTGTTTACCATAAAAAGAGCAAAGCTTAGTCATCTCTGCAGGAGATAAGCTATCACTCACATCAAGCATTTTTTTATTCTTTAGATCTTCAATTAATTTATTGTTCTTAGAAGCGATCGCCCAACGCAATACTTCCCAATTGCGAACACGATACTTATCTACAAAAATGGTTCTATCTAAGTTATCCCACTCTGTTTTAACTTTTCTTTTTGCCACAAAGAATGGATAGACTCTCTTAGGAAGTGGAATTTCCCGACAACTATCTATTAAAGTTACTTTATGTTTTTGATTTTCTATTTCAATATCTAATTGATAACTTCTCATAGCAGAACTTTTCTTTAAAAGAATATCGCTTAGAAGTTTATACTTAATGATTCGGCCCTTAATCTTTACATCTAATAGTCTATTCTTGAGTAAACATTGCATGTAATCGGGCTGACATGAATAATGATCTCTACTCTTAAAACCTTCTTCTATGCATTCATTTTTGTCATTGAGACTTGGATATTTCCATTCTCTTGATAGATTTTCGCTAAACTCTAGAACGATAGCAGAGTGCATTGGTCTGTCTTTGTAATCGTTCCATAAGAAATAACCAATCCCAAGGGCAAAAATCAGAAATATAAGAAAACTTTTGTAATTAATAACGCCACACCTTTAACCCAAACCAAGAAATTGCTATAATAGTAACTGCACCACATGCTCAAAAGTGGAGCACTATGTTTATGGAATTATATAGTCATCCACAATTGATTTTCCAGTGGAAAATCGTGAAATGACCAAGGAATAATAATACTAGAAGGACACTCCATGGAATGGATTAACCAAGCAAATGATAAGGCCCATAGTCTTAATGAAATAATTTCTTTTTATGAGTTCTACGAGGAATTAAAAAAGAATCCTACTCAGCATATAAGACCAACTTCTGTATATCTTAAAGATATGATGAACTACTTTGGCAAGGATGAAAACTCCGATTACAATTTATTTAAAAAAGATGATCCTGACGCACCAGCAGTCTATGGACAAAAGAGAATACAAAGACAGATATTACAAAATCTAAGAAACTTTGAAGAAGAAGGTTTTAATAGTAAATTCATTCTTCTTGTCGGTCCAAATGGATCATCTAAGAGTTCAATTGTAAAAAAGATTATGAAAGGTGCTGAAGAGTACTCGATGTCTGACGAGGGTGTTCTTTACACATTCTCATGGATATTTCCTATTAACAACGTCGTAAAAGGAACTCTTGGACTTAATAATAAGAGTGAAACTCAAACACTTAATACATTTGCATATCTTGATGACAAAGATATTGCAGCTATTTTAACAAGTGATCTAAAAGATCACCCACTACTACTTATTCCAGTAGAGCATAGACAGAAGATTATTAATGACTTTTTTAAAGATAGTCCTAAAAAGCTTGAAGACCTACAAAAGACTTATCTTTACAGAGGTGATCTCTCAAAGAGAAATAAAATGATATATGATGCCCTTCTTAAAAATTATAAGGGTAAGCATGAAGATGTTTTAAAGCATATAAGAGTTGAGAGGTTTGTTATTTCTAAAAGATACTCATCTGGAGCTGTTACCATTGAACCTCAGCTACATGTCGATGCACGTCTTCAACAAATTACAATGGACAAGAGGCTTGCGTCTTTGCCACCATCTCTACAGTCACTTAATTTATTTTCTCTAACTGGTGAAGCTGTTTTAGCAAATAGAGGAATTCTTGAATTTTCCGATCTTTTAAAAAGACCTCTTGATACCTTTAAATATCTACTCATGACGATGGAAACAGGAACGATTAATCTTGCAGGTGTTCTCACGGAATTAGATACATTCTTTATTGGGACTTCTAATGAAGTTCACTTCACAGCATTTAAGCAACACCCTGACTTTAATTCATTTAAAGGTAGATTTAATTTTATCAAAGTTCCATATCTCTTAGACTACAAAGAAGAAAAGAGAATTTATGACAAGCAAGTTAAAGACTTATCAGATAGAACTTCTTTTGAGCCACACTCACTTGAGTCGATTGCCCAATTTGCAGTCATGACAAGAATTCGGGCCTGTATGGGAAAACACTACGATGACTCAAAACTAACGGCGATCGTAACAGGACTCACACCACTTGAAAAAACATACCTATATTCTAAAGATCATATCTTACCAGATAGACTAGATACTGAGTCGAGCCAAATTTTAAAACATGGACTTAATTCAATTATCAGTGAATTTGAAAATGATAATTTATATGAAGGAAAGTTTGGTCTTTCACCAAGAGATATAAAAAATATCATATACAAATTAACTGACAGTCATAAAAATTTAACTTTTATTGAAGTTATTGAGTATCTTGGAAAACTTATACAGAAAAAGAATGAGTACGACTTTTTAAATATGAGCACCCACGGTGACTTTCATAACCCAAGTCGTTTTCTAGAACTCATTAAAAATGATCAAGTCGACAAATTTGATAAAGAGCTCAGAGATGCCATTGGCCTAGTCGATGCGAGATCATATGAAGAATACATAAAAAAGTATGTCGATCATGTTTATGCGCTCATAAATAAAGATAAAATAAAGAATAATATCACTGGAAAATACGAAGAAGCTGATCTTAATTTTGTCAAAGAGTTTGAAAAGAGTATCAAACTTAAAGAGTCACCTGAGAAGTATAGATCATATTTGATATCAAAACTTGGGGCATGGTCTCTTGATAATCCAGGGGAGAAGTTAAACTATATGTCTGTCTTTCCGGAGCTCGTTGAGAAGTTACAAGAGTCATTTAGAAATGATCAGAAAAAAGTCATTAAGAAACTAACTGAGAATCTCTTAGTTCTTCAAAATGATCAGAGTAAAAATGAATTTGCTAAATTAAGTGAAGAGATTAGAGAGTTATATGAATCGACACTTTCAAATTTAAAGAAAATGTATGGATATTCAAAACCGGCTTCATTAAAACTAATCAATTTCCTTGCTAAAGAGAAAAAATATTAATATTTAATCTCATGGCAATTCTTGAGAGAGTATTTACAAAAGCAAAGTATCAAGCGACTTACTATGTCGAGGAGACAGAGGCAGGCAAGCGTCTTGATCAATTCTTACAAAAGTACCTTGATTCTTGGTCGCGTCAAGATGTAAAAAAGAAAATTAAAGATGGCGATGTCAACATTGTAGGAAGACCTGGTAACCATAGACCAAGTACTGTTCTTCATTATAGAGAAAAAGTTATTCTCACCGTTCATAAGACGACTCAAGAAGATGAATATTGGAATGGGCAACTTATTAAACTCAACGAGAGTCCTGATATTATTTTTGAAGATGATCACCTTATCGTCATTTCAAAACCTCCTTATATGAGTACTCACCCGACAGGTAAACATCTCTTCTACTGTGCAACAGTGTATTTTGAAGAAATTCATCATAAGACAATTCACTCTATTCACAGATTAGACCGAGAGACGTCAGGGGTAATGATGCTTGCTAAAGACTCTAAAACATCAAATGCGATGTCAGAAGAATTTATCAATGACCGTGTAAAGAAATGCTACTTCTTTATGGCAAAGAAGAATGAAAATTTTAGAGGTGAATCTTCATTTGAAGCAAATGAGAGGCTTGGAGCGAAGGAAGGAGGACTTAAGAGGGTTTATATTAATCACTACCCTAAAGACTCAACAGAGGGAAAAAGGGCGCATACAAAGTTTTCCCTCATAGCAATTGAAGGCGACTATGTTCTGGGACTGGCGTTCCCACAAACTGGAAGACAACATCAAATTAGAGTACATGCCATGATTAACGGCCTCCCACTCATTGGCGACAAGCTCTATCTAGGAAGCTTTAAAATGTTTCAAAGGTTTAAAGACGGGTTAGCTTCTAAAGAAGATCATGATCAAATGCAACTTGCTAGACACGCACTACACGCAATCTCTCTAAAAGCAAAATACAACAAAGAAGAAGTTGTTTTTACCTCAAAAATACCAGAGGACTTCATCAATTGGATTAAAGAAAAATTCACTATTTCTATAAATGAGATAGAAAAGAGAGCTCAAGATGAGATTGATAAGTATTTTTCTAAAGTCTAATTCTTAAGTATTCCTTTTAAATAACTTAAAACTCCGCTCGGACCAGAGTTCTTCTCGCCCTTAAGAATGATATTTGGTTTAAACTCCATAATATCAAGAACCTGATCGATATTACTCACGCCAACACTATGTTCAATATTTCTAAACATACTTTGATCATTTAATGAGTCACCGAAAAAAATGGTCTCTTCAATTGAATAGTCTTTAAAGAATCTACTAATGAGATATTTTGAAGCCTCATATTTTGAGACTTCACCACACCAAAAATTTAAGTGAACATTAGATGTTGAATAATTTATATTTTGTGAGGTCATGAAAGTCTTAATAGACTTTAAAAGTTCTTCGTCTTTTAAATCAAATAACTCTATCGCCCTATCCGTAACTCTTCCAGTTGAATCTGCGGATAATCTCACTAATGGAAATTGCTTTTTTAATTCCGATGAGAATTTTTCTAACCATTTAATTTCATCATCTGATACAAGATATTCATCGATGATAAAACCATTTCCATCTCGATAACTTAAACTTCCACCACCTTCAGATATAACGTACTCTAGTTTTTCAAAGTGAGTAAGAAAGAAGTGTGCCCATGAAATGCTTCGTCCAGTGACAATAACGAATGGGGTTTTGTTATCACTGCATAAATTAATAATGTCTATGAACTTCGTTGAAAACTCTTTGTGGTCACTTAAAGTGCCATCGAAGTCTGAAAGAATTAGTTTTGGACTTTGATTCATTATAGGTGCTCTTAGTTTTACAATTCAAGCAGCACAATTAGTCGCCTCATGTGAATTAGCGTGCTGGTTATCCGCTAGGACAAGAGCACGCCACTTATATCAGCATCAAATCTTAGTGCTTTTTTAGTAGTCCTAGACTACTGAATAGGAAAGTTAATACCTGCTACAAATGCTGTAAATGAGTTTTGGATTCCAGCTTGAAGTTCAAGACTTCCATTAAGGTGTCTGTAACCTTCGATTGGTAATCTACCATTAATACCAACGTTTAAGCTCAGCATTGAATCATAAGTATTATTTTCTGAATTTAGATTTAAACCTAATGGAATTGAAACATATGGAAATGCTTCCTCACCCCAAAAGACAAAACCTTTTGAAAGAGTTGGAGCAATTGCAAATTGAGTTTTTGTTGCTTCAAATTCTTCTGCTCTTAAAATCGAAGTTCTTACAGAAATTTTTGGTTGGTTAAGATAATCTGGGTATAACTCATAATCTGCACCAACAAAGAGTCTTTGACTTCTATCTCCACCACCGATCCCAAGACCAGCATCAAAAGTTACAAGATTATTTAATTTTTGAGTATATCTAACCTGAGCACCAACGCCTCCATCATCAGAAGTAATACCTGTAAACTCTGTAGAAATTAATTTCTTACCTGTGCTCATTGGAAATGAAGACTGACCTGTTCCGTAGGCCATTGCTCCAGCAGACATAAGCATTGCAGCGCATGCGACTAGTTTTTTCATATTTTCACCTTCCCTTGGTACTTAAAATAAACTTACTTAAATTCTAAAAAATTGACGAGATGAAGTCAACTTAATGCATCAACAAGGTGTGCTCTCTTTACACCAATGCCACTAAGCATTATTCTTTATAGGTGTTATTTAATTCACTCCACTTTTTATTCTTTTTGCCTATCGTTGTAAGTGCCTTTTACTTGATCAAAAAGGAATGGCAATCCATTCTTCTACTCTTTGCAAGTTACTACTTCTACATGGCCTGGAATCCGTGGTTCGCTTTACTTATTTTATTTTCAACTGTCATAGATTTTTCACTAGCAAAGCTTATTGCAAAAAATAATAATCTCTTTACAAAAAGATCTCTCCTTCTTATAAGCCTCTTTGTAAACTTAGGTCTTCTCTTTTATTTTAAATATACTAATTTCTTTCTCGCTAGCCTCCATAACCTATTAGGTCACAGCGGTGAATTTAAAGCTCTTGATATTATTCTCCCAGTAGGAATCTCTTTTTACACCTTCCAAACTTTAAGCTATACGATTGATGTTTATCGAGGGCAAAAAGAAGTTGAGGACTCTTTTATAAAGTTTTCTCTCTATGTAAGCTTCTTCCCTCAACTTGTTGCAGGACCAATTGAAAGATCAACTCACCTACTTCCACAACTTGAAAAATTTAAATATAAGCATGAAGACTTTATTTACGGATCAAAGTTGATAGTTTGGGGTTTCTTTAAAAAGCTTGTCATTGCAGATCGCTTAGCAATTTATGTTAATAATACATATTCAGATGTCTCATCGAGCTCAAGCCTTGCTCTCATAGCTGCGACTTACTTTTTTAGCTTTCAAATATTTTGTGATTTTTCGGGTTATACAGATATTGCTCGTGGTATCTCTCGCTTATTTGGTGTGGATCTCATGCATAATTTTAAAAGGCCTTACTTTGCAAGCTCAATTGGTGAATTTTGGAAAAGGTGGCATATCTCACTATCTACTTGGTTTAGAGATTATTTATATATTCCCTTAGGTGGTAGTCGTACTTCACAAGCAAGATGGTTTCTTAATATATTGATTGTTTTTTTAGTAAGTGGTCTTTGGCATGGAGCAAACTGGACTTTTGTCATCTGGGGGGCTTTACACGCATTATATTTTAAAGTTGAGAAAGTTTTAGAAATCATTCTTCCCCCTAAAGAAGACAAAAAAGCATCTCGAATATTTAAGATATTTTTCACCTATCATCTCACACTCTTTGCTTGGATATTCTTTCGCGCCAATGACTTAAAACACGCATTAAATATCATCCAAAAAATAATTAGTGATTTTAAAGTTAGCTTTCCCACTCTTTCAAATATGATTCTTAAATTTACTTTTGATAACCGCTCCCCTTCTCATTTTCTATTGGCAGTCTTGACCATTGCCTTCTTGTTAATCATTCAAGGCATTCAGGAAAGAAAGAAGTTGGTGAACCTAACGAATCGACAGCAATTTATTTTTTATGCATTTTTAATAATCATGACGATACTTTTTGGAAATTATACGGAAAGTAGTTTTATCTATTTTCAATTTTAGGGCCTAGATGAGAGAAATTAAAAACTTCTATTTACTAATTTTAAAGATGATCATTTTTATCGTTGCCGTTCTGACATTGATTATTGGAATGAAGTTTTATTTTTCACACTTATTAACACCTAGCGAATATGGCCTTGGTGTACTGGAAGATGAAGATGAAAAAATTGATCTTCTTATCATAGGCTCTAGTCACACAAGACAAAGTTATGATGTCAAAATCATAGAAAAAAACTGTCAGTGTAATGCAAAGGTGATTGCATACAACGGTCTTGATCCTTATTTCATGGCACCCATGATTGAGTGGATTAAAGATAATTTTAAAATAAGGAAATGGATTGTCGAGGCCTATAATTTTAAAACAATCGCCCCACCGAAATTAAGTGATTCTCGAATATTCACACACTCTCCAGTTGGCCTAAAATGGTCTTTCTTAAAGAAATTAAAATCTATCAATACTTCATATACTGACCTTTTTAAATTAATCACAACAGAAAATAATGAATCTATTATTTTCTCACCCATAGAGAATATTCTCGTTAATAGATATTCCTATAAGGGTGGTTATACAAGAAAGAAAACATCTCATATCTCACAAGAAGACTTTAATCAGTCTTTTAAAAATGTTGATTACTTTAAAGGCATGAAGACAAATTTAAACCAAGTAAACTCAATATTAAAAATAAAAGAACTGCTCACTGATAGTGACGTACTCTACATTGATCCACCTATGCCTGCTCCTGTTATGTCTCATGAGATCACAAAGCAGTTAATTAATGATTACAAAAAACTCATTCCTAATTACAAGGCCCCATGGCTAAATACACCTATGGCAAAAAACAATAAAAACTTTGTAGACTGGAATCACTTAAGCACCCTTGGCAGGGAAAACTACAGCAATCTAATCTCGACAAAACTTCACTCGAAACACAAAATCCAATAATTACAACATATTAGAAAACTACTTTTTGACACACCATGGTAGACTATTTTACTAAACCATTGTAAAAAGAAGGTATGGAACTTTACTCGCAAAGCCGTATTCCAACGACCCATGGTAACTTTGATTTTTCTATCTTTAAAAAAGAAGATGGTGAAGAGATCACAGTATTAAGCCTTGGTGATTTTAATAGTCCCTCTAGTGATGAGGTCTTCGTACGTATTCATTCTGAATGTGTGACATCAGAAGTTTTTGGATCTCTTAAATGTGATTGTAAGGAACAACTTGATTTGGCCCTAAAAGAAATTCAATCTCGAGGTAGAGGAATACTCATTTATCTTAAGCAAGAAGGAAGAGGAATTGGACTTGGTAATAAAATAAAAGCTTACCATCTTCAAGAGCAAGGTCTAGATACAGTTGAAGCCAATCATCAATTAGGCTTTGATACTGACCTTAGAGAATATAGTGACGCTACAGAAATACTAAAGTACTTCAAAGTCGATAACGTAAGCCTTAATACAAATAATCCTGACAAAATTGCCGCTGTAAAAAAGGCAGGTGTCTCAAAAATTGCAAGACGTCCTTCAATTGCATCTCGAAATATTTTTAATTCAAAATACATTGATACTAAAAAGGAAAAGTGCGGCCACCTTTTTTAAAAAAGCTCATCATCATATAATAGATAAAAAAAGGAAAATGATGAGTGTTTTTAAAATTTTAATCTGTAGTTTTCTATTCTTATCTTCATTTGCAAATGATCTTATTTTTACAAAGAACGATAAAGTCGTCGTAAAAATTAAATTACAAGACCTTAAAAGCGGTCGTCTTAAAATTGGGGACTATTACATTGGCTCTCTAGATAAGACGCTCTTCAATGCATGGAGAGCTTATGAAAGAACATATCGCGGATATAACTTCTTTGAGCTTCTTGATGCTGTTTATGGAGCTGATTGGAAAAAAGCGAAGACCATAAATTTCAAGGCCACAGATGGTTATAAGCAAATTGCAAATATCAAAAGAATGCTCGACTCTTCAAAAGGCAAACAAGGTTATATTTCATATACAGAAACTGGAAAAGATGGATTCACGTTTTATAAAAGAAAAGAAAAGATCATAGACCCAGGACCCATCTATCTTGTGTGGAGTAATTTTTCTGGTGAAGATAAGGCATCACATGGGGATAATCTTAAATGGCCTTATATGCTTGAAACGATCAATATCAAAGAATAAAAAAAGGCCACATAAGTGGCCTTGTTCGTTTTTGTTTTTACTCTTTAATAAATTCAAGAGCAACACCACCACCCGGTGCCATATAGAGGTCAAAATCATCTCCACCTTGAACTCTTGTTTCATAAACTTCAAGAGCATGAGGATTCCAAACCCAGTGCGCTCCTCTAGCATCTTGATAACCTTTAACAGTATACCAAGCACCTTCTTCTAAGAAGTCGAGATCGATATTTACAATTCTTCCATTCTCGTTAGTGATACCACCAACGTACCAATTTTCAGAATTTCTATCTTTTCTTGCAATCGTTGCAAATTCACCAATCTTACTATTTAAACCAACAGTCTTAGACCAATTTGTTGGAACTGCTTTTAGAAATTCCATTGCATCTGGTCTTGCTTCATAATTTTCAGGAAGGTCCATTAGCATCTGCCATGGTGAATAGATCACGACATAAAGAGCTAGTTGTTTTGCAATCGTTGTAGGAACTCTTGAATCTGGTTGCCATTCATCAAAGAGAACATCCATAGCACCTGCGGTGAAATCAACTGGCCCCGCAAGAGATCTTGTGAAAGGGACAATTGTTGTGTGAGCAGGAGTGTTACCAGGCATTCCCCAAGCATTATACTCTTGACCTCTTACACCTTCAGCACTTACAAGTGTTGGATATGTTCTTCTAAGACCTGTTTGCTTAATAGGCTCGTGAACAACCATCATAACTTTTGAGTCATGACCTTTTTTCATCGCCTTAGTGTAGTGATTAACACCATACTGACCATGGTGCCACTCTTTCTTATCTAATCTTGTTCCAACGTATCCTGTCTTAACAGCTTTTACATTATGCTTATTTAAGTATGCATAAGCTCTATCAAGTTGATTTTCATAATTTGTAATTGAAGCACTTGTTTCGTGGTGACCGATCAGTGTTACATTTCTATCCTGTGCATACTTTGAAAGACCTGCAAAATCATAGTG
>NZAF01000055.1 GCA_002686115.1 Halobacteriovorax sp. | reverse complement strand
TAATAACTATCGATTGAAAGTGTTGAATGTCTGTTGTTGAAGTCTTGAGTGCGGTGCATTCCACCATTAAGGGAGTAGAACCAGAAAACTTTTTATTTGTGGTAGCTGTATTGACGAATGTATTAATATCAAAAAAGAAAACCGAATAAATCACAGTTAAAATCAAATTTGAATTTTTAGGTAAAAAAACCCTTGTTTTCACAAGGGTTTTTTAAATGGTGCCCCGAGGCGGACTCGAACCACCGACACAAGGATTTTCAGTCCTTTGCTCTACCAACTGAGCTATCAGGGCATAATGTCGGAAGTGAGATTTAATATAATGATTTCGTGGAGAAACGTCAATTTCTTTTTGTCAGGAATTTAAAGTTATTTCAATATCTCATTGTTTTTTATAAGATGAAATAATGAATGATTTAAGTTTAAAGATAAATAAAATAGTGTTGGAAGTAGAGGGAACGAAAGTAAATGCTCTTCAGTTTATCCCAAATAAAGATAGTGGTAAGGCCCTCGCGACCTTCACTCACGGCTTTACGTCATCTAAGTACAGTATTCTTACTTGGGCGCAACGGATGAGTGATGAAGGCATTCCGGCGATCATTTTTGACCAACCTGGTCATTTCCTTGGCTCATTTCATGACGTCAGTGACTTTGAAACTTTTACTAATCACGCACCTCGTCTTTTTGATGAGGCCATTAAACTCCATCAAAAGTCAGTCTCAAATTTTGAAGAGAGAACACTTATTTTTGGTGGGCACTCACTTGGCGCATTAACATCACTCATACACTTAGAAAATCATCAATATACAAATAACTTATTTTGTATAGGTGTTGGCTTTGGCTTTCCTCCAAGTGGAGTAACTCATATTTTTCAAACTCCCCTTTTCAAGGCAACAATTGATATGAGAAGACAGCTTGTTAGTGAACACCTAGATCCTGATATCACTTTTCCTTGGATAAAAGAGCGAAAAGAAAATTTACAAATTTCTAATACTCGTATTCACCTAATTACTGGTGAAGATGATGCGATTGTTGGAAAAACTGGTAGTGAACTTTTAAAAGATGAGCTTCTTAGGCTTGAAAATGATGTAAGCTTAGATAAGCCTTCGAAACTATCACATCATCAACCAGAAGCAGCAGCCGTTCATATTAAGAAATTTCTTAAGTCCGAAGGAATTATTTAAGCTTTTGTGAAAATATTGATCTTAAATTCTTAAGCATACCTATTCGGCCAGTACGAGCAATAGGAGATGAATGAAATTTTTTTCGATACTTTCGATTAGATAATGTTTCTAAGAAATTAATAATTGAATCAATACTTGGTTTTAAAAAAGTGGAAATGATGTCATCATTTTTTTTATAGAAGTTTTCTTTTTCAGAGTCACTAATCTCAAGACTCTTCATGACTTTAATATTCCATGGACAAACATCCTGACAAATATCACAGCCATAAATTTCTCCCCCACTATTCTCAAATCCCTTTGGTGCTTTGGCATCTTTAAAAAGCTCAATCGTATAAGTAGATATACACTTATCAGCAATAATTGTTCGATGAGATTTATCAATGGCATTTGTCGGACACAAATCAATGCATTTCGTACAATTTCCGCAATGATCAACATCTAAAGTCTCTTCTTTTTGAAACATCTTCTTAGAAAGAAGAAGTGAGCCTATAATGAAGAAACTCCCTTTTTTTTGATTGATAAGCATCGAGTTTTTTCCAAACCAACCTAGTCCAGCTTTATAGGCAAGATCCCTTTCTAAAATAGGCTGGGTATCAAGAGTGAATTGTATTTCTAAGGATTCATCTATCTCTTTAAGAGCACTTGAAATCTCATTTAATTTATCTCGAACAAAAAAGTGATAGTCCATTCCTTCAAATCCCAGAACATAGCTTGCTATTTTAAGTCCATTACTCTGAGATGAGTTATAAAATTCATTCATTATCTTTGAGGATTTTGAATAATCAAATGCCATGACTAAGGCCTGTTCAAACTCAGGGAAGTAGTTTTTTATATTTTCTCTTTTATCGCATCTTTCATCTGCGAGATAAGATAACTCTCCATGATCTCCTCTACTAATCCAAGATCGATATGTTGGGTAAGATGAAGGGATTGAGTCATTGACGACGCCATAGAGTTCTATACCAAAGGGTCTTAAAATATCATCAAGACTTTTTGAGCGGCTCATCTAAGCTTAAACTTGATGCATAATCTCAATTGCACCAGTCGGGCAAGAGTTTACACATTCATTATCCATTGTGCATAGATGTACATTGTCAGCATTTAAATGTGTGCCTTTGGTTTCCATATCTGCGACCCAAATATCATGAGGACAAATCGAAACACAATTTTGGCATGTTGCACATACGCTAGTATCTAGAAGGATTCTTTTTTTTTTATCACTTGCTTCTTCAAGAGTATCTGAGGAGCCTAGAACTTTAGGTGCATCTTTAATGATTTCAATCTTAACAGAGTTAGAGCTCGCTTTAGAAAAAATCTTTCCATCCCCTCTTGAGATAACGACTTTATCACCTGTAAAAAGCTTCAAGCGACTCTTAGCCTCTTCAACAACAAGTTGATGATAACCGGCCATATCTTCTCTAGTCTCTTTAATAATAAAAGGATAGACACCCCAAAACAAACAAACTCTTCTGGCAGTATCAAGCCTTGAAGTAATTGCAGCAACAGGAGTTTTTGGTCTAAAGCTTGATATCTTTAAACATGAGCTTCCTCTTTCAGTAATGGCAAGAATTCTTTTTGCATCAATTTTTTCAGCAATCATTGAAGTCGCAACCATTAGAGAAGCATTCATTGAAGAAAGATCAACATCTCTTAGAAGAGGTCTTTCTTTAGGCGTTTTTTCAGCTTCGATAATAATATCATTCATCATTCTCACTGATTCTACAGGATACTTACCCGAAGCAGACTCTCCAGATAACATAACGGCATCTGTTCCATCCCAAATAGCGTTGGCCACATCACTAGCTTCNGCTCTNGTAGGAGTNGGATTATCCGTCATACTCTCAAGCATCTGAGTAGCNGTGATNACTGGAATCATATTATCATTACATTTNTTNATAATATCTTTTTGAATTGATGGNACAAGATGATTTCCTACCTCNACTCCCATATCTCCACGAGCGACCATAATNACATCAGTGATCTCTAGTATTTCGTCTAAATTATCAATGGCCTGTGGCTTTTCAATTTTTGAGATAATTGGAATATTAACTTTATAATTGTGCAGAAGGCTTTTTACTTCATAGATATCTTGTCTTCTTCTAACAAAAGAAAGTGCGATGTAATCAATATTTTGTGTCAAAGCAAACATTAAATCTTCACGATCTTTATCTGTAAATGCTGGTGCCGAAACTTCACAATCAGGAAGGTTAATACCTTTATTTGACTTTAGGACTCCTCCGACGTTTACTTTTATTTTATAAACATCACGATCTCTAGTCGTTGCAGTTGCACTCAGTTTTCCATCATCAAAAAGAATCCTTGCTCCATCAAAGCAGTCATCTACGAGGGCCTCATAAATAGTTGGAATAAACTTATCTTTATATTCTGGATATTCTTCTTTTAGTCTAGTTGGACCAATTACCCACTCTTCACCATCTTTTAAAACAAGATCTTCTTTCAGCTTATCTGTTCTAATTTTTGGTCCTTGAAGATCTATTAGAATAGCAACTTCTCTTCTTACATTTTCACTTGCTTGTCTAATATTCTTTATGAGCTCACTATGAGATTCGTGAGTTCCATGACTCATGTTGACTCGGGCTACATTCAGACCGGCCTTAATAAGTTCTTCAATCGTCTTAACATCGTTACTAGAAGGGCCTAGGGTGGCAACAATCTTTGCTTTTCTAAGGGCCATATTTTACTCCAAAATTAAATATCACCCATAGGATACCATTAAATTATGATTTGAAACAGAGGATTAACCTAACATACTTCGACGTTCACGAGCTTCTTCTTCAATTGCTCTTTGATTGGCCTGACGCAGCTCTTCAATTCTATCTGAGAATTGTCTCTGCATGGTAGCTTTTTCAAGCTCTGCAGATTGGTAAAGCTTTTCATAGTCATTTCTCATTTCATTGACTTTTGCTTGTAATTTATTCTTACTTTCATCTCTTTCTCGGGATAAAAGATCTTCATAATACTCAACTATTTTTTCAATTTGTCTATCGGCAGTATCTTTGGCCCTAGAAAGTCTCTTGTCATAACTTTGTCTGATAGCAATTTTCTCTTGCTCATTTTCTCTATCTTTTGCAGAAAGCTCTTTTCTAAGTTCAGCTCTTTCAAGATCCGACTTTCTCTGGTTAAGTTCTTTAATTCTTTCAATCTCTTTGGCATTCTTCTTAGTAAGCCTACCTATTTTCTCTTCATATTGATTTACAATTTTTTCATTTAACTTAGCAAGTTGTTCATTTCTTTCTTGAAGACTCGCCTCTTTTCTAAGCATCGTTGTCTTTAGCTCATATTTCACATCTTCGACTTCTGCGTGATGCTTTCTTCTAGTATCTTCAATAAACTTAGACTTTTCTTGAGCATGAGTCGCCTGAATCTTACTCACGGCCTCTTGATTTCTTTCATTAAGAATTTTGACTGTTTCACCAAAGTTCTTTCTTTGATTTTCAAGTAACTTCTTACTATTATTTCTGTCTTTAATTGACTGTGCTTCAGATCTTAAATTACTTTTAGTAAGCTCATTCTTATATGTCTTTAATTGAGAATTTGTTTCATCCCTTAAACTAGATAATTCCTGCTTTCTTTCTTTATTAAGCTTATCTATATCATCTTCTCTAAGTTTCGTTAATTTGGCTTTAATTTCTCTATTAGCTTCTCTGAAAGACTCTGCAGATCTTTCCTTATCAACTTGATTTAAAAAGTTCTGCTCATCTATATTTTCGTAGATATTTTTAATTCTTTCTTCGTAATTATTAATTGTTTGAGCAACTTTCTTTTCTCCATTTTCAGCTCTGCTTCCCCCCTTTATCTTCGCTTGCATTTCTCTGTTTGCTTGATAAAGATTCTTTGCATAAGTTTTTTGAAGATTTTCATTAATTAGCTTATTTTCTTTAAGCTCCTGTCTTCTCTTACGCGCACTTCTTGAAGAAAGATCATTAGCTAATGATCTGAAGTTCTCTTGAAGAACTTCATTCTCACGGTCTTTATTAGCTTTAACTTCTTCAATGGCCTCTTTTTGATAATTCTTATACTGACTTAACTGCTCTGCTTGCGAGTCTCTTAAGTTTTGAATGTCCTGGCCTGCTTTCTCAGTGATCTGTGCTCTTCTAACACTATCATCTTTTATAAGTTTTCTAACTTTTTGATCATTATTAGAGATGAGCTCTCTTTTTTCCATGTTTTGATCTTGTGTATACTCTTCAAATCGTCTTTCAGATTTTTCTTGAGTTTGTCTTAGATCATTTTGAAATTGTCTATCAAGACGCCCTAATTGCCGATCAAATCTGTTTTTAGTGGATTCAAGAACTTGATTCGTGTACTCTTCTCTATCCTTTTCACGTCCTTCATATGTTTTTGTAAGATCAGAGAGACGTCTTTGCATATCATTTTTAATCTCTCTTCTATCTTTATCAAATTCATACTGTTTATTTCCAAGATCTCGCTGATATGCCTCAGTTCGATCCTTTATAGTGTTCTTTGTTTTTTCAGAGTACTCAGAAACATAACTATCAAGCTTATTCTCAAGCTCACCCTTAGCCTCTTTATAGTTTTCTAATTGTTTATTTCTTTGAACTTCATTACGACCTTTAATACTTTCGATTTCACGATCATATTCTTCACGTAGCTCGTTTCTAGCTTCATTAAAATTGCTTCTGCTTTGTGCTAATCTTTGTGCGTAATCGTTAATTTCCATAATTTTCCAACTCTAGAGGACCTCTATTCTAGCTAATATTTTATCAAGTGCAGCAAAAATAAAAAGGCCTAGGAATTTCTTCCTAGGCCTTTATAAATTATGAAAATCTTTAATAGTGGACTATTTCACTTTTGCTAATTCTTCATCAATTATTTCTGAAAATACATCTAATGGCTGTGCACCCATCACTAATTGACCGTTTACGTAAAATGTTGGCGTAGACTTGACACTTGCAGCCTGCCCTTCTGCCATCGTCCCTCTTACTCTCTCTGCATTTTTCGAAGTATCTAAACATTCGTTAAATTTCTTAGTATCTAGACCAAGTCTTTTAGCTTTATCCTTAAGATCATCAACTCCTAGAGCATTTTGTTCAGCAAACATAAGGTCATGCATTTTCCAAAACTTATCTTGTTCATGAGCACATAAACCAGCTTCAGCTGCTTTAAATGCATCTTTATGAAATGCTAAAGGATAGTTTTTAAAGACGACTTTAACTTTATCACCATATTTCTTTTTAATTTGCCCTACAAGTTCAGCTGCTTTTGCACAGTAAGGGCACTGAAAGTCTGAGAATTCAACAATTTCAACTTTAGCATTTTTCCCACCAGCAAAAGGTGAGTTTCCAGCAGAAACTTTATATACAGGTCTTTGAGGCTTTTCAAGATAAACCTCAACAGGGTTTTTCGCTAACTTTGTATCTAGCCAAGACTCAATAGCTTCCCTCTTTTTTCCATCAATAAGAAATTTCTTAATTCTTTCTTTTAACTCTGGAGTAACCTGAGGAATCTTTCTCTCTTTAGCAAAAGCATTGATTTCAGCATCTGAAATAACAACTTTACTTGTAATGAATTTTTCAACAAATTGATCGTTTGTAAGGTCTTTTTTATTTGGGTCAGAATTTATATAACTTTCTAAAAGATAAGACTTTAGTTTACCCATCTTTAATTGATATTCTTCCATTCTTTTTTGATAAATATCACCACGAATATCATTAAAAACTTCGGCTTCAGTAATTGTCTTACCATTTATTTTTGCCACGGCTTCTTTAGATGGTGCTTTTTTGAAAATAAAACTTGGCCCAGATTCAACTTTATTTTGACATGCATAAAATCCAATCATAAAAAACGTCATGGCAGCAAGTGAGAACACTTTTTTCATTGATATACTCCTTCAATAATAAATTTATTTTGATATTTTACAGCTTAATTTTGAACATTTGTCAGTAGTATGTCAAAAGATGAATATTTAATGTGCTATCTGATCAATAAACTTTTGATACACACCCGACTCTTTCAGTAGGGAATAGTGACTTCCATTTGAAATTAACTTTCCATCTTCCATGACCAAAATTGAATTAGCTTCTTTAATAGTCTCAAGTCGATGTGCGACAATAAAGGTAATAGCATTTCTTTGCACTAATAAAACCATCTTTCTTAGTGCATATTCGAGATTAGAATCAAGGGAAGAAGAAATTTCATCAAAGAGGACAATTGGTTTTTTCAAGTAACAAGCTCGAATGGCGGCAAGTAACTGTTTTTGTCCTAATGAAAGATCATTTTGATTTATTTTAGAATTTGGCTCAATACCCCAAATTGAAATGTAATCTATTTGCTTTGAAACCCAATTCCAAAACTCGTCAAAATCATCACCTCTATCATGTCCCATTGTAATATTGAAATAAATGCTTTCTGAAAAAATATGTGACTCTTGAGAAACAATACCAACGAGTTCACGGTAATTAGTAAATAGCTCTACATTATGAAAATGAAAATCAAGAAGTTCACCTTCGGCCTTTAAAACTTTTATGCTACCCTTATCTGGTAAAATATTTGCGCTAAGAATATTTAAGAGTGTAGATTTTCCAGAACCAGAGAGTCCTACAATACCTATCAACTCTCCTTTATGAGCTGAAAATTTAATATCACTTAATTGAAAACTGTTATCCTTCTCATTGCTATTAGCATAATTAAACTGATCAATGAAAACATCAATTTTATCAACATGGTGCTCTACTTGCTCATAACTTAAGTCACTTGAACGAAGTTCTCCAAGATCATCTAAGAACTCATTAATTCTCGTTACTCCTGAAGCAGCTCTTTGTATGTTTGCAACTTTACTAGAGACATCTTTGATAGGTCCAATTGATCTTTGAATAAGATCTACAAAAGCAAATATAAGTCCAACTTGAGTCATCCCAGCATGAGGTATGATAAATACAGCAAAAGCAAGAAATATTGGATAAAGAGATTCGGCCAGAGAATAGTATGAAGCATCC
>NZAF01000054.1 GCA_002686115.1 Halobacteriovorax sp. | reverse complement strand
CTTGGCTCTTTTTCCATGGCACGTTTAATCGCGAAGATGGCCCCTTCATTTCTGGCCCAGCTTCTTCTATTAATTCCGTTATTTACATCCCAAAAAAGCATCGACTTAATTTTCTCATCACATTCAGGACTTCCGTCAATCATCATGCCAAAGCCACCATTCATGACTTCTCCCCAGCCAACGCCGCCACCATTGTGCAGAGAAACCCAAGTTGCTCCTCTGAAGGCGTCGCCAACAAAATTTTGTACTGCCATATCTGCAGTAAAACGAGATCCATCATAAATATTTGAAGTTTCACGATAAGGGGAGTCAGTTCCTGATACATCGTGATGATCTCTACCAAGAACAATAGGACCTTTAATTAATCCTTCTCTAATCGCCTTATTAAAAGCAAGTGCAATCTCAACTCTACCGTCACTATCAGCGTAGAGGATTCTCGCCTTTGAGCCTACGACAAGCTTATTTTCTTTAGCACCTTCAATCCACTTTATATTGTCGGCCATTTGTTGTTTAATTTCTTCAGGGGCATCTTTCATAAGATTTGTTAGAACATCTTTTGCAATCTTATCTGTTGTGTCTAGATCACTTTCAAGTGAACTTGTACAAACCCATCTAAATGGTCCAAAACCATAATCAAAACACATAGGCCCCATAATATCTTGAACGTATGAAGGATATTTAAACTCACTTTCATTTGCCATAATATCAGCTCCAGCACGAGAAGCCTCTAAGAGATAAGCATTTCCATAGTCAAAGAAGTACATCCCTTTTTCTGTGAGCTTATTAATCGCATTGGTATGACGAATGAGAGTTTCTTTTACTTTTTTCTTAAAAGTTTCAGGATCATTTGCCATCATATCATTAGACTCTTCAAAGCTTAGGCCTTGAGGGTAATATCCTCCTGCCCAAGGATTATGAAGAGAAGTTTGGTCAGAACCTAATTCAACATGAATATTTTTTTCTACTAGCATCTCCCATAAATCAACGATATTTCCTTGATAAGCAATGGAGACAACTTCTTTATTTTCTTTGGCCTTAATAATTCTCTCACTTAATAGTTCAAGATCATCAAAAACCTCATCAACCCATCCTTGCTCGTGACGCTTATTTGTCGCTTGTGGATTAATTTCTGCTACCACTCCTATACAACCAGCAATAACAGCAGCCTTTGGTTGAGCTCCACTCATACCTCCAAGCCCTGATGTGACAAATAATTTTCCTGCAAGGTCCGTTTTTCCTTGGCTGATTTTTCGTCCAGCATTTAAAACAGTGATCGTTGTACCATGTACTATTCCTTGCGGACCAATGTACATAAATGATCCTGCAGTCATTTGACCATATTGAGTAACACCAAGGGCATTAAATCTTTCCCAATCATCAGGCTTTGAATAATTTGAAATCATCATCCCATTTGTCACGACAACTCTTGGGGCATTCTTATGTGAAGGAAAAAGTCCTGCAGGATGACCAGAGTAGAGAACAAGTGTTTGCTCATCCGTCATTTCAGCAAGGTACTTCATGGTAAGCCTATACTGTGCCCAGTTTTGAAAAACAGCTCCATTTCCACCATAAGTAATTAGCTCATGAGGATGTTGAGCGATAGCATAATCGAGATTATTTGAAAGCATTAGCATGATAGCTGCTGCCTCTTTTGATTTATGTGGATAATCATCAATTGTTCTGGCATGAATTTTATAATCAGGTCTATAACGATACATATAGATTCTTCCATATATATCTAGTTCGTTTTTAAATTCTTCTATTAGTTCTTTATGTTGCTCTTTTGGAAAGTAGCGAAGTGCGTTTTTTAAAGCGAGCTTCTTTTCTTCATCATTTAAAATATCTTTTCTCTTAGGAGCATGGCTCACATTGTGGTCAATTTCTTTGAATGGAGGAATTTCTTTTGGAATACCTTCTAAAATGGATTCTTTAAAGTCCATGTGTCTCTACCTTTGTTACAGATATAATTTTGTTTTTGGTGAGTATGTCCTAAATTGAGCTTTTCGTAAAGTTTCTAGGTACTTAGATAAAGATGTGACAAAAAAAAAGGCCTATAGTAAAACTATAAGCCTCTCTTTCTCGCACCGTATTGAAGGGAAAATATCCTTTCGTCACTTAAGATACATAATAGTCTTTTTATCAGATATCACAACGCCAAAAATGACCATTTGAGTCAGGTAACTACACAAAATTAATGGAAAATCAGGTAATTTGGACAAACGTTGAGAATTTTTTTATATTTTAACAATAAGAAAAAATAGGAAAAGCCGTGACTGAGAACTATGAGAGTGTACACGTATATTCATACGTAAGAAGATGTATCATTAAAATTAGATATATGAGACATATTAGAGGTTTTACGCAAACTGAATTTGCTAAGGCCATCAATGTAAGTAAGAGAAATTATCAACGAATAGAGGCTTTAGAGGCGATTCCATCACTTGATATGATGTATAAAATTGCTAAAACCTTAGAAGTTGATTTTGATTACTTATATTCACCAAAATTAGTCACAGATGAACTCTATGATACAAAGTTTTTTAGTTCTCAGGAAGAGTTTGCAACTATTGATAAAGTGGCCAATTCAAATTTCCTAAACCTTATGAATAGTGAAGAGGTTAAAACAGTTGTTGAATCAGCTAGCCTTGAAGATATCTTAAATGTTGAAGAATTTATGAATGACAGTAATGGCCTATTTATTTGTGACTATAATACGATGTATCTTAATAACGCACTTAAGACTTTTACTAATCGTTCAACTCATAAACAATCAACTCATATTGGGTGGAAAGATCTTCAAAGGTTCTCTTTACTTTTAGATGCTCTTTATACTTATAACCCTGCTTACATGCATTTCACTCATAAGGCTCAAAGAGTTACTCCAAAGGGTGATTACATGGTTCCATATCATTGTAAGGCATTTGTTGGACGTGAGTATAATATTGTCGTTCTAGGAATTATTGGTAACTCTTAACAATTCTTAAAGCATTTTTATTATTGCACTATAAATGATGATATCTGTTATGTTCTTATAATATCTTCATACTATTTTCATTAATGGCCATAGATTTTATTTTATTCTCTTAAAGAGACGTTAATTAATGTTTCAAATGGAGAGCATTATGAAAAACTATTCCTTGAATAAAAGTATAACGATGTTGGTGCTAGGGTGCTTTAGCGCGTTTGTTATATCTACCACATTCACTCATTTTCAAATTGCAAATTCGACTAAGAATATTACGAACTTTAATAAACATGAGATGTCTTTAAATAAGAGGATTTTTAATTTAGCAGTCATACAAAAAGGTATTTCATTTGAGTTAGATAAATTAGTGATGCTGAAAGAACAATTTCAAAATGGAGACATTAAGGAAGAGTCCTTTTATAGAGAATCAAAAGATATAAAAAACTTTGTAAGAAGTGAAATCACTCGCTCTTATCGTCTTTATGATGAGATGAAGAAAATCTCAAAAAGTTATGAGGGAAGAAGGGGAGAAATAGTATCCTTAAGTATAGAACTTTATATTACAGATTTTGAATCTTTTGAAAGATCTTTTGAAGCACTTGATACTTTTATGAGTGAAACTTTAGTAAATAACCGAGAAATAAATTTTGAGCGATACGAGGAGTTAATCGCACTTAATAATAAGAACTTAAACTTTGTCTTAAACTCATATCAAAATGAATTTGATACGATCCTTCAAAGTGCTGAAAATTATATCTTGGAAGGTCATAAAAAAATATTCTATTCAGAGATCATTTCTTTCTTGTTATTTACTGTCATTATTACAATCTTATTAATGAGAGTTAAGAGTGAGTTAATACATCCTCTCTATGACATGAAAAGATTTGTAAGAAGTATAACTAATAAAAGTGCCTCACGATTTACTACTGACTCACTTCATGGAGAGATGTTAGAACTTGCAAACTCACTTGTGGCCATGAAGAATCGTATTAATATGTACGAAGACAAACTAATTAAACAAAGAAAAAAGGCAATTAAAACTAAAAAAGAACAAGAAAAACTTATCAAGGATCTCAACCATTTCCTTAAGGGACATATTGGGATTGTAGATACTGTTATNCATGATATCTCAAATAGTGAACANNTNGATGCAAAGGAAGCNAACCTCATGCATTTNGCAGAGAGTGAAACATCATCTCTTAAAGAGGTTCTTGATAAAATAGAACATTTATATCCNGATGATCANNATANTAACTCATTTTCAGAAAAGGAGAAGATTGAGATTCGTGAAACAGTTAAGAGCATTCTTGGGGATAAGTTGACGTCAGATGAGTTCGTCACAAAGAATGTTAATCTCTCTTTTGATGAGAGTATAAATAAACAGGTATATGTAAATAAGGAAGCTTTTGAGTCTATTATTGAACTCACGCTTGATGTTATGAACACTAAAGGACATAGCGAATTTTATAATCTCTTTTTTGAAAAGATCGAAAACGATGCAAAAGACTACCTTTATATTACTATGGCCGATGCTGGTGAAATTATTAACTCTGATCATGAGACAAAGATAAATGACTCATTCACGGCCTATAATAATCATGAATTAGGTCTCTTGAAAAAAGAAATTGAAATTTTACAAGGAACAACATTCTTTGAAGACTTTCATGGAAAAACGCATCTCTCAATTCTTTTGCCAATGTCTTTTATAAAAGAGAGAGAGATTTATTCTGATGATTTTGACTCTAAAGATTTGAGTGCTTAAAGGGCAGATGTTCTTTAAGATAAGCTATATCAGTCTCAACTTGTATATTTTGTCTTTCTGTATGTTCTTTAATAATTTCACCAACCTCATGAGCTTTTATGTGATGATAACTGATGATTTCGACAGGTGTAAAACCACGTAACAGCTTGTGCTCTCCCTGGGCCCCCGCTTCAAATAAGCTTTTGTGAGTATCTATGGCATATTCTATCCCTAAGTAGTAGCACAGTTCAAAGTGTAGGTAAGAACATTTCTTTGCGACTTCCTGCTTTATGCCCCAATAGCGTCCGTATAGAGTATCATCACTTTCAAAAAATAATGCCATGGCATCAATATCATCATCTTTTTTCATCAAAAAGAAGAAGCATTCATTAAATTTATCTAGGTTAAGAAAGAACTCCTTCGTGAGATAAGGGTGTGAGAACTTCTTATCTATGGTTGTTAAATAGAGTTCATATATTTTTGAAAGTTCTGTTTTGTTGAGATTAGTTGCTCGTTTAAATAAGACTTCATAAGAATTATCTTTTAGAAATTTCTCGACAATCGTTCTTTCTTTTTTTATTTGTTTTCTCTTTCTCGCTTTTAGTGAGCCCATGTACTCGTCATAGTCTTTGAAGTTTACTTTCATATGGTATTGAAGACTTTTTTTCTTAAAGTAACCAAGTTTTTCTAAAGGCTCATGAAGCTCTTTTTCCACAAAGAGATAATGATGTGATGAGAGGTTATTTGAAACATAGAACTCTTTGATTTCTTTTAGAAGTTTAAATGGGTCACTCTTCTCATTTTTATAAATAACTTTATCAGAATTTACGGGAGTGAAGGGAATAGCGTGAATAAGCTTAGGATAATAATTAAGCCCTAATCTCTGGTAGAGATCGGCCCACGCCCAATCAAAAATGTATTCACCATAACTATGAGACTTAACATAACTAAAGCTATAGAGATCTCCCATGCTAAAGTAAATAGGGCTCCAGCCTGTATTTGAACAAGCTGAACCCGATTCTTCAAAGCTTTTAAGAACTTTATACTGAGATAGAGGATGCGGTGAACTTATAATCTTACCAGATTCTTCTACAAAAATATCATCAATATTTTGTGAGAGTCTTAAGTTCATGTGGAGCTAAGACAGTTTGTAAAGTCTATTTAAAACGTCATCAAGACTTTCAAGATTAAGCTCTTTTGCATATGAAGTTAGTATTTTTCTTCCGATGACGTTGCATCCTACATAAGAGAGCTGGTCTTGCATATGAGAGAGAACCTGATGTCCTCCACCGCCACTATGTGTTCCAACAACGGTTACCTTATCATTAAATGCTTCTCTCCAGTCATCACCAGTTCTTGATATCCAGGCAATTGTATTATTAAAGAGAGGAGCAGTTGATCCGTTGTATTCAGGAGACAAAAAGATTAATCCAGATGCCTTAATTAACTTTGTAGCAAGTTCAGATGCATTTTCAGGAATACCAGATTTTTCCGCATTAGGAGAGTAGAGGGGGAGAGCTAATCCTTCAAGATCTACTACCTCAAAAGAAGTTTTATCATTTGTTGCATGCTCTTTGATTTTATTTGCTAGTTCAAGGTTTTTTCCACTGCTTGCAGCTAAAATAAGATAATTTTTCATTTTTTTGTCCTTATAGGTTTTCAAGTCTTTCAAGTAGTATACCGGCCCACTGTCCGCGTTTGACAGAGGAATTTGCAAAGAGCATATATGTGTCTTTATCATATCTAACTTTTTGACCATCTTGTTCATATATATCGGTGTTCTTTGGGATTAGAAAAAAGTTGTCATCATTCTCATCAACGAGGTATTTGAAAGTATCATTCTCTTTTACGATCTTTTTTGAAGTGATGTAGTTAAAGAGTTCTTTTTCTTTGGATTTGCATTCATTTCCACTTAATAGGTCTTCAAGTGTTTTTCTTGAGTCGAAAAAATCTTCATGATTATTTTCACCAAATGGCATGACTTTTCCTAGCTCAAGTGTATATGAATGAGAATTTTTCATATTTGATGTAAAGTCTGAAAATGTATTTGATGAGGTTGTTTTCTTGATATTTGCATCAAGGTTCATGGCCTTAAAGATATTGATGTGTTCACTTGTTTGAGTATTTGCAACGGGACAAATCGCAAACCTTTTGTGCTTAGAGCCTTTTATTGCGGTATGAAGATCAAGATGAAGAAGTGTAAGAGGTTGGGTCTCCTCTCTAAAGTTAAAGACAACTTCTTCTAGTTCTTGTGCTCTTTTTGCCTCAGTCGCATCAATGTGCTTTTCATAGTCTTTATTAAAAAGTCTATTGAGATTGAAGTCGATAAATCTTTTTTGAGCTCGCATGGCCTCTAGATTTCCAAAGATAATTAATGTCGGAGCTTGGCAATGAAGTTTATTATTTAAAATTTTTATTAAAATATCTGAGACAATTTCAATGGGGGCCGTTTCGTTTCCATGAATTCCACATGAGTATAAAAAGCATTCTTCTTTATTAATCACTTGAGGGGTTATTTTAAAAATTGACTTCGATAGGGCCTCTACTTTTTGACCATTTATTGTAATGGACTCAGACGGAGATTCAAAACTCTCATCAAGAAGTAGGGGGATAACTGATTCTCTTTTTCTTATTTCATTAAATATGCTCATTCTGATCTTCTTTTCTTTTTATAATAAAACCACATGATTCAATTTCTTTTAATATCGTCTCAACATGATCGTGACCTTTGGTTTCTATTGTAAAGCGTACTTTCGTTTGTTCTAGGCTTGAAAAGGCATCATAGCGATCATGGAAGACATCAAGAATATTCGCTCTATGTTTTCCAATAATGGTAGAAACTTTAGAGATCATTCCAGGAGCATCAGGAACCATGACGACAAAGTTACAAATTCTTCCATCCTCAACAAGGCCTCTTTCAATAATGCGATCAAGAAAATTTAAATCTATATTTCCTCCAGAGATCACTGCTCCAACCTTTTTACCTTTAAGGTCTTTTATTTTGTCATAGTATATAGCTGCAAAACTTGCGGCACCTGAGGCTTCGACTAATACTTTTTCAATTTCAAGAAGCTGCATGATTGAATGTGCCATTTCGGCTTCTGTTACCGTTACAATTTCATCCACATATTCTTTAACATAATTAAAAGTAATATCTTTGACTTGTGTTACAGCAATTCCATCTGCGATTGTTTTATTCTTTTTTATGGTAACAATCTTACCTTTCTCAATTGAATGTTTCATCGCAGGCATATTTTCGGCTTCAACTCCAATAATTTTAATATTAGGATTGAGGCTTTTTAGTGCAATAGAAACACCTGAGATGAGACCGCCGCCACCGATAGGGACAACGACAATATCTAATTTCTTAGCATCCTCATAGATTTCAAGTCCAACAGTTCCCTGACCCGCAATAATATGATTGTCATTAAATGGGGGAATAAAAGTGAGGTTATTCTCTTCTTGTATTTTTAAAGCTTTCTTATAGGCCTCATCATAGAATTTTCCATGTAAGACGATCTCTGCTCCAAATCTCTTGGTACCTATTACCTTTGAAAGCGGGGTCGTTTCAGGCATAACAATTGTTGCCTTGATACCTAATTTTTTTGCAGCAAGAGCTACACCTTGTGCGTGATTACCTGCTGAAGAACAAATGATACCACGTGATTTTTCTTCTTCTGTTAAGCTTGAGAGTTTATTAAGAGCGCCGCGAACTTTATATGCTCCTGTTAGCTGAAGATTTTCTAGTTTTAGGTAGACATCACATTGAACCATTTCGCTAAGCATTGTCGCATATGTCAGAGGAGTTCTAATGATTTGCTCTTTTAAAAGAGCTTTTGCTTCTTTAATTTCTTTTAGAGTAACTTTTTCCATAAGCTCATTCTAGCCTCGTAAAAATTAAGCGGCAAGTTATGACTTTTTCTTATATTCTGCTTCAAAAGTATCGGGACCAACTTGTTTAGGTCCTGAATGACTCTCGTAATGATAACTACTTGAACCACTCATACCAGAGCCTGTGAAGTTACTATAAAACTGAACATTTCCACTTTGGATTGCTTTTCCAAAGACACCCTTAAAAAAGATAACGAGAAGATGTCTCGTGCCTGGAAAGACAAAGGAGAAGCCTATAAAGTCTGTTAAAAAACCCGGAGTCAATAAAAGTAAGCCTCCTGCAAAAATAAGAAGACCACTAATGATGCTGTCAGAGGGGATCTGACCTCTATTAAGCTCATTACTGATTTTTTGAAGTATAAGCCTACCTTCAAGCTTTGCTAGGTATGCACCAACTGCTCCCGTGAAGATAACGAATAAGAAAGTATTTAGGCCCCCTAAAGTACTTCCAATTTTAAAGAGAAAATAGATTTCAATCGCTGGAAGTAGAGTGAAGGCCAAAAAGAGAGGTAAAAACATTTAAATTCCTTTGTAATACGTTAATGATGGTATTAAAGTTATTAATGTCAAGCTAAAGCTCTGATTTCAGTATCTTAGGTAGGGAAGTATGAAGTTATTTATGATCATTTGCGCCATAGTATTTAGTATTATCACCTCATACTTGGCCTTTAAAGACTTTTTAAGAATAGAAGATGCAATTGAAGTTGAGCGTTATGTAAAGACCTATTGTGCAGATAGAAGAAAGCTTCCAAGCTTAAGAGAAGTTAGCAATAAATTTGAGTTCTTCAAAAAAGAAAATGGATGGTATTACTTTTTAAACTTCTCTAGTAATGAAGTCTCTATACAATATCCAATGAATCTACCACTCCCTGGAGCTCCTGGACGTATGAAATTATCTGAATTTGCACCTGTTATCTATGCGAATTCAATTCGTATTGCTTGTCCTTGAATTTTTTCACCATGGCTAAAAACTATACAGTCTAAATTTTAGACAGATTATCTTTAACTAAGTCCCTTAAATTAAGTCACCTTATTTGGCATCGAAAGTGCACATTATTTATTTATATTTAATTATCTTGGGGGATAATGATGGGGCAGACCATAAGCATTCGGCCATTAAGTTAAAAGTTAGGATGAAGATTTCAAAAATACCTTAATTAATAAATATTAAATATTCCTGGGGGGGTTATGAATAGGTTTCTATTTTCTTTATTTTTATTAAGCTCATCAGTTTTTGCTGATCAGGCAATGTATGATGAAGCGATCAATTTTTCTAACGACATATTAATGGTTGGATGTAAAGAGTACATGGATATCACTGTTGAAAGAGCTAAACAAAGCTTAGTAGAAGATGACATCACAAAAGAGCACATACAAGATATTGAAAAGATGCTTGGTGGAAATTTAGAAAGTTATCGAAGAAAATATTTAGAAGAGCTTTCTAAGTATATGAAGCAGAAAGATGAACTTTTTACTACGAAGTTACTAGAAAGATGCCTTGAAACTAAATGCGAGGATAATAAGGCGTTAGAGACTGTTTTAAGTCAACTTCAACAAGAAGACTTAGTAGGGCTCTCAGATGATGGAGACTTCAGTTATGATTTATTGGTGAGCGGCATTGTAGACAATATAGGAATTCATAACTTCAGTATTCTTGGGAGTGATGAAGTTAAGAATGATCTAATCGAAAAAAATAAATATGAAAATACAGATAGACGTTTAAGAGGCTTAGACGAGCTTAGAGCAGAAATGTTCAAGCTTGATTTGAGCATAATTGCAGGAAATTATCGACGGAACTATACAAAGAGTAATTATAAAAAAATGTTAAAAGAGGCATCAGACTTAGTTAAAGAAAGTGGAAGAACATTCAGTAGTACTGATTTCAATACCATGGTTAAAAATTCGATTGATTCAACAGTTATTAGTGTTGAAAGAAATGGAAAAGAATATACTTACAATATTCTAACTGGACGTGTTACAGAAGTTGTTAGTGACTTTAATATTTTTAATGTTGAAGACAATTATGACGTTCAATTGACTCAAAGTTATGTAAGACGTTTTGCTCCTGAAAGTGAGGCGAAAGAAATATGTGTGGATAGTTTTTATAATTATAGAGATGAAAGTTATTATACAATCGGAATTGGAATGGTAGAGATTGGTTCAATTACTAGAAAAGGATCGGAGAATGAGTTTACAACTTTTCTTGGTCTTGGATTAGATGATAATGTCATAACATCACCAAGAAGAGAGAAAGCTCAAGATATTTCTTCAGCTATTTATGAGCCTCTTCTTAGACAATCAAGAAATAAATAGTTCTATATAGAGTGAAGTGCCAGTGAAATTTAAAGTTGAAATACACTGGCATTTTATTTTTTTATGATGGCTAAAAACTATACAGTCTAAATATTAGACAGATTATCTTTAACTAAGTCCCTTAAATTAAATCACCTTATTTGGCATCGAAAGTGCACAATGTTTATTTATATTTAATTATCTTGGGGGATATGATGAGGAATCTAATATTATTAGTATTATTAAGTACACTTATTTCATGTGGTGGAGATGATCAGTTCTTTCCAGCTCAAGATTTAGAAGCAACTCCTCTTCCTACGAATCCTGTTGCGCCAATAAAAGAGAGGCCAGAGAATCTTGAGGTCGTTGAAGAAGAAGTTATTTACGATTGTTCTAGTGAATTAGAAGAAGTTGTCGTAGATGTCTCAATTCCTGAATCTACTAATGTTTGTGAATGGGGAATAGGTGAAAATTTAAGTAAGAAAAATAGTTTTACAAGAGCAAAGAAAGAAACACCAATCGGCTTTACATTACCTGATAACGCAACAATATGTTCTCTGGAAATTACATCAGAAAGAGATGTTTTTAAGTATGATGATCACCTTTACTTAACTTTAAATAACTCTATTATTTTTAGTTCTTTTCCGGATCATATGACTGATCTTATGGTTCCTGGAACTGATATTCCTCAGTTTGATTGGGAGCTTCTTGTTAATCAGAAGTTTGATAATAGTGACAAGAATCGCTTTTGTCTTGGCAGTGAGGTTGGATCTACTTGTATTGTGCCACAAACTCAAAGAACTGGAGAGATGAGAATCCATATTGTTGATGAAGTCGTACAAAATGTCTTTGCTCTTGGAGCAAATGATGAGCAAAAGCAGACTCATGTCTTAAATCTTATCATCTCAGGGGATAATGATGGGTCAGACTGTAAGCATTCGGCTATGGATTTAAAAGTGCGTATGAAAATACCAAAGATACCTTAGTAAGTTCATAAGAATAAAATTAAGCTAGTTAATAAAGTAAGTGTAAATAAATATGATAAGGATATAAAAATGAATAAGATGATGATTCTATTACCAGTTTTGATGATTGCCTTAAGCTCATGTTCTGGAGATGTTCAAACAGATACTTACGTTGAAGAATATTCATATGAAGAAATAACTCCTATATCGGCAGAAGATGATATTTCAAAGCTTGATGAAGCACTTCTTTCTAAAAACGATGTATCTGTTTATCAAAATATTGATAATGAAGTCGAATTTCATTCAAATGTTTTATCTTATTCATCATTAAGTGAAGAGGCCATTGATAAGGCCGTTAGTATTAGTGAATTTATAATTCCCTTATTTATAGCTTCTGTTGAGGAACTGGAGAAGCTTCGAGCTTATTCTGCAGCTGATTTAGAACATTTAGAAAAAGTAAAAGATGCTGCATTAAAATTTAATAATTTGATTAAATTCAGAGTAGAGGCCCATGGTTTTGAAGAAAATAAAAATAAATTACAAGAATTAGGAGTTGATCTTAATTTTAATTCTCTCGGTGCAGAGGTATTTGGTGAACTGCATTCTCGTGATGCTTTAAAAGACGGTCAAATTGTGATGGCAGATGATTCTAAACTTATGGAAATTTATGAAATCTTAAGTAATGAATATGCAAGAATGAATGATATCAACAAGCGTTTTGATGAAGACGTGAAAAGTTCATCGTATTATAAAGATTATATTTCATACTTTAAATCAGTCGAAAGAAGTTTAAGCTCCATATCAAGTCTTATTAAACCAGAATTTAGAGAAGTTGTTGATAGCTTAAATTCTCTTCGTGAAAATGGAATATTTTTAAAACAGTCGAACGCTGAGAAAGAGTATAGAAGTTTTAAATTCTCAGGAAAAGTCATGCTTGATAAGAGGGGAGCCCTAACAACTGCAGAAAAAGAAAAAATTACTTCAGTTTATCGTCTAGCAGATAGTCTTATAAAGAAATTTGAAAAAATAAATAGTGATATTGAATCTATGATTTTAAATGGAGATGATTCTTCTTACTCTGGTGCACATATAGGGAATTTTCTTAAACAGAAAGTTAATAGTGCTAGGGCCGTTTTATATTTCAGTGGATATAGACTTGTTTATGATGAGGTCATAAAGCTTGAGAAGAAATTAGCAGACGAGCTAGACATAAAGTTTTCTTTTAATGATTCGCAAAGAGCGGTCAAAATCGAATATTTTGAAAGTAAAGTCTCATCTAAGGAGGCTCTTATGATGGTAAAGGACTATATTTATAAATTAGATAATACGCTTATCTTTAGAAATGAGTTTAATCCAAATAACAGATACCAAGGTGCTTACTTACCATATATTGTCTACAGACAGTCTCAGTCAGATCTCTCTGTTATTAAATCAAAGATGGAACTTAGTAAGAAGCTTATCAATAATGAGATAAGACCTTATGTATGCGAGAGTGAAAAGATTGAATCTAAAAATAGTTTTAAGCACATAAATCAACTGGCCATGGAGCTTCGTGAAGTTCAAGCTCAAGAGTTACAAATGAATGATCCATTTGGACAAAATTCTTACGTGAATCCCATCACAAGTCAGTCTCTTGAGAAATTTTTAATGAAGGCCAAAGAGGATTATAAAAAGCAACTCTCTGATGAAAAGTCTGTTTGTGATGAGGGAAGTTTTACAGCTTATTAAAAAACAATGGTGATAGCTACTGGGTCTTACTTTTTTAGATTGGTAAGATAGTCCTTCACATTCGCTCTCGCTGCAATAAAGTACTTATTTTCTAGATTAAGTGTCTTGGCAATAAAGCTTATTTCATTAGATTCATCATTTGAAACCTCTCCGTCAGCAGCTGCTAGTTCAAAGAGAGCTTCAAGAATTTCAAAACGTGTATCGACATTAGTTGTTTCTACAATAGGAGTGCAAAATTTTCGAGTATCCATACCTTGTAAGTTTTTTAATTCTTCAAGTGATATATTAGTAAGTATCTCAGCTTTCTTGCTTTCTATCTTCATCCAATGAATAAGAGCATTTTTCATATGTTCTTTTTCACTGTCTGCAATTTCAAAGTCGACGTGTGCCACTCTGGCCATCAGACCTGCAACACATGAGAAGAGAATGAGTGCATCTTCACTTTCATTTGGAAATTCTTCGCGAAAACGATCATAGAGATTATTGATGATTTTCTTATCTTCTTTAAGGTTAAAAAATTCTAAGAGTCTTTTCATATTAAATTCCTATAGATTATGGGGACATTTTTTTGATATCCCACGACCTCTACAGGCTAAATATGATATAATAACTTGTAAAGGTGAGGTTGGTTAAAGTCTTGAAATGTCTTAATTTTATTCCACTAATCTTGACATTTTTATTTTGTATACCAACTTTATTAAAACGTTAGTGCAGACCACTTAATAAGGAGAGAAAAAAAGTGAATTGGAAATTGAATCAGGAAGATGGAGATGGAGAAACTGGCGTTATTTTAAAAAAGAAGGTGAAAAGACCTCCAAAGTATAAGGTTCTCCTTCACAATGATGATTACACAACAATGGAGTTTGTTGTTTATATATTGAAGACTGTTTTTGCAAAAACGACTGAAGAGGCCACTGGCATAATGCTTAAAGTGCACCATGATGGGCACGGAGTATGTGGGATTTATTCACACGAGGTTGCAGAGACAAAGATGAAAAAAGTAAGCACCGAAGCAAAGAAGAATGGTCATCCACTTCTTTGTACAATTGAACCGGAGTAAATGGCATGATGTCAAAAAAGTTAGAAGTTATAATTAATGAGGCGATCAGAAGGGCGAATGATCTTAAACACGAGTATCTGACGCTTGAAAATGTCCTTCTTGCTATGCTTAGTGATGAGCAGGTGAGGGAGATTCTGATTGAATGTGGAGCTGAAGTTGAAGAGGTCAAAAATGAACTTAGTGATTTTATAAAAGATGATTCAAACTTTAGCATTTTAAATGATGAGCAGATAAAAGAGCTCAGTCAAAAGCAATTTGTTAATGATGAGCTTAGAGAGCTTGCTAAGGAGAATGGGATTCTTTATCAACCAGAAATATCAATGGCACTTCAAAGAGTGATTCAAAGAGCTGCCATACATGTGCAGTCATCTGGAAAGAGGCAAATTAAGGGAATTAATCTTCTTGTGGCACTGTTTCAAGAAAAAGAGAGTTACGCTCTTTATACTTTAGAAAAGCAAGGGGTAGAGAGATTTGATGTCGTCAGGGCCATATCTCATGGACCAGTTGGTGCTTCTGATGAAGCTGGGCCAAAGCAACTTGAAGTTGATGGTGATACTGAGGCTGAAGAGGTTCAGGGTGGAAAGGGAGCAAGTTTTCTTGAAAAGTTTGCCATTAATCTCAATGAGCAGGCCCATGAGAACCTGATTGATCCTCTCGTTGGTAGAAGAGATGAAGTTTTAAGAATCATTCAAATACTATGTAGAAGAAGAAAGAATAACCCTCTCCTTGTTGGGGAAGCCGGAGTAGGTAAAACGGCGATAGTCGAAGGACTTGCTAAACTCATCGTTGAAGATGATGTGCCAGATGTACTTAAAGAAACCACTATATATGCACTAGATATGGCCTCACTTGTTGCTGGAGCCAAGTTTCGTGGTGACTTTGAAGCTAGAATTAAAGGTGTCATTAAAGATTTAGAGAAAATGCATAAAGATGGTGAAAGAGCGATTCTCTTTATTGATGAAATGCATACTGTTATGGGAGCAGGGGCGACAAGTGGTGGCAGT
>NZAF01000053.1 GCA_002686115.1 Halobacteriovorax sp. | reverse complement strand
AGAGAAGGTGAAGTCGTTATTGCAAAAGAAATTGAAGAAGGTGAAAGAGAAATTATTCTTTCAACTCTTAAGTCAAATCACGCAATGAGTGAGATTGTTAAACTTAAAGAGAAGATTGAAGCTCTTGAAAACCCAACTGAATACGTTAGAGAGCTAGTCAGAGGTCTTGACGATGATTCAACTCAAAAAGAAGTAGATAAGGTAAAAAAACTTATCATCAATACTTGTGACAGACTTGATGAACTACTTGGTTCTATTGTTAAAGACGATGGAACACTTGAAAAGATTCAAGGAGAGAGAAAGGCTGAGCTTGATGAGATTGCGATCACTCTTGCTGACTTAACTTTTAATAGAAAAATTATTAATAGTTTTGTTGAGCCTGTAAAAAAATACTACCTTCAATTTAGAAACCTTTATGAGCAACAAGATAGAATCTTTAAATTCTTAGAGGTTGATACAATTGATCAGTATAAAGCTCTTTATGAGAAGATTCTTGAAGACGATGCCTTTAAAAGAAAGTTTGCAAAAGAATTATATACAACTGATGCAAAGGTAGAACAATTAGTAAGAAACCAAGAAGATATCCTTAGAAAGCTTAGACGTCTTTCTCTTGAAGCTGGTATGAGCTATGAAGATATCGAGGATGTTTATAAAATTATTCTTAAAGGTGAAGAGAAAGCCGATAAAGCAAAATCACAACTTGTTGAAGCAAACCTTAGACTTGTTGTTTCTATTGCTAAGAAATATACAAACAGAGGACTTCAGTTTCTTGACCTTATCCAAGAAGGGAATATCGGTCTTATGAAAGCCGTTGATAAGTTTGAGTACCGTCGTGGTTATAAATTCTCAACTTATGCAACTTGGTGGATTAGACAGGCGATCACAAGAGCAATTGCTGACCAAGCAAGAACGATTCGTATCCCAGTTCACATGATCGAGACAATCAACAAGATGGTGAGAACTCAAAGACAACTTATTCAAGAGCTTGGTAGAGAGCCTACTCCTGAAGAAATTGCTGAGAAAATGGAAATGCCAGTTGATAAAGTTAAGAAAGTTCAAAAGATTTCAAAAGAGCCTATCTCTCTTGAAACACCAATTGGTGAAGAAGAAGATTCATCTCTTGGAGACTTTATCGAAGATAAGAAAATCATTTCTCCAGCAGATGCTGTTATGAGTGTGACATTATCTGAGCAAACAAGATCAGTACTTTCTACTCTTACGCCAAGAGAAGAAAAAGTTCTAAGAATGCGTTTTGGTATCGGTGAGAAATCAGATCATACTCTTGAGGAAGTTGGTCAGGATTTCTTTGTTACAAGAGAGCGTATTAGACAGATTGAAGCGAAGGCACTTAGAAAGCTTAGACATCCTTCACGTGCGAAGATGCTTAAAGCTTATCTTGATAAGAACTAAATCAAAAAAATTAAATTGCGTATTATACACGAAAAGCACCCGAAAGGGTGCTTTTTTATTTTTGTTAGAATATGAACCTATCGATGACGGCCCTATTTTTATAGGAACTTTTCCCTTATAATAGACACTTTATGGAAAATACTGAAGCAAAGAACTTTTTTAATCCCTTAGTCATGCAAAAGGCTAATAGACTCCTTAAACTTGGGAAGGTATCGCTATCTTTTCAAAAAGGAGATTTTGACGGCTTTTTAATCGCAACGGGTATTGTAAAAGATAACTCAACTCATGAATCAAAAGTCGTCTATAAGAAAAGACTTGAAGGCTCTGACGAAGGACCTTTAAGTACGACTTGTAATTGTAGTGAGTGGACGGATAAGAACCACTGTGGTCATACCGCAGCGATTTACCTCTATATTAAAAACGTCTCTACAAAAGTAGACGGTGATCCTCTTCCAATGATTGGTGGACATGGTGTGACACCAAGAGAATATGGATCAATAATTAGTGGACCTCATGAGCTTGAAAACTCTGGACATATTCCTACCTACTCTGCGCTTAAATATACACTGACAAGTAAGAAGACCGTAGATTTTCCAGTTCCAAATAATTTCTCAGGAAAAATTGCGATCAACATAAAGCCTCATAAAGAATACGCGTCTGGATTCTATGATGATGTAAAAGAAAATATTCGATTTGCTTATATTGATAATGACGGCAAGACTCATTACAAGATTTCTGTTTTTGAAAGCCTTTATATTTTTAATTGGGTAAGTGGAGAAGTACAATTCTTAAGCCCTGAGCTTAAAGAATTCTTTTCTACAATTAGAAGTAATATGGCCACCATTTCAATTGATAATATCTTAAACTTGGCCATCAATAAAAAAATCAATCATCTCATTGAGTTCATGATTAATGATGAACTTATATCAAAAGAAGCACAAGAACCTACTCTTAGGGTCGTTATTGAAAATAGTGACAGAAAGGGATTCAATAATTTTGCTCTTGAGTTCTATAATAAAGATGAAAATCGCTGTAAGCCACCAATCTTTTTAAGATTATGTTCATTTAATGGTGGTGGTCTTGATATCTTTAAAAAGAAAATTGATGCTTATAGCTTTCTCACGAAGACCTTAGACTATATTGAAGTAGAAAGTGAAGAATATAAGAAAATCCTCACAGGTAAACCGAAGAAAGCCCCTTGGATCAGGGCCATAAATGATGTTGTTAATAACGAGTATACCGTTTCATATGATATAGAAAATAATTGTCTCTATCGTTATGATAACAAACTCATTATCACTCTCTTTCGCTCTTTTGTCTTAGACTTTGGTTCTCAATTTTTTAGATATTCATATTTTTATGCAGATTCAAATGAACTGATCTATCAAGTTTCTATGAATACTATTGTTTCTGGGCTATCTAAGTTCTATACACTTACTAAAGTTTTTGGCGCACAAGTTTTTTATAACCAAAATGAACTAAATCAATGGTCGTCTCGAATTAGATTCGAAAGAAATAAAATCGGAAGAAATAATTGGTTTGATTTAGAATTAGAGATATCTGACGAAGATATGGAAGTTCTAAAGAATGCTGATTTTGAAAATAATATCGCTATTACAAAATCAGGGATTGTTCTTTTAGATAATAATCAAAAAGATCTTTTAAAATTCGTTAAAAAATATACTAAGATTGAGACAAAAGAAGTTATTGAAGAAGGAAGATTTAAGAAATTTATCATTCCTTTTAATCGAGCTCGAATCTTTGAACTCTTTGAACTTAGAAAAATTGGTCTTGAGGGGCAACTTACTGAAGAAGAGATTGAACTTTGTAACAAACTTCAAAACCTAGAAGAGATGCCTCAATACGACCTGCCTGAGAAATATGGTGATATACTTAGACCTTATCAAAGGACTGGNTATAATTGGCTTAAGTTNCTTCATGAAAGTAAGNTNGGNGCTTGTCTNGCAGATGATATGGGTCTTGGTAAGACATTACANACAATCACTTTNATTAACAGNATTTACGANAANATTGATAAAGTNTTAATTGTTTGCCCTGTTTCCATTCTTCTTAACTGGGAAAATGAATTTAAAAAATTCTCAGATATAGATGTTCATATTTTTCATGGAGCGAATAGAGAATTTAAAACTGATAAAAAAATTATCCTTACTAGTTACGGAATTTTAAAAAGAGAGCTTGATCAGCATTTTGTGGAAACGAAGTTTGATGTATTCATTCTTGATGAAGTTCAACATCTTAAGAACTTAAGATCTCTCGGGGCCTATGCCGCAAGAAAGATAAATGCGGACTTTAGAATATGTCTTACGGGTACACCTGTAGAAAATGATCTTGCTGAATTTTATAATATTATTGATCTTTCAATCCCAGGAATCTGGGGAGATTTAAAGTTTCTTCGCTCAAACTCTACTCCAAAATCAAGAGTTTTTGCACGAAAGACAGCTGCTCCATTTATTCTTAGAAGAACAAAAACTCAAGTTCTAACAGATCTTCCACCAAAGATTGAAAACAATGTGATTCTTTCTCTCTCAGACTCGGAAAAAGATTTTTACAAAAATAAACTTAAGTCTATTAAAAATAAAATCACTGGTGCTCCAAAGAGAAAGAAATATGGAGAAATTCTTAAAGGTCTTCTTGAGCTTAGACAATCTTGTCTTTGGCAAAATCATGATGCCACAGCGACTACAAGACATTTCAAACATATTGAATCATCAAAAGTTAATTTCCTTTTAGAGAATCTTCAACAGATTCTTGAAGAAGGTCATCAGGCCATCGTCTTCTCTCAATTTACAACTTATCTTGATATCATCGAGAGTGCTTTTAAAGAAAAGACTTGGAAGTTTAGTAGAATTGATGGTTCACTTAACGTTAAGAAAAGACAATCTGAAGTTGATAAATTTCAAGAAGGTGAAAACCAACTCTTTTTAATTTCTCTAAAAGCTGGTGGTGTTGGTCTTAACCTGACAGCAGCTAGTTATGTCTTCATTATGGACCCATGGTGGAACCCAGCTGTTGAAAGTCAGGCAATTGATAGAGCATACAGAATTGGTCAAAAGAATAAACTTACAGTTTATCGACCTATTATAAAAGATTCTGTTGAAGAAAAAGTTTTAAAACTTCAGGAGTTAAAAAGAGAACTTTTTAGAGATCTTCTACCAGAAGACTCTGAGAGTGATCTGTTTAGCGGTAAGCTCACCATGAAGGACTTTGAAGAATTATTTAATTAAAAAAGGCTCCATTTCTGGAGCCTTATAAGTATATTGAAATTAATCGTTATTTTTCAGTTCCACTTGTACCGTCAGCCTTATCTTGAGGAATAGCTTTTTCAACGTCCTTAATATCACTATTAAGTTCATTTATTTGCCCCTTCATACAAGCGTTAATTGATGGACACTTATTTGTGATAGCACTCTCAATCTGATCATCAACAAGTCCTTTAAGAATTGAATTATCATACTTCAATTTCAATTGCTGTTGAACAAGCCTAGACTGATTCGCACTAACCTCTAGATCATTTTCAAGATCATTCATATTTCTCATTAAAGTTTCTGCTAAATCACCATCTTCTTCTAAATCATCAACGAGTTTTTGTGCATAGAGAATATCAAGATCTCTTTTTTGTTTATCCATTAGCTCTTGTGCAAGCTCTTTAGCTGTTATTTTACTATTATCGATCATTTCTTGTGTAATAGCATCTAAGGCTGCTTTCTTATCATTAAAACTTGTTTGTTTCTCACGAAAAAAAGCTAATTTCTCTTCATGCTCATCCTTACTACTCTTAGCTGAAATGGCTGCACGTCTAATCTTATCTTTTAGTTTTTCATTTTTAAGATCTAAATCTTCAAGAGCACTACGTGCTTTTTCGTAGTCTCTCTTTGATCCTTCTCCAGCTAAATACTTAGACTCTGCCTCTCGATATGCCTTATTCAAGTCTGCCGCTTGAGACTGAAGTGATTTTCTCTCTTCTTGTAACTTTTCTAATTTATCAGCATCCTCATTTCTATCTGCAAAAGCAGAAGTTAAATCATCAAGTGCGTCATTAAAGTCTTCTTCAATCTCTGCCTTTTTTTCCAAAAGGTCTTTTTTCTCAAGCTCTACCTTTGTCTTAAATTTACTTGAGTTTTCAAGAAGCCATCTATTTCTAGCCTCTAGATTCGCTGAGATCTTTCTCGCTCTCTCTGCTTTAGATCCTCTAATTGTCGAATATGGTTTTTTGTAAGGTATTTTACATTCACTAAACCTTTCTACACAGTAATCTTTCGATCCCAATGACTCGATTACTTCATGCAGTGGCATTTTATCATATTTTCTCTGAGCAATAGCTGGGTTCATAAGAACTGCAAGAGTTATTGTTCCAACAATTTTCTTTTTCATATCTTCCTCACTTTTTGTTTATTTTCTAACTCGAATATAATTTCGGATTATAAAAATCAAACTTGAGTAAAAAGATACATTTTCGAGCGTTTTCAGTGAGTTATGGATTTAAGAAGGGCTCAATTTCGGCTATATCATCTTTTCTGCCCCAGATGAAAATAGCCTTAAATTTCTCTTCATGGATCTTTGTAATGACTTCGCCCTGTGACTTACTAAGAATTCCACGTGAATGACAAATTAAAATCCCAGCGGCAATATCCCAAACATTCTTATCTCTTGTTGAAATCACAACATCGCATGCACCGGCAGCTAAGAGACCTAGTTTA
>NZAF01000052.1 GCA_002686115.1 Halobacteriovorax sp. | reverse complement strand
ATCTTTTTCATCAAGTTCAGATAATACATTACTAAAAACTTTAAATAAGGATTTCATTTCACTGTCTGTAAAAAGGTGTTTTGTAATAAGTCGATATTTTGGAACACTTAAATCACACTGGTCTCTCCAAGGAAACTCCGACCATAGCTTATAAACATTCTTTTCAAGTGGCTTATCTCCATATATCCCACGATGATCAATAATCATTTGATCAAGCACAGCATAGAGAGACACACTCTCCAAATTATTCACACCCTCATACTTTTTCGTTTCACCGAATTGTTTAAAACAAAAGATATCTTCATAAAAAGGCTGAACACTCTTTCTTAAGGAACAAACAGCAACTGTACATCCTAAAACCTTATGGGCATATTTCACGCAATAGATTGAAAGGGGTATAAATAGGCCACGACTCTTTGATCTCCATTCTTCTTTTACCGTAAGAGCTCCGATTTCAACGATACGTCCACCTCTAGAACGTAATTTGCTAATGTCTTGATACTCATCAATAGGTAGTCCAATAGAGGAATCTATTATTAACGAAATTGTTGCAATAACTTCATCGTTGTACTTTGCTATAATCACAGTTGTCGTAGGAAGAAGGTTATACTTTGTTGCCCGCAGAAAGTCGTCACTTCTTGTCATTTTAAGTCGTTTATAATTGTTTTGAACAAGACGAAATGACTCCATATAATCCTCATAAGTTGAGGCGACCTCATATGAAACTGAATTTAATTCATTATTCTTAGTTCCTAAATCTACATGAAATAATTTACGTGTGATAACTCCCCTATATTTAGGAAAGTAGCGATTTAGAAAGTTTAAAAGAAGAGGAATAATCTTTTTCACTTAAATCTGATCGGCTGACTCGGTCTTTCACTTTAGTCAAAAGAGTTAAAACTTTTTAATAATATGTCCACAAAAAAAAGGCTCACTTAAAGTGAGCCTTCATTATTTTAGTAATTTCTTAGAAGCCTAAGCAGATTCTATATCTTTTTTACTTTTTAATGAGTTTGAAGCCTTAGATGCAAGCTCCTTCTTAGGTCCTTCCTCTACAACAGGCTTTGAAATTCCCTTAATAGAGTCCATCGTAACGACAATTTTGTTTGCTTTATCATTACCAGGAACATCATACATAACTTCTAGCATCGTCTGCTCGAGAATTGCTCTAAGTCCCCTTGCGCCTGTTTTTCTTTGAAGTGCAATTCTAGCAACTTCTCTTAAGGCATCTTCTTCAAATTCTATTTCTATACCATCATACTCAAAAAGCTTTTGATACTGCTTCGTAATTGCGTTCTTTGGTTCAGTTAGAATTGACAGTAGTGCATCTTCATCTAACTCTTGTAAAAGAGCATTTACTGGAAGTCGTCCAATAAATTCAGGAATAAGACCAAAACGTGTTAAATCTTCGGCTTCAATTCCACCTAATTTCTCGACTACACTTTGCTCAATATCTTTCTTATCTGATGAAACAAGACCCATAGGTCTTTTTGTCACTCTTCTTTCAATGATCTTATCGAGACCAACAAATGCACCAGCAACGATGAAAAGAATATTCTTTGTATTAACTTGAATAAACTCTTGTTGAGGATGCTTTCTTCCACCTTTTGGTGGAACAGCTGCGACTGTACCTTCAATAAGCTTTAGTAATGCCTGTTGAACACCTTCACCAGAAACATCTCTTGTGATTGATGGGTTTTCAGACTTTCTTGCGATCTTATCGATCTCATCAATATAAATAATTCCTCTCTCGGCTCTTTCTACATCATAGTCACAGCTTTGAAGAAGATTAAGAATAATGTTTTCAACGTCTTCACCAACATAACCCGCCTCTGTTAATGAGGTTGCATCAGCAATGGCAAAAGGTACATTTAAAAACTTTGCAAGTGATTGAGCAATAAGCGTTTTCCCCGATCCTGTTGGACCAGCAAGAAGAATATTAGACTTCTGTAACTCGACCTCATCACCTTTTCTCTTTGAATCACCATGAGCAACTCTTTTATAGTGATTGTGAACTGCTACAGAAATAATTTTCTTTGCTCTATCTTGACCTATAACATAAGAATCAAGATGTTCTTTAATCTCATGAGGCTTTGGAACGTTATCAAGTGCGGCCTTAGAAACTGACTTTACTGAGTCCTCAAAAATGATTTCATTACAAAGTTCAATACATTCATCACAGATGTAGACACCAGGTCCTGCGATTAATTTCTTCACTTCCCTTTGGGACTTGCCACAAAAGTTACAGTGAAGTGTGCTGTTGTAATTACCTTTCTCTTTCGACATTACTTTTCCTTTTAAGAAGTAGAACCAAGCTACTCACTAATATCTATTACTTACCTTTTTTTGGTTCAATCGCAGAATCAATGATTCCTAGTTCAATTGCTTGAGATGGTGAGAGATAGTTATCTCTATCCGTAGCATCAACAATTTTATCCATATTCATATCAACACTTGAGTGCTTAATATAAATTCCATTAAGCTGATCTTTAAGATCTTGGATCTCTTTTGCTTGAATTTGAATATCTGAACATTGTCCCTGTGCTCCACCTAATGGCTGGTGGATCATAATTCTTGAATGAGGCATAGCATGTCTATGACCTGCTTCACCTGCTGTTAAAAGAAGTGATCCCATTGAAGCCGCAAGACCTACACAGTATGTATAAACTGGGCAAGAAACATGTTGCATAATATCGTAAATACCAAGTCCGGCATAAACACTACCACCTGGACTGTTAATATAAAAATGAATTGGGTCTTCTGGATTATCTTGTTCCAAAAAGAGCATCTGAGCGATTAGTAAATTTGCCACCGTGTCATTAACTTGTGTCCCCAAGAAGATGATTCTATCTAATAGAAGTCTTGAGTAGATATCATATTGTCTCTCACCTCTTGAAGTCTGTTCAATAACAATTGGATTTGGTATATAGTTTTGTGGCGTTTTCATGTATTTTCTCCCAATACTTAAAAATAACTGATTTGTATGATCAGTCTTATCGGATAATTAAAACGAATCTTTAGGGTAAATGTTTGAATTTAAGTCCGAGTGAAGAACTTTTTATGCACAAAAAATTCACTTTAGTTTNACGCTTAAGTTCATGATAGTATTGGCNTTTNGCACTATTGAGAGAATCTATCTCTNGATAGANACAAACAAATAATGTCCCCTTGAAAATGNGCGTAAACTTAATTATCGTTTTGANATAAAAAAATTGATTTTAAGACAAAAGGAGTCTCTCATGTCTGAAACAAACTATCCAACNACACTAGTAGGNTTAGAAGCACCAGAATTCAAAGGTAACGCTGTTGTNAANGGTGATATCAAAGAAATCTCTCTTTCTGATTACAAAGGAAAGTGGAAAGTTCTTTTCTTTTACCCACTAGATTTTACATTTGTATGTCCAACAGAGATTACAGCTTTCTCTGACAAAATTGACCTATTCAAAAACCTTAACTGTGAAGTTATTGGTTGTTCAGTTGATTCTGAATTTTCTCACTTAGCTTGGACTAAGCAACCAAGAAACGACGGTGGACTTGGTGAGATCGCTTACCCACTTCTTGCTGACTTAACTAAAGAAGTTGCAAGAAGCTATGGTGCTTTAATGCCAGGTGGAGATGTTGCATTTAGAGCAACTTATATCATCGACGATAACAACATCGTTCAACACGCTTCAATCAACAACCTTTCTGTTGGTAGAAATGTTGAAGAAGTTGCAAGACTTGTTGATGGTTACCAGTATACAGCTAAGCATGGTGAAGTTTGTCCTGCTGGTTGGAACAAAGGTGCTGATACAATGAAGCCTGATCCTAAAGGATCAAAAGAATATTTTAACAAGCTATAGCGTCATTGTTTGCCCAAAGGCAAACTATTGGACGCTATGCTAGCTCCCCATGCTTGAATGGGAATAAACCATTAAACTTTTTAAACTTGTTTAAAAATGTTTGCAAAGGAGCTATGGGAAATATTTCGTCATAAAGAAAAGGAGGGCTTTTGCCCTCCTTTTTTTATTTTTGATTTTATCTTGTACTGATTTCTTAGAAGATCCCCTTAATACCAAAGTTCACAAAGTCCTCCTCTAAATCAAGAAGTCTCGTGTATTTAATATCAAAACTAATATGTTCGGTATTTTGCTCATACCCTACACGAAATTCTTTTGTCGCTCCAACCATCCAAGGATGAGGGTTTTCAGAAAGTGGTGAATCGAGTCCTACCTCTACTGCTCTTTTCCCATCTTTTGTCTTGAGATAAAAAGTATTAGACATCGTCTTAGATCCTTTTCTTAAGTAGATAACATTTTCAAATTCTGCAGCATACTTTTCGCTGATATCAACTAGGACACTATTTGATATCGTAGCGCCTGTATAAACAAAGCCTAAGCTTCCCTCGTCTCTCACATCACTATCCATAATTGTGCCATGAAGACCAACACTAGAGCGTAAAAGTATATTCTTTGTAATATCAACATCTGTATGCATGGAAGAAGTCACTCTTACCAATGAATCAAATACATTTGATTCTTTTTCAACATCAGGTGTTGTCAACGTACTTCTACCAAAATAGACATTAGAAGTAATATCAAGACTGACATAACTTCTTTTTAAAATACCAAAGTCTACCTTGCCACTTTTTAATCTTGTTTGAGTCGCCAGTATAACACCCATATTATTAAGACTTCTTTCAAATTCATTATTCTTACTTGCACTAACTGCAATACCAACATTTGACTCAACATACTTAGAGTTTGCTAATACGATATTCGCTCCCGCAGAAAGAATTTCATTACCTGCAGCTGTCTTACTAGCAGTAACTGAAAAACTCATTCCCCCAGTTAGATAATCAACACTAATCGTTCTGATTCCCCTTCTATTAATTCCTGCTCCAAAATCTTTTACATCCATACCCGCCGCTTGAAGTAGAACATGTCCAACTTCAGAAGGAATCACATCAAGGGCCTCTCCATCTGCATTATAAATTTGTACTACAGTTCCGTTATTAGGAAGCGTTGTATTTTGATTAAAGAGATCAGCGTTTAGATATTGAGCGGTTGCTTTACCATAATTTAGGTGAACAATTCTTGAAGGGTCTTCGTTATCTTGTGCCATAACTGTTGCGTGTCCACTATCAAATGTTGCAAACGCAATAACATAAACATTTTCAAGGCCTAAGCCTTGAAGGACTTGAGCTTGTGCAGTAGAAATATCTCGACAAACACCAGCGTCTATATCATTTCTTATTCCTTCAAATATCTGCTCCTTATAAACAGCACCTTTTGAGGAGGCATTTTCTGTATCAGTTCTTGAGTCATCATAATTGGAGAGCATAATATCTCCAAGACTTTGAGCGATGAAAACTTTTTCATTAAAGTCTAGAGAGAATTTAGCAGTATCATAAGCGATATTACTTAATGTATTATTTCCACTCGCAATCATACCTGCAAGAGTTAAGAGAAAATGAGAATGTCCCTTTTCTTCACCAAATTCTTCAATCAACTTATCTCTTGTTTCAAAGATTGGTGACATAAATAAGGAATCACAATTTTCCACAGTACAATTTGATATGTGTCTGATGACTTCAAAGCGCTCCCATCTAGAGCCGTTAAAAAGCTCTGTATAACTATCAATATCATCAACAGAGACCGTTTTATCGGCTAAGTATTCACCGGATGATTCTAAAGACACAACAATATCTCCCGCATGGGAAACATTAAGCAGCATTCCAAGTACAAAAATTCGCATGAAGTTTTTCATAATTTTCTCCTTGGGAAATATTACTGCAAAGCCCATGCCTAAATATCTGTCATTGAATAACAATAAATCCCTAGGATTGCCTAAGGTTTAGACAGCTGTTCAGTTCTTATAACCCTAATCATACGTAAACACATTGTGTCTCTATGCAAAGATGAATTAATTCTTTATTATTTAAACAACTAATTTAGCAGGAATGAATATGGAATTTTTTAATGAAGCAATGACAATGATTAATGCAAATGTTGAGTGGGCGCCACTCATTATCTTTGGATTGCTCTTTTTGGCCGGATTTAATATTCCAGTCTCAGAAGATCTTATGCTCTTCACCTCGGCGATACTTGCAGCGAAGAACCCTGAATATAAGTACCAGCTTTTCATCGGTGTTTTTGCTGGCGCATATATTAGTGATCTTATCTGCTATGGATTTATTGGGCGATACCTGGGAAATAAACTGTTTAAGATTAAGTTCTTTGCTTCCATGATCACACCTGAGAAATTAGAAACTATTAATAGCTTTTTTAAAAAATATGGTGTGATGACTCTTATCCTTGGAAGATTTGTTCCCTTTGGCTTTAGAAATGCCCTTTTCCTATCTGCAGGACTAGGAAAGATGAATGCCGTTAAATTTGCACTATCAGACCTTCTTGCATGTACAATCTCTTGTGTCTCATTTTTCTACATTTATTTCACCTATGGTGAAGTTGCTATTGAATACGTAAAAAAGAGTAATTACGTGATTGGTGCTGCAGCAGTCATCATTATTGGCTTTTTTATCTTTAAAAGATACAAGAACAAGAAAGCGACAAGCTAAAGAAATCAACTACTTAACAAATAATTTCACAAGCTTTGTGAAAATTTATGAATAATTTACACAGATTTTGTGAAAATATTGTCAGAACATCATGACTCAAGCATTATTCACAAAAGTTGTGAACGAATAAACGTTCACACAATGAAAGGATATGAGAAAGCTATGAATACGCGAGTAAATGTTGTGAGTTTAGGTGATTGGAATCAAGAAAAAGAAAATAGAGCGACAAAGAATGATCTCATGAAATACTACTCTCTTCTTAGCTTTAGTGAACTTATAAATGAAGTAAGCGAGCTCACAACACAGATCTCAAACCTTAAAGAAGAAGAAAAGTCAGAACTTATAATGAAGAGTGAATTAGTTTTGAATGAATTCGTAAATAGAAGTAAAGAAAACCCAGAAATGAAAGATCAAATTCTTATGATGAAGTCTCTTCTTCAAAAAAATATCGAGTTATTATAAGGCTTTAACTTAATACTAAATGCCAAGCTTTAAAGGCTATTTTCGATCTTAGCAAAACATCCCAAAGAAACAAAACACTACTTAAAGACCTTAAAATCAATGGCCAGTTAATAAAAGCTAAATAATGCCGATAAAGTCATTATAATATCACTAATGGAGATTAATAGTCTGGCACATTTAAGAAGTTATTTATGTCTTATACTTATTGGTTTTTTTTATAGTTGCAGTCCTCATATTGAAGCTAAATTTTCCAAAACAGGTCTCTTTATTCTTGATAGTATTTTTATATCTAAGAATGACCCCATAAATGTTGAACTTGTAGAAAACATCACTCTTGATTTAGGAGATGAGATAGACCTCTACTCATTAGCTCTAGATAATGAATCATATACTAATGTACCAGTGAAATGGAGCTTGATAAACAACATTGGAAATTTAACTGTTATGGAAGGCGGTAAAATGGCGAAATTTTCAGCGACCTCTCCTAGTATTGGTTACATTCAAATTGAACATGAAAACGAAACAAAAAAAATTAAGATAAATATAATCGATACAAGAGCAACTGAAATTCGTATCACTAATACAATTAGTGATTTTAATAACGATGAAAGTACAAATATCAATATTGAGTTTTTAGACGCGCAAGGAAATATTACGACTTACTTTAATGATGAGGTTACTTTAAGCATTGAAAATGACCCCTCGAGCAGAAATGCTGTTTTTCTTTCTACAGGTCAAACGACAATGAAAACTAATGCCATAAATGGAGTCGTGAACTTTGGTGATATTTTGATTGATCAGCCTGGTAACGGTTATGTTTTAAAAGCTTCAGCAGATGGTTTATCTCAAGCAACGACGAATAGTTTTAATATTTCTGGCTCAACGAAAGTTTTTAGGTCTGTAGGATTTAATTCTACTATACCAATTACTACTTCAGGTGGAAGTGAGCTTAGTGTTTCTGAGAAACGGGCTGAATTTAGTAACGACCTTCCTGATAATGTTGGTGTTGGTGATGTTATTCAATATGATGCAAATGGAGATAATCTTATAGATTCGATCGCCATTATTCAAAGAAGAATTTCTTCAAGGGGTCTTCGTTCTTCATCAACCAAATTACTCAATGCCAAACTCAGTAGAATCTGATGTTGATTGGAGTATTTGTAGGATGAGTACAAGCTTAGGTGATGCTGAAGACCTAATTGAAAATACGACATGTCTTGATAGTAGTCTTGCGACTAAGGATATTGATACAGATGTTGGAGGAAGAGATATTGCAACTGCCAATGAACAATGGAATATCGCTTTCTATGCAGACGCCGCACATACATCTACTATAAGAAATGATGATGGATGGGCAACTAGCTCTAACAACTATTTACGTTTTTTTACACCTAAAGAAACTTATGAAGTTGGAATATCTCAAAGACACTCAGGGGTTTGGGATAGTTCAAAGGCAAATATAGACTTTAATGACTATTATGGCGCATTTTTTGATTTAGGGCATTTATATTATAGGATAGAGGGATTTCAAATCAATAGTAGACGACTCGCTTCTGGAGATGGTGGTGGAATGAGAATATACCCTGGTTTCGTCTATAATGATCCTGGAGAGATTCATATTGTTGATAATATTATCTCGAAACAGGCCGTTGGGACAGATGATTCAAGTAGTGTTGGTATTTCTCTTTTAGGTGGCACTCTTGGTACCAAGGTTATAGTTGCAAATAATATAATCTATGGCTTTAAAATCGGTTTTGAAAAAAGAAGTACAACTGATAATCTTGAACTTATTTTATATAATAACACGATTGGTGATTTTACAGACAAAGCTTTTAGTATTGGTCGCTATGGAACAAATGATCGTTATGTTATCAGAAATAACATAGTCGAAAATTTAAATAGAACTGGTACTGATTGGAGTTATTCAAGTGGAGCGGGCCTAGGCGACATCTATGAGTTTAATCACTCCACAGATGGTACAGTCATAGGATCTGATAACCAACTTGGAGACATAGACTTTTTAAATGCAGCTGGAAATGATTATCGCTTACAATCAATTGATATCCTAGCTAAAGACACAGGCGCTGACCTAAGAAACGATACAGACTTTAAAATTGATAGAGATATTAAAGATAAAAATATAGAAAATATATTTCACATGGGAGCACATGCTTATTAACTCTAAGCTGACTCTAAACTCTGATAGTCATGAAGAATTTTGAGCCTTAATACTGAGATTTTCTCATCACTATTATATCCAAGTAACTCTGAAGTTTTCCTAATGAGCGCAACACTAGAAGTTTTTCGATCGTTGTGCTCAAAAAGACTTAAAAGATACACAATATTTTTAGCATAAGTTTGAACATAAGCTTGAATGAGGTTTCTATTTTCATTGCTTAAATTATTAAAGCTTACACCAATAGAAGTTTGAAGGGTTTTGTCGACTTGATTAAGTCCTTCAAAACTTCTTACAAGAGATACATTTAATCCAATGACATCTCTTTCAAAAGTCTCTCTCGTTGTTGAAAGAAGTTTTCCTACATTCATTTTTGAAAAATCAGGAAAATAAACTAAAGGAACAATGACATTAAAGTTCTTTTTTTCGGGCACAAGACTAAGGTGCTCAATTAAAAGACCACCTTCAGATATATTTGAGCACATTCCAGAAAGGACATATTGATCACACTCAAAAAGGATGCCCTCATGTAAAGGGGCCCTAAGATGGGCCCTTTTTCTTATTAATTCATTCATTTTTTATAATAGTTTTGAAGCTGTCTCTGAAAGTACAGATCTCTCTCCAACAGTTAAAGTCGAGTGAGCAATAATATCTTCACCCTTTAATCTCTCTACAACATATGCAAGACCGTTGTTAATCTCATCTAAATAAGGGCTATCAATCTGTTGAGGATCCCCTGTTAAAACAATCTTCGTTCCCTCACCTGCTCTTGTGACAATTGTCTTCACCTCATGAGGAGAAAGGTTTTGTGCTTCATCAACAATAAGGTACTGACCAGGGATTGATCGACCTCTAATATAAGTTAGAGGCTCAATATGTAAAAGACCATGGTCCATTAGATCTTCATAAGAAGAGGAGTTTCCTGCTCTTCTTTGGTCAAAAAGAAAGTCCATATTATCAAAGATTGGCTGCATCCAAGGACCGAGTTTATCATTTACGTCCCCTGGAAGATAACCAAGATCTTTACCCATTGGTTGAATTGGTCTAGAGACAAGTAGTCTTGAATACTTTTCTTGATTAATTGTCATCTCAAGTCCTGCAGCGATAGCCAGAAGTGTCTTACCAGTACCGGCCTTACCAACAAGAGAAACAAGTTTGATATCATCATTTAAAAGAGCATCTAATGCAAATTGTTGCTCCATATTCTTTGGATATATTCCCCAAACACCTTCTCTCATTGGAATGAGAGGAACAATTCCAAGTTTCATCTTACTATATCTTCCAAGAAGTCTTCTTCTTTCATTTCCTTTTTCATGAACGATCAGATATTCGTTTGGACAAACTTCATCTTCTTCGGCACTTTCATATTGTAAGAATCTATTTGATTCAAATTCATCAAATTTTTCCTTATCAACTGGTAGATAACGATATCCAGAATATAGTTCTTCTAGATCAATATCTTTCTTTCCGTAATCTTCTGCTGTTAAACCAAGGATATCAGATTTAAGTCTTAGGTTAATATCTTTTGAAATAAGAGTTACTTCATTTCCTTCCTCTTTAAGAGCAAGTGCCGAAGCTAAAATTAAATTATCATTAATTGAAAGATCAAAAGACTCGTAGTTTTCCTTAGTTTTCTTATCAAGAGAGATTATTAAATTCCCTCCATTCTCAAGCTGAACACCAGTCATGAGAGAGCCTTTTTGTCTTAACTCATCTACAATTCGAGAAAAGTATCTCGCATTTCGACCGTTTTCATTCTGATCTTTTTTAAAACGATCTACTTCTTCAACTACAATTAACGGGATGAAGACATTATTGTCTCCAAATTTAAAAATTGCAGTTGGGTCAAAAAGGATGACATTCGTGTCTAAGACAAAAGTTTTTTTCAAATTTTCCTCCATGAAAAGAGTACGAAGCTATCTATTAAATGCTTGGATTTAATCATTAATTAAATTTTACGGATAGATGTATAAGGTTGGCAATAAAATAAAGTACCCGACACTTGCGCTCAATTAAAATGCATCAATGTCTATATCTAAAAGACTAATATAAATCATGGCCCTTTTACCTTCATTCTCACGAAATTCAGAGCCCAATTCTACACTATAAAAGCCAGCTATAATACTCACAGGCCATACATCGACTTCAACGCCATAGCTTATATAGCCTTGAGACCAGCCAAAGAAGCCAGTTACAAGAGGAATAGAAACGCTTGCACCAAAGTTAAACATTTGACCAAATGGTATTGGCTGATTGATTGATTTAAGGTCCGTCGAAATAGTGTAACTTAAAAGTTTAAAATCTTGTCTATATGACGCACCAAGGTTTAAATACATATCTTGCTCTGGAACGGCCTGAGTACCAGATAGTTTTTTAAATGAGATATCTCCAATATTCATAAGAGATGCACCAGCAGTAAACTGACTCGCACCAGAGCTTAAAGCATACTCAATACCTAAATCATGACCGAATGATTTTCCCTCTGAAAAACCAAGAATATTTTTAAAATCATCTGTACTCTCAAGATTTCCATTATTGATATCATCTAATAAACCTGTCCCAAAGAGATCAAATCGTCGATCAAGTCCCTCTCTTCTTAAGTACTTTAATGTGTACCCAACCGAAAGTCTCTCACCATTTCCAAGCTTCTTTCCTCTAGAGTTTTTCCCACCCATTAAATTAAAGCCAAAACCAAAAGCAAAGCCCCTATCATAACGATAATCAATATCAAGACTTGGATGAACAGCATTATTAAGAGAGATACTTGTTTTTGTCGTCGCAAACATTGAAAAAGCAAAGTTTAACATTTTAAAAGTTGGAAAAATTGAAGCTTCAGCAAAAACAGGAAACCCAAGTAGTCTATCACTAATTGCTGCAGCATCTGAGCTTGGAAAGTTTTCAAAACGATCGAGTTCATCTAAAGCATTTGTTACTGCGACTCTAGGATTAATTAGATTAAAGCCAACTGATGAATTTGCCCCAAGACTAGCGGGGTTATAAAAGAGTGTCATTTCATCATCATTTGCTAGCGTTGTCCAAGCATCTCCCATTAAAAGAGCACGTGGGCTTCTACCTAACCAAACAATCTCTTTAGCAAAGATTGAAGAAGAAATGAATATAAGGCTTATTAAATATTTTTTCATTGTTTGTTATGCAGGGCTTCAAAAACAATTGCAAAGAATAATTGTAGGTCTCTGTCATTCGAAGCAAAATTTGTTTCACATAAAGTTTGAGAAGTAATGGTTAAAATTGAATTATCAGTAAAGGCATAATCTCCGGCTTCATCAAGAATAGCCTTAAGGCCTGTAAAGACGGTACTTAAGTCATCTTCACCAATACTAGATATCGTTATATTTTCAAACGTATCAAATAAAGCATTAAAAAGAGTGATCGCTCTACACGCTCTTGAAACATTCATCACTGAGCCATCTGCGAGTTGACTGCTACCTACAAGACCTGTTGAGTTACATGAGCCTCCTGTTGAGTCGGCAGCGAGATAAGCTGTAACGACGGGATTAGTTCCAGCATCAATATCATAACTATAAAGACAAACTTGGTTGGCAATCTCTCCGCCTCCTTTAACTCCTGTAGAATTTGTATTTCCATAAAAGTAAAAATAACTTCCAAGCTGATTGGCCAGTAAGTAAAACAAAAGAGAATTAATTTCTGCAGTTTCAGCATTTGAGAACTGTTCACTTCTTAAGGCAGATGTAGGGTTTGTAGAGTCAGGAATTCCACTTGAATACATAAGAGCATCAATAGCTGTTTGCATATTTTGAAAAGAGGCATCAATAACCCCAGACTCATTTCTTTGTGCAAGAGTAAATGTTGTGAACTCACTTAAGATATTTGAGCCACTAATTTTTGTAATATCTTGATCAAAGAATGTTGTCGTCTTATAGCCTGCTAAGCACGCATAAGCTGATGCATAGAGTTTTACATATTCTGCATTATCTGTTTGATATGAAACACTAGCTAAAGAGTTAATAGCAGCATCACAATCTGATTCGGTCAATGCATTGGATGCAGATACAAGTGCTCTTTCAACCTCTTCTTCTTTTGAGGCTCCACAAGAGATAATTAATAGAAATAATAGAGATAAATAACAAAGACGCATAAGCCCCCATGGTTTGCGCAATCATCATTATTATCTCTTTTTATAGGATCTAATTAAAGGTGGTACAGTCTACCTATCACCTTTTATTCACCAGTTAAGCTCATTGCAAGAAGCTCCATGGCCTCCTTAAAAGAGTCTTTAGGAGGTACGAGACTTAGTCTTGCACAATTTGGAGAACCAAAAGCTATTCCAGGCACAAGTGCCAGACCTTTTTGCTCAAGAAGATCAGCACATATTTGAGCTGAATAATCTTGTCCATCATCTTCACTCTTTTGATATTTTGACATTAGATCAGTTTGTGAAAAGTCTATGAAGTAATAAAATGCTGAAATTGTCTGATACCAACACTTAGAAAGCTTTCTCTCTCTAAAGCAATCTTTAAGAATTTGAGAATTATCTCTTAAGTGAGATTTTACAGGGTCCAGATACTCGGAGATTTTATCAAAGTCATACTTTAAAAGAGATTTTTGAATAAGAGAATTTGCTCCGGAGGCAGTATGCCCTTGAAGCTTTGTCATGCTACTAATGAGTTCTTTATCAGCAATACAATATCCAATTCTTAGACCTGTTGAAGCTAAGTTCTTTGATATCCCATCAATAATAATCGTTCTCTTTAATAGTTCTTCATCATGTTGATAAAAATAAGTTGGCCTAGGATCAAAATAATTGAGTTCATAATAAATCTCATCACTCATGACCATAAGATTAGGATAGTCTTTTAAAAATGAAGCAAAGCCTTTCATCCACTCATCACTATAATGAGTTCCTGTTGGATTATTTGGCGAATTAATTACAATCATTTTTGTCTTATCAGTGATGGCCTCACGAATGTCATCTAGAGATGGTTCAAAAGCATTAAAAATACTTGTACTGACAACATTTATTTTTCCACCATAGATATTAACCATCTCTGGATAAGAAACCCAATAAGGTGCAATTAAGACAACCTCATCTCCTTCATCAATAAGACTTGCAAACACATTTGAAACAACATGCTTTCCACCGTTTCCAATAATAAGACTGAAGTCCTCTTTAAATGTTGATGATTTTATTTTTCTTGAATCATAAAAGTAATTTAAGAATGTTTCACGTAAATTAGCTTCCCCAGCAACGGGACTATATTGAAAACTTCCTAAGAAATCCAACTCTCCTCTGATCCCTTCGACAAGGTTTCGAGGTGGACGAAAGGGAAGTTGACCGGCCGTTAAGTTGTACACCTTCTTGCCTTCCGCTGCCATTTTAACTGCTTGAGCATTCAGTTTTAGTGTCACACTTTCTGTTAATGATGAAACTCTCTTTGAAAGTTTAATACTCATATTGCTTCCCTTCCCTTCTTATCTAACCATCTTAAAATATTCTTTGGTACAAATTCACTTATATCTGTACCATGCTTATAAATTTCTTTAACTAATGAACTTGAAAGATAGTAATTCTCTCCAACAGTCATTAGAAAAACTGTTTCAATCTCTGGATATAACTTCTTATTCATCGAGGCCATTTGAAACTCACTTTCAAAGTCTCCTGTTGGTCTTAAGCCTCTAATTAAAGTTGTAATATCGTTTTGCTTAGCATACTCAACAAGAAGTCCATAAAAGCTATCAACCTTTACATTCTTTTGATCCTTAAATAATTCATTAAGCATTGTCACTCTTTCCTCATCAGTAAAAAGAGTTTTCTTTGAAGGACTTTTACCAACGAGAATCGTCACTTCATCAAAGAGATTTAGAGCTCTTTTTAAAATGTGATAATGACCATTAGTAAAAGGATCAAAACTTCCGGCGTAGATGGCCTTCTTCATATACACTCCAATATAAAATGATACTGCTAATAGTGTACTTAATGGAAAACTGAGTGAAAAGAGAACTTAACTGGAGCAAAACACTTGGTTACTCAGCAATATAGATATAACTTGTTCCCTGTCTGTAGGATTTTTTGATCTTATAATTTAATTTTGTGATCTCTTCTTCTTTGATGCCCTTTTGCTTATCTGTTTCTATGATTATCTTGGCCTGATCAAAGTCGTGAAGTACCTTTAAAACATCTTTATAAAGTTTATGATCTTCATAAGGTGGATCAAAGAATATGAAAGTGTCTGTCTTATCCAATTGCTCTTTATGACTTTTAATGAAGTCTAAACAACTACCTTTAGATGACTCGACACTACCTAATGAATGACCTAGGTCTCTAGTCATTGATGATACATTCTTTTTTAGTAATTGATAGACCTTTGGATGAAATTCATTGAGGTACACTTTATTGGCCCCTCTAGATAAGGCCTCAAGTCCCATAGCACCGGTCCCGGCACACAAGTCGACAAAAGTTAATCCACTCATATCTTGATAGGCATCGAAAAAGCGCCTTCTAAGCATCACAGAAGTCGGTCTAATTAAAGTGCCTTTAGGAACTAAAAGGGCATGCCCTTTGGCATGCCCACCTAATATTGAAATTGACATAAAAACCTATTAAATTAAGAAGCTTTTTTTGATGCCTCGCCTACATTGAGAGGAACACTAAAGTTCACCCCACCGGCCATCTTTATACTACATCCTTCTTCTTCTGAAATAGTTACATTTACACCATTTAAATGGACAGTAAGTGAACCATTTTCTACTTTCATATGAGCATTTTGTCCCGCAATATTTAAGTTAACACTTAAATCCATTGATCCACTAGCTTGAAAGTCTACTTGTGAAGCTGATTCATAAGATGAATTAGAAGATGAAACATCGGTACCTTGTCCCATTGGAACAACATTATCAGTTTCATATTCATCATCTAAACCACTCGTTACATCAGCAAGTTCTTCCTCAGTAAAAGCGACTTCTTCATCATCAGAATCATCCATCTCTTCCATTACTGGCTCTTCAACTGGAGTTTCATCAAATTGCTCTGAAGTCATCTCTGTAGTTTCTGCAGTTTCTGCTACCGGTTCAGGCGCAGTTTCTGATTTAGGAGCAGCATCTTTAAATGCTTGGTCGATAAGATCTTGAGAAAATTCTTTCGGTGCTTCTGCCACAGGCTCTGTAGTTTCAGCAACAGGCTCAGAAGCCTCTGCAACAGGTTGTTCCGTTACTTCCTCAACAAAGTTTTGAACTTCTTTGTCGATCTCTTCTTGTAAAGAATTATTATTAGCTTTTTCAAGAGCAAGACTAGCATCACTACCTGACGCAGATGGTCCAGTTGAATCTTCAGAGAACTCTTTTTCAAGGTTCTCTATTTCATTCATAATATCATCAAGCTCAGACTTGTTAAAACTCTCATCAATGCTTGCTGCTAGTGCTTCTTCTAATTCTTTATCTTCCATGGTTACTCCAAAATCCCCTAGAGGAATAAAACTATCAATAATCATATCGGAGTGCACAATTTTTACTTTAAACTTTTTTTACTCATAATATCAAATAGATAGCGATCTCTGATCTTGAATCTCTTATTTTTTAAATGACATTTCACCTGCTTTGACATATATTTTGCCACCACACAACAATAGACAGAACAACGGACAAGATGAACAAGAAGGAAAGCTTCATTCCAGGAAATTGGCTCGGTAAAACGTCGCCTAAAGATCAAGCAGAGACTCCAATTGGTGAGTCACCTCTGTCTGTACCTGAATTTAAAAAGCCATTCAATTTTCAAAACTTTGTCGTTCCAGAGTGGAAGGGTGATAGTCTTATCTCTAAAGAGGCTTTAAAGCTTAAAAAAGAGATAAAAACCCTACTTGATGAGGCCTTAAAAATCATCAATACCTTCCCTGCTAGAAATAAGTCATTGAAGAAGAATGTCTTTAAAGAGTTTTTAAAGTTTTCATCAGCCGAAAAACTAAATATCTCTCTGATAAATGAATATGATCTCTTTTGGGACCATTTCAATGTTGAGAGCTCACCTTTTAATGAACAAATAGAAAGATTTAAGAAGCTGTATGCACTTAGAACAATTAATATTTATCTTTTAAAGGTGAAGTTTGTATCTTCATTATATGATCTAAAAAAACAAAAGATTTCTTTAAGTGAATTACTAAACCCTGATCACACGTTAAGTATGATTTTTAGAAGATCAAGTTCAACGGAGCTTGATTGTGATAGCTTAAAATCAAATGAGTACAGCTGGTTTAGACCATCAAATAATCTTGAACAAAATATTTTAAATATAAAGTCTCTCATTATTAAACTTGGTAATAATGATTTCTTAAACGTTTTAAACTATGAGCTGTTAAAAGAACTCGGACTTCTATCAAAAGAGTCAGACGTTAATAACTACTCTCATTCAATAAGTCACAAATCATTTGGTAAGTTTATCAATGACCTTCTTATCACTGTTCCAGAGTGGCTTGAGAATCATCAAGGCTATTATAATTTCTCTGATGAGCCAAAGTGCTTAAAAACACTTTTCACAGGCGACTATTTAAAGTCCTTTGCTCTTTCTCACTGGTTAGCTCAAGAGCATAATTGCAACCTGAAGTGGTTCGAAATTATCTGCCCAGAATTTCAAGGTAGAGATCAAGAGAGAAATAATTATTTAAAGTATTGCCAAGAGTTACTATTTATTAACTTCCTCTTACATTTTTCTGAGTGCCAAAACCATGAACCAATTGCTTTGATTTGTTCATTATATAAGCAAATTAATAATAAACAGAGTGAAGATGCCCTTGGGCAAATCTCAATATTTAATATCAAGATGGAGCAAGAGCCAAAGCTTTATGACAGGATTGTTCTTAGTCTTTGCCAGACTCCAAAAAAGAACCCTCACCATCTACTGGTAACAAAGATATTAAAAGAAGGGGAAAGTCTTTCTAACAATGGCTACCTCTATGTTTTCTCAAATCAAAAACTCTTTGTCCCTAGTCACTCTGAACGTGTCGAAGGTCTTTTAAAAAAGATGAATATCTCTGCTCATTTCAGTTTTGAAAACTTAAATGGACGAGGAGAAATACCAAAATATCTTTATGTATTTAATAAGAAAATGATCTCATCTAATTGGAATAAGAACATCCAGAATGTAGATCTTGTTAAAGAATCTTGCTTAACTTTTAATTTCCATGGTGACCTTTGTAGATTTTCAAAATTTGAGTTACAAAGAGAGACATTTGCTCGTTTTATTAGTGATCAAGACTCTATTAACACTCCTCTTTATCAAGAAGAGCCTAGTGATGATTTGAGTTTTGAATTTCATCAAGATGCCATTATTGGTGGAAAGCTTTTAAGTCACAATTCAGATACAAATAATATTACTCACCCTAATTATTTTAGAAAGTTGACGAAGTCTTGTGTGACTTTTGATCAGTTTTTTATGATTGAACACTTAGGTAAGAATAATCATAGAGATGCTTCAAATCTTTTAGGGATTGAAACAAATGAGCGTCAAAGATACCCTCTTCTTCTCGTTATAGATTATTCAGATGAAGAAAATATAAAACTTGAAATGACTTCATTTGATCTCTATCGTGCAAAGGCCGATAAGCATGGCCATGCCTATTTCTTATACTTTGGTCTAACGCCAAAATCAGGTGATCTCAATGTAAACCTTTTTAGGGATTTCTTTGATACAGGTGTTGGGAAGCAGATCATTCAGCTTACATTTAATGGAAGTCTCAAGAAAGCAAAGTCGAAGCTTTCGGCAATGTTAGTTCCTAAATTTCTTTTAAATACAAAGTTCCTACCTTCAACGACAGCTCTAAGATATAAATTTTTTAATAAATCTCTAGAAGAGATAAAGTCTGCTTCTTATGAGTCTTTAGAGAGTGAACTTAATGATATTTTTCAACATATGGGACAAGATCAGACAGAATATCCATGGCATATTTCCTGTATGATTTCTCACTTTAAATTGATTTGTATGAATTATCTTCATGATCTTGAGGATAACTCAAGCCTTGGAGCTCTTGATTATCAAGCGAAGAATATAGTTCAAGAACTTATGGCACTTGATAAGAGACCTATTTATAATGATAATAAAGACATCTATATTGAGCCTTTTCTCTCTCATAAAGATGAATTTGAGTTAACCCTCTCCTCTACTAAGCTTTATAAGAACGAACAGGATGAGAATATTCTCGCTCTCTATCATCGTGAAAAACTACTTATGAATCTCAGAGCAGAATACGAGCTACTTCACTTCATTAACTTCATTCTTTCTCATTCAATTGGAGGGAAGCTCTCTTCAGTTATTCACGGATTAAGAGTTCCAAGCTATGTCGATATGAAGGCCATTGTGAATCAATATATTGAAGGTCAAAAACAAATTAAAAATATCGTTAATCTCTGCCATCAAAAAGTTAATCAAATCATAGTTGAACAGATCTTTAATTCATAATTCCGAGTAATTTAAGCCACTAACTCCCCTCTTGCATCTCATGTAAACAAGGGTATAATAAAAACATAAACTTATCCTAATTTAAGAGGTAGTTTTGAAAGACTCTATTAAAGATGTCCAAAAAAATATTTATAACTATCTCAAAAATAAAGCTCAAACTCTTGAGGGAAAGAAATCAAATGAGCTCATTAAGTATCAAAGAGATCAAAACCGTCTAAACAACCGAAAATTTTACAGCTCAAATATTGGTGAGTTGTCCTCTTCCATTGATGACTCTGAAATCATTTATCTTGGAGACTTTCATACATTTGACCAAAGCTCTAGGAACCTAAAAAGAATTATCGATATCATCAAATCAAAGAAGCATGAGTTTGCAATTGGACTAGAGCTCGTGCATGTGAACCATCAAAAATTTATAGACTATTTTTTAGCAGGTCATATCACTGAGCTCGAATTCTTAGAGTCCATAAACTACACAGAGTCATGGAGATTTCCATGGACTTATTATAAGACATTTTTTGAGATAGCCAAAAAAACAAATATTCCTATTATTGCCTTAAACACCCAGGGATCACTCTCTCAAAGAGACAAAAAAGCAGCTAAAGTACTTGCTGAATTTCACAAGAACTCTCCTCAAAAGAAGATTCTTGTACTATTTGGTGAATACCACATTGTTAAAAATAAACTTCCAAACCAAGTGCTAAAATGCCTTAACAAGAGTGTTATCCAAACCATTATTCATCAAAACCTCGATGAGGTGTATTGGAAATTATCAAAGAGCAATAAACCTCTTATGGATAAAGTTCTTAAGTTTAATAAGAGAGAATATATTCTTTTAACATCTGCTCCTTGGCTTAAATATGAAAGTCAGATTTATTGGTACGAACATCTTAGTGAAGACCCTGAATTTGATATTCACGAGTATATTATTGAAAACGGAGCATTAAATTTCTCTGAAAATGTACCCGAGAATTTTTACTTTCTTTGTCAGCATATTAACAAAACCCTGCAACTAGATATTGATGATGACAAATTAGAGGAGTTTACACTTTACGATCATATTAGATTAGAACAAGTTCAAAAATCACTAATGAAAGCTCCCTCGATAAAGATTCAAAATCTTTATCACTCTCTTATAAAGAGAGGACGTAGTTTTAAGATTTATAATCAGCCGAGATACTTTTGTCCAAATTATTCTATTAATAGACTTTCATATATTGCAGGGATCCACTGCTATATCACTCTTAAGCCAAAGAACTACCTTGAAGATTTACTTTCAAAAAATAAGAGAGAAGAATTCTTTTACTATCACTTTGAGCAATGTCTTATAGCCTATTTCTGCTCTAAGCTTATTAACCCCTATAGAAAATGTGATATGTACAGGGACTATAAGAACCTCTTAAAAGGTAGAAGTATTAAAGGCTCAAAGAGGTCATTATATAAAACTGGTCTATCTATCTTGGATAAGAAAAAGACTCCAATTAAAGATCAAATTAAAGGTTATAGATTACTAGGCTTATATAATTTAGGACGAATGCTAGGCCATATGGTTGGCGATATCTTATTTGATACAGTTTTCCTAAAAGATGAAGAGTCATTTCATCAATTAGCTCATGAAATAATTTTAAAAGAAGTTAGCGAAGATAAGTTCCGCTATATTCTAGAAAAGGTAGCTTATAAAAATAATTATAAAGATTCTTTTAAAAGAACATTCTAACTAGCTTAAGCATTCATTCTAGCTAAGATCTCTTTCTTCGTTCCTCTCTCAAGTCTAACTAATGATGATTCACGATTAGTTGTTTTAACAATCGCTTTCTTAGAACTTTTAAGAATTAACCTTACCTTTCTTCCAATGATTTCTTTATTTTCAGAATAAAGGTTTGAAGCTTCGATTCGACCATTTGCATCTTTTGAAATCTCTTGTGCAATCATGAAATTCGTACTTTCTTCAGCTTTTCTACCATCACCATATGACTCTACAGTGAAGTTATAAATGCTACCAAGACTACGTCCGGTGACAACGACTTTTCTTTCTAAATCCAATGCTGATAAGTGATTTAAATTTTCAATACCATCATTGATTAAATAATAAAGCGCCTGCTCAAGAGACTCTTCATTAGAATTAATTTCACTTTGATCCAACTTAAGTTCCACCATCGTAGAAGAAGCGTGAATTTTTTCACTCAGGTGTGTTCTTACTCGTTGTGCGACTTCATATATTGGAGTTTTAAAAACTTCTTCAACGATCTCTAGATTGTCTAGAAGAGAGTTTTCATCATCACTCAGTATATTTCCTTGATCCATCTTTTCAGACTCTTCCCAAACAGCATTAACAAGTTCGTTGGCATGTGAAAGCTTCTTATCTGCAAAAGCAACAGCTCTTGTATCAACACTTTCTGATTTAGATGCCATATTTTCAAAAACATTTTCTCTATAAGTTGTAATTAACTTAGAACAGTGACCCATTTCATTAAGATCAAGAGCATTTTTTATAATTCCTTCAACCTTTCCGGCAGTTGTCACATCATTTGAAAGAAGCTCAGAAAGCGCTTCACTTTCAATCTCTTTTTTCTTTCTATTAAAAACTCTTCTTTGAATAATTTCATATGCCCCAGATAAAATNAGAACTCCCCCTAAAAGNTAGAGGCACACTTTTAAATTAAAGCCTANTTGTTCAAGNTCTGATGCCTTAACATTGATTGCTTCTGAGAAAGAATCTACNGAAGACTCTACATTAGAGAATTTATCTGAAATTTTATTTGTACTTGTTTCCTTTACAGAAAAAGCAGAACCTGATGACCTTAATGATTCAGAAAACCAATGAACGTTTGAGCCTAGAGCATTCGCTTTTTTAACTCCCTCTTTACCAAGAATTTGATTTTCTTCTGCTAGTGACTGGAGGTCTGCAAAGCACTCTTCAGTACTTCCAGTAAAGCCACTATCTAGATATATTGAATTACTATCACCGAGAACAGATGCTGTATGAGTTTGTCCAACTCTTGTAGAACAAATCTGCAAAGCATTTTTCATCTCCATCAGCTTCGTAAAAGAGCCATTATTTGAAGAATAATAACCACTTACAACGATCAGTCCGACTGAAGATAAGGAGATAAGCCATGTTCTGGCAGTTGAAAATACTTTAATTGGTGATACTGTCATATATAAACCTCTGAAATTACGTGTAGATGCGCATTTGAACGTAATCCTATAAAAATTCTACACTTCCCTGCCCTAAGTTTAAATAATGGTAGAATTTGCCTTGGCACAGCGTGAAGAAACGTTAGAATATAAGAGGAAAATGAAGCAAGATCACAAGAATACCATATTTAGTCTACTACTCGTGTCAACTGCTATGGCACATATGCTCTTTTTATTTATTCCACTAAAGAGCTTGGATATATTTGAGCAATATCTTTCTAAGAATGATGAAATCGATAGTCCTTTAAGAGTTAAGATCAGAACGATTGGTGTAGAAAAATCAAAGAAAAAAGTTTTTGAGTCCATCCCCTCAAAAAAATCTCAAGGTGAAGATTTATTTTCAAAGTTTCAAATGGGTGCCATTGCTCCAAAGCCAGAAAAAGAAGTTAAGCAAGATATAAAGAACAAGAATTCTTCTATAAATCGTAAAGCAAAAGAGATTTCAAAGAAGAGACTTAATTATCAACAAATGAGAATCGTTCAAGATATCAGACAAGCTAAGAGTAATGAAAACCCACTTCTTAATCACACAGATTCTCAGCTTGAGTTTATTCCACCAGAGGGAATCAAAATTGAAGAGCTTAATGAATTAGAAAAGGTCTTCTATTCTTTTTTTAGAAGAACATCTATTCAATACATAACGGGCTCAGATAAAGCAATTAGAGAGGCCTTACAAGACAAGCCTCACCTACTGCAAACTCTTAAAAGTCATAAACCAACTCGACTTCGAGCAAAGATCCGCTATGACCGAGAGGGAAATGCTGAAGTCGTAAAGATTCTAGAGTCATCTTATGATGATGAAGTTGCAAAGATTTTTGAAAAAATTCTTGAATCAATGGTTAAGATCCCAAACATAGCTAGTCAGCTACAAGATAAGAATGGTCGTATGACGATGCATTATTATTTCAATATCAACACACGTTCACTTTAATCTCTTCTTTAAGAATTTAAATCTAAATTTGGATAAGATAAAATGCCGCGATCACAAAGAGAATAAAAAGAGAGATTGGATCGGTTAGTCCTTTGCCAAAAGAGACGATATTCTCTTTTAATGATCCAAAACTATAACGCTTCTTAAATTTAGCTACTTTTTCTACTTCTTCTAAGTAACTTTCAAGCTGCAAAGAAACTTCTCTCGTTAAATGATCTTTCATATCAATACTTGCACGATACCTCTCAACTTCTTCCTTAATTATAGAGTTTTCATGGCAAATAAGATCATACTTCTTTTGACAGTGAACACAGTCAGAAATATGAACTCTTAGAGAATCACTTAAATTAGAGTTTTTTAATAAATTACTTCCTATCGTTCTCTCATGAACACAGTGGTTTTCCATTAAAGTCCTCTCTCTTTTGACTGTTCACTAAGGATTGAATTTCTGACGCTGACAACTTTAGCTAAAATCTGCTCTTCTGTAGACGCAGTGATTTTTGCGACTTCTAAAAGAGGCATCTGATAAACATAAGTCAGAAAAAAGGCAGCTCGCCCAGAAAGGTCAAGATGTTGATCAACTTTGAAGTGATTTCTTCTCACACTAGCGAGTTTGTAAATTCTTTTAAAGAATTCAAAGCGAAGAGCATCTGTCTCTATTTTTGAAAGAGATTCCGGCGCTTCGGCCAGAAACGATTGCATGACATCAAGTGCGAGTTGAGAGGCCTGGAGATCATCATCAACCAAAAAGTTGGCGAAGTGATAACACTTTTCATTAATAAATTCAGATACTTTTGCTACTTCCATGTAAACCTTGATCCTTCCTGTCTTAAGGTAAATAAAAATTAGAGATACTAATGTACACCTTATTGAAATATTTTAAAGCATTTTCTAAAAAAACCGATAACTATGTAAGAAATTATTAGAAAGAGGCAAAAATGCTTAATAAATTTTCAAAATTCAACACCTTTATCATCACGATACTAGCTTCAGTGATCATGACTGGTTGCTTTGATAATGAAAAGAAAGTTAATCCTTCTTCTAGTAATAATGGTGGTGGAAATCTAGATGGTGACACTTATGAAATTCCAACTACTGGTGGAAACAGTGGTGGTAGCGGAAGTGATAGTGGATCTGACGGTGGTTACGGTGATGGAAATGAAGACGGTGATGCTGATGCAGGCCAAACTCAAAACTTCTACACTATAAATAACATCATTGTTCATTCAAAAGATCACAATTCAAATACCTCAAGAGACTTTCTTTGGTCATCAGATATTAATGAACCTGAATCTTCTCAAACAAGATTTTTAACAGATGCAAGATTTAATGTTCGTGTAAGAACAAGACCTGCCCCTCCAAGAGGTGCTGATTCTCATGGAGTTCAATGCGAATTTCAAGAATATGAAAGCTGGTTTCGTTATACAAAATTAGATATCGATGTATGTCTTAGAAAAGCGACGCAAACATCATGTACTCAAAGACATACCTTTGAAGGTGTTCCGATTGATCAAGTCTCAAAGGTTAAAGAATTCTCAGTTCCAACTTCAAGTCAACCTCTCGTGATAGAAATTCTTGATGTTAGATGGGATACAGGTTGTCTCTATGATAGAGGACAAAGTGAAAGATACTGTCCTACTTATAGAGTTTGGCAAAATGATTGTGTGAAATTTGATATTCAATTTTCAACAGACTGGACCAAAGACTTTCCTAGTTCTGCTCCAAGATATTAATAATATCATCACAAAGATTTCTATTTAAAGCTGAAGAAACTTCAACAATAAGTCCAGGACAGGTAATATTCACTTCAGAAATTGAGCCGTGTAAAATATCAAATGCAACAAGGTCAATTCCGTCACAGAGCATCTGTTCACAAATATTAATACACTCTTTTTTTACATCGTCTTCTAAATTAGTAGCTTCATAAGCAGCACCTCTAGCAATATTTGCAAGAAATTCTCCTTTCTTAGGAACCTTAATAATTGTTCCAATCTCTTTTGCTTTATAGAAGATGGAGCGAATCTCTCCTTGCTCGACCTCTTTAACAAAGGGCTGAATGACAATTGGACCACCATATTCTTTCATCGTCTCTTCAATATCTTTTTCCAATCCATCATGGTCTTCGACTTTTTTCACACCGATACCTTGATAAAGATCAAGCGGCTTAAAAATATAAGAATTTGTTTGAAGTCCCTTTGTGAATTCGATAGCATTTTTTACAGAGGCACCGACATAAGAAGGAATAGAGCCTTCTCTCACATAGGCTGCCAATTTTTCATTATACTTCATAATACCAAGAGGATGATTTTTAACAGAAACACCTTTTTGACCAAGGAAGTCTAACATCCAAAGGTATCTTTGATATCTTGAATCATAAGGAGGATCAATTCTCATATGAATTGTCGTCTCGCCATCAAAAACGACATTTTTTTCTTTTAGAACTTTAAAATTTTGAACATAGAAATTTTCTTCAATATCCCCAGAAAAATCAAAGACTCGATATTTTAACTCTCCATTATTTGAGACATAAAAATCATCTTCAAAAAGAAGATAACTCTCTATTCCTCTCTTTTTAAGAGTCAGAGCAAGCAAAATGGTAGAATCTTTCTTGGTGACTAATTTTTCAATTGGGTCGATAAAGAATATGTGTTTCATTTCAAGTCCTTATTGATATATTAAGTAGAAGGAGTATATACCATAAGACATGAATCGAGAAAAAATCATCCCATTATTTATTGAAAAGCTTGAGAAAGAATTAACAGTCATCTCTGATATTGCAGAAAAATCGAGACAAAGCGCGACTGATAAAGAATTTAAACAAGAAGCGAAGTATGACACAAGGGCCATTGAAGAAGGTTATCTTGCAGGCTCCCAGGCTAAAAGAGTTGAGGAATTAAAGCAGGACCTCTCTCTATTACAAGCTCTCTCAATGACTAGCTCTAAAGAAATAAGAGAAGGCTCTATTATTAAAGTATCTGTTGATGCAAAAGAGCAATACTATCTCGTTTACCGTGGTTCAGGTGGGATAAAAATCTCATACGATGATACTGAGGTATCTACCCTATCGGTCAAATCTAAGATCGCATCTGAAATATTAGGTCTTGAAGAGTCAGACTTCGCAGTTGTTGAAACTCCTAGGGGTGAAAAAGAATTTCATATACTAGAAGTTTATTAAAAGAGGATCCCCATTCCTAAATTTAGAGAAATAGGAATTTCATCAAAGTTAGTAGAACTAGTAAGACTTGAACTTTGTCTATCGACTAGAAGTTTATCTTCTCTCTTATCAATCGTAATTGATTGAAAATTAAGGGCAAATTCTGAAAAAACACCTATTTCCTCATTAATCCATCTAACGCCAGAAGAGATCATACTTGTAGAATAATCAATATCAGAGACTAAATTAATCGAAGCTGACCCACCATCTTCATGTCTATAAATAGACTGATACTTTCTCTTTTCACGAGTGATAAAGTATGCAAAAAAAGCTTGTAAGCTTTGGTTTTTATATGAAAAGTTATAGTTAAAACTGATGCCGGCCCCATAAAGTTCAGATTCGGCCTTATCCTTATATTCCAAACTTTCCATGATCGCCTTTCCATCTCCATCAACACCAGATTGAAATGCAAATGTATCTTCGTTATTAGCATATGACTTTGCGATCATAAAATAAGGAGTAAATGAAAAAGAGCTCTTTTTAAAAAACTCTCTGCCTAATCTAAAGCCTAGATTGTGGATTTTAAGTGATTTCTCTTCATTGATAGAGAAAAAGTTTGTCGCACTCGAAGATTCAAAGTGAGAAATATCAACAAAAGAAAGGTGATAATTTAGAATGAGCTCATAATTTGTCTCATCCTCCTCAGCTTTTTCCATGTTTTCATAGAGCTTATCAATATCTTCTCTTTTAGTGTGATTCATTTCGGCGTGAACATTGAGAAGAAAAATTAGAGTTAAAAGGATTTTCATAGTCTTATTCTATTTTTACTTTTGTATGTATACAAGGGGTAAAACAATCTTTGGGAACTCCTATTTAAGAAGATAATCCTCAAAACTCACTTCAATGTCCTCTTCAACATATTTGTCGTATTCACTTTGAATAAAAAGAAAAAATGCTCTCAAGTCACCATTAAACTTACCCGCGAGAGCAGATATTTTGTCCTGGCTTTTTTCATAGGTCATAAAAGCACTAAAAGTCGCATTATTCCACGTTAGAGAAAGAGGCCAACATTTTTTTAGACCTAGCTTTTCACACTTATTCTTCATTTTTTGTGGAAAAGTGACTTCTAAAAAATGCTTTTTTTGCGCTTTCCAATTAGATTCTTTCAAAATTTCTTTCAATTCTTGTGCACTATCTACAATTTCTTGTTTAATCTCGTGATTAAGCTCTAATCTTTTAAAATGTGCTTCAAGTTTTTCACTTTCTTCTTTAAAAAACTTCTTTAACATCTCTTTGCCAAAATAATTTGCCAGATTTTCATTTAAATCAACCTCACCTTTGATAAAAAGGATTGTATGAAAGAGTTCATGAAAGATTGTTTCTGCTAAATCATACTTAGAATACTTGAAAAATGTGGAAAGAATTGGATCATCAAGGTTACCAAGAGTAGAATATGCGAGAACTGAACGCAAATAAGTATCATAACCTTTTTCATTTAACGTTTTAACGTGCTTTTTAGCTGATTTAAGCTCAAAGAACCCAAGATAGGGAAAACATCCCGCCAAAAAAAAGCAATTGCTTAGAGGCTTAATTTCTCGTCTTGTAGATGCAATTACTAAATACGTAACAGCATCGCGATCTAAAATATTTGTTTCATTATAAATTTCTGTTTCAGGAAGGTGCCAATATTGGTAGAAAAACTTTTTGTAAGTCTGAATTTTTTTAATCTTATCCTTCATTTCATCTGAAACGCTTTGATCTTTTAGAACTTCTTGATTATCCCTAGCATCAATGATTAATTTTGCCTGACCAATCCCCTGCTCATAGAGATAACCAATCTTTGCACAAGAAGATAATATAAGAATGAAAGCGATTGATAAGAGAAATTTTAAAATATCCATGACAGACCGGCCCTATAACTTAACTGGTCCTTAGCTTGATTGAATTCGAAGGCTTCAAATACTGTATTAACAGAGCCTTTTAAAGAAAGTCTCTTAGTGAGTCTAATTTTTAAACCAAAAGAAGCAAAGACTGAATCTGCTTCCCTTACTTCTTCTTCATCTCGAATCACGATACTTTGACCAGAACTTACACTAGTATAAGTGGTCTCAGATGAGTCGACAAATTTTTGTCTTGCCCAGCCTATACTTATCGTTGGAATCAAAAATGAGTTTCTAGATGCAAGAGCCTGTCTAATCCCTACTCCATAGGTTGTACTTCTAATATTATCAAATTGAGAATCAAGAATGATCACGCCATCTGATATATCATACTGACTAGTTGTGCGATCTTCAGTTTGAGAGTAATTAAATTCAATTGCCGTCATTGAGAGAAAATAAAAGGCCAATGAGCCAGAATAACTTCTCGAGGTGGACTTATTCTCTCTTTCACTACCAAACACCTGTTTGTCATAGCCAAACTCGAAGTCTAATTCAGTAACGGCAAATGTATTGATTGAGAGAATAGAAATAAATAGTAGGTTCTTTAAGAAATTTTTCACTCTTTTAGTATACAAAAATAAAAACCCTCCGTTTGAGGAGGGCTTTTTTTTCCAATACTTTATTTAACACGCTGATTTTATTGCAGTCTTCTTCCGTATATTTCTTGTAATTCACCCTGACATGATAAAGCAGTCGTTGAAATACACTTTACATCTACCCAGTGCCACTTAAGATTTCGATCAATCTCATGCCCTTTCATTTCACCTTTAAAGTGAATGATTCGATTACAATTTGTCCTTCCCTTCCACTTCTTTTCACCTTTCATCTCATTTGATCCCTCGACTAACACTCGATATGTATTGCCTTCCATCGATTTTCTAATCTTTTCTTGAATCTTTAGTTGATGGGCCTGAACTTCGTGAAGTCTCGCCTTTCTCACTTCTTTTGTAAGAAAATCATCCATTTTCGATGCTCTTGTCTTTGATCTTTCTGAATAGACATAAGAGTAAATGAAATCAAATTGTGCTCTATCAAGAAGATCAATCGTTTCTTTATGCTCTTCATCTGTTTCATTAACAAAACCACAAATGATATCTGAAGAGATCACAATCTCAGGCTGACTTTTTCTAAGTTTTTCTAATAATCCTAGGTAGTGTTCCTTTGTATACTCTCTATTCATCCTCTGCAGTACAGTATCAGAGCCCGACTGAACAGGAAGATGGAGATGTTTTGAAAGTTTCTTAGCACTTCCGTGAACTTCAATCAGTTGATCACTAACATCATACGGGTGAGAAGTCGTATATCTTAATATTTCTAATCCATTAATCTGATCAAGGTCCATAATAAGTTCAGAGAGGTTTTCACCATTTTCTTTTCCAAATGAATTCACATTCTGCCCAAGAAGCATGACTTCTTGTATACCTTGATATTCAACGAGTCTTTTAACATCTTGTACAATTTCATCTTTTTTTCTTGAGCGCTCTCGCCCCCTTGTGTAAGGGACAATACAGTAAGTACAGTACTTATCACAACCTTTGATAATATTTACGAATGCCTGAGGCGTGCCATGATTGATTTTTGTCTCAATTGAAAAGTCGCTACTTCTATCCCAGGAGTTAATAGCAAATTTGTCATCCCCTGCATAAGTTCTGTAGACCATGTCGTTGATTGAATCCATAGTATCGGGGCCAAAAGCAAAATTAAGATGTTTATATTTTTTGATTAGGTCCTTACCTTCTGTTTGCGCCACACATCCACCGACACCAATAATAAGATCACTACCTTTTTTCTTTTTTAGGTGTTTTAACTCTCCTAACTGAGAATAAAATTTATTATTAGCTAAATCTCTTACAGCGCAGGTATTAAAAAGAACAAGATCTGCTTCTTCTAAATCAGAAGTTTGAGAAAAATTCAGTCTTTTAAGATGGGCGACCATTCTATCTGAATCATGATAATTCATCTGGCAACCAAAGGTTTTAAGCCAAACCTTTCTTTCAGGGAAATTCTCAAGGGAAATTGTTGAATAATCTAGTTCACTTTTTCCAAGACCAGTAGGTGTAGTATCCATTTATTCTCCATAAAACAGATGTAAACAAGAATAAGAAGGGATAAAAAACAGAATTCTGTCAGGAATATAAGAAGTAATTCAAATTTTCACCCTATCGATACCAGTTGTTTCATCTGCCGATAGTGATATTTGCAAGTTTTGTGCAAAATGTAGGGATGTTTTTAGCGAAACTAGATGTTTTTGGCAATTGAAAGTGAAAAATAAACAAAAAAGGGCCCTATTAAGGGCCCCATTTTATAAAAAATTAAGATAAATCTTATTTTTTCTTAGCAACTTTCTTTGTAGCTTTTTTCTTAGCTACTTTCTTTGTTGCTTTCTTAGCTACTTTTTTCTTTGTAGCTTTCTTAGCTACTTTTTTCTTAGTAGCTTTCTTAGCTACCTTTTTCTTAGTAGCTTTCTTAGCTACTTTTTTCTTTGTAGCTTTTTTTGTAGCTTTTTTAGCAGCTTTTTTCTTAGTTGCTTTCTTTGCTACCTTTTTCTTAGCAACTTTTTTCTTAGTTGCCTTCTTAGTTGCCTTCTTTGCTACTTTTTTCTTTGTAGCCTTCTTTGCAACCTTTTTCTTAGCTACTTTTTTCTTAGTAGCTTTCTTAGCTGTCTTTTTCTTAGCTACTTTTTTCTTAGTAGCTTTCTTAGCTGTTTTCTTAGCAGCTTTCTTTGTTGTTTTCTTCGCTGCTTTCTTTGTTGCTTTTTTCGCTGTCTTCTTGGTAGCTTTCTTCTTAACTGCCATGACATCCTCCTGGTTTTTTCAATACTTATTCTTAGGATAAACATTATTTTATTTCAGTGCAAACAAAAAAATGATTTTTTTTCATCCGTTAGAATAAATTTTTTATTACTAACTTAAA
>NZAF01000051.1 GCA_002686115.1 Halobacteriovorax sp. | reverse complement strand
GGACTTAAGTCAAATTTATTAGAAGATTTAAAGAGCAACAAAACGACCCCAATAAAGTCTGCAAAAAAGTTAGTTGCAAGTGTTTTTACTAAGGACAAGTAACATCGTAGCGAAAGAGCCCGTCTTTATGAATGACTGTTAATTTGCTTCCTTTAATCAATGTTATTGATCTAACATCACATTGATCGATTAATCCTTGAGAGTAAACATAATCACTTTCAGATGACTTCACCTTAAATGAGGCTGAACACCCATTATATGTCAAAGAGCCATTCTCTTTATCAATAACAACTTGAATATCTTTATTTTTAACATTACATGTAAGTATCGAAGCTTGAACACTTACAAACGAAAATATAAAAATTAAACTTAGTATAATCCTTTTCACCGAAGTCTCCTTATAGATGAAATGTAAATGTGCTATCATTATCCCAAGTAACGGTATCACCAACCATCATTTCTGCGAATAATTCACTCACAAATTCTCTGTCATCTTTTCTCCAAAAAGTAGCAGGAATATCTGCACTCGTAATCGTAAATTTCAACTGCTTTCTTTCTGGTTCATGAGTCAAAAAACCTTTAATCGTTACATTATTTGTGATTTCTCCAATCAGTGGAAGGTTTTTATAGCCCACTAACTTGATATAAACTTCTTTATTATGAATAGCGACTTGGACACTAGAAGCAAGTTGTTCATAATCGACAACTTTTTTCTTACGAACTCTCCCGGCCCTTGGTCCTCTCGTTATTCTTGTATGCTTGACGTAATCTAAAGCTTCAAGAGGGTCAACTTCACCCGATAGAACCTTGTCATATTCTTTATAAAGTCTTCTACTTTTCTTATCAAAAATATCTCCAATTGAGATGGTTCCTCTATTCACACAACCAGCAATTAGAGAATGAAGATCATAAACATCTGATTCAAATGGTTTGCTACAATTTACAAAGAAGTCAAACATCGTAACATTCTTTTCTTCATCTACAAATTGAAATGCCTTTGCATCCAGTGAGACTCTCTCATTACCTACTGCAAACATATTAGGCTTTATAAAAAACCTTGTTTTATCAACATCATCGATAACGACAATTCTCTCAGTTTCAAGGCTTACTGTATTTTCACAATCTTTCATGATCTTATCAGCATTAAAAACATAAAGACTTTTATCTTTTTTACAAGTTAGTTTCATATCTTGTGTTTTAACGACAAAGTCCATCAGATTTATAAGAGTTTCACTAGCTTTAATCTCAACGCTCTCAGCGTCCATCAAAGTAAGAGAATCCACCTTTGCTTTTAAATTAAAATTATCTCCATCATCAAATGGAACATTTAATTCTAAATCAATATGTTTTGTACTAGCTGAAGCGCTGGCAATTATTTGATTTAAACATCCCGCTTCAATACCTGCTGAAGTGGCCATGTCAAACTCATCATCATTCATTGTACAATGAGCATAGAATGATTTTAGCTTAAGAGAGAGGTCTTCAAAACCAATATGAAAGCTTTTTCCATCAGCAATAAAAAAACCAGGATTTACAACACCTTGAGTGTCTTCAATATTTAGATCCATGATTTCAAAAAAAGTACTGTCTTCTTTTAATTTGAAATCAAAGTCAAAGAAGTCTGTCTTAAACTTTATAGAATTTGTATCTGAAAATATTTTGGCATCAAAGATTTTATCTTTGTTTTTAAAATTAAAAGTTAAATCTGCTCTTGAAAGATGAACTTCCTTTGCAACAAGTCTTCCTTGCTCTCCCATTTTCTTACGTGAAAACTCAAAACTCTTTAAATCAACCTCTAAAAAGTTAGTTGGCTTCACGACTTCATCTGCGTGAACCAATAGATTTAAAATTAAAAAACAAAGTAAAATTCTCATATCACCTACTATTTATTTTAAATAGAGTAATCGAGAATCTTATAAAATAGTGAAATGTTGTAATAGATGCATATATGTCTATTATTTAGACACATTGTAAGGACTTGAAATCACTATAAAGTTTAGTAAATTAGAGAGAAAAACATTTAAACCGGAAATTCTCCGGCCCCCTCTCTAATTACCTCAGGAAAGTCATCTGTATAATCAATAATTGTACTCTTTCCAACAAAGTCATACTCACCCGGATCAATTATCATAGAAATCTCTCCCGCATACTTTTCTTCAATCATGTAACTATAAATAGGCTCATCTTCAGTAATGCCCATCTGAGCACGATCAAGATTTGTAGAAATAAGAGAGTCACCATATCTAGCAAGCAGCCTTTCGACCAGTAAAGATGGAACAAATCGAACTCCAACATTATGGTCTGTCTTATTCGCCTGCACAGCACGAATAATTTTCTTTGTGGCCTCAAAAATAAAAGTATAATGACCAGGAATACACTTCTTTAAAACTCTAAAAACGCTATCGCTTATCACTGCAACTTCACTAGCTTTTGAGAAATTTTCACAAAGCAATGAAAGGTGCTTCAACTTATCAATCTTTTTGAAACGATATATATTAGAAACACCTTGCTTTTTAAAAGGATCTGCTACGACTACCCAATTAGTATCTGTAGGTATGGCAACTAAAGAACCTTCTCTTAGAAGTTCACAAGCTTTATCAAGTACCCTATCATCAGGGTTTTCTGCGATTACGTATTCAATCATTATTTTAAAAACTTAAAAAATTCGCTATCAGTTGTAGTAATTACTTTAGAATCACCATTCTTAATAACTTTTTTATAAACATCCATAGACTTCATAAATTCGTAGAACTTAGGGTCTTTATTATATGTATTTGCATATATTTTTGCTGCTTTTGCCTCGGCCTTACCTTTTATCTCTTGGGCTCGTCTATAACCTTCAGACTTAATCCTTCTTAAGTCCTTCTCCAGTCTCCCCTCAATTTTAGCTCTCTCTCCAGAACCAATTGATCTAATCTTTGAAGCAATTCTTTGTCTTTCTGAAATCATTCTTTCATACACTTTAGTCTCAACAGACTTTTCATATGAGATTCGCTTTAGTTGAACATCAATTAACTTAATTCCAAGTTCACCAAGCTCCTTATCTGCTTTCTCAACAATAAGCTGGCTCAATTTTTCTCTACCAACAAAAATTTCTTCAATCTCACCAGTTATCTCTTCTTCGATAACTTCCTCAGTGTTATTCTTTGCTGCTTCTTCTTTTTCTTTATTTATATCTATAATGCGGTTTGAATCTCTAACCGCTTCAACAAGATTATGTCCTGAAATCACATTTCGTGTAGCTGAATCGAGAATTGTATCAAGCCTTGCCTTCGCCCCTCTCTTATCTCTCACTGTTTCGATAAAAGTCAGAGCATTTACGATACGAAATCTAGCGGTAGTATCAACTTTAATAAACTTCTTATCTTTCGTTGGAATTTGATTAGGATCTCCATCCCAATTTAAGATCCTCTTATCAACATATCTAACATCTTGGATGAAAGGCTTTGAAAAGAAATGTAGTCCTGCCTCAGTCTTTGGATCATCAATAGGCTTTCCAAATTCAGTAACAATCGCCTGTCTACCTTCAGGAAGAATAAAAATAAACTTCTTAATCGTTAAGACTATAAAAAATAATCCAACGCCAATAACTATTAATGGTTTTTTCATAATTTTAGATCCTTTCCACTATAAACAGGAAGAACACCCTTNACTCTAGANTCNATAATAACTGTGTTATTAAGTTCTTTAAAAATTTCCTGCATAGTATCTAGATAGATTCTTTTCTTAGTAACTTGTGGTGCTCTCTTATACTCAACAAGTATTTCTTCAAATAGCTTAACATCACCCATCGCTCTATTTACGACGGCTTCTGCGTAACCCTCAGCTTCAGAAACAAGCTTTTCAGCCTTCCCTCTCGCCTCTGGTATTACCTTATTGTAAGCACCCTCAGCTTCGTTAATGGCCTTCTCTTGCTCTTGCTTTGCTTCGTTAACTTCATTGAATGACTGCTTAACAACACTTGGAGGATTAACATCCTGAAGTTTTACTGAGACAATTAAAATTCCCATATCATACTTATTAAGCACATCTTGCATCAATCTCTTAGCTTCAGACTCAATCTCAACCTTACCAACCGTAAGAACATCAGTAACTGAGCGGTCACCAACAACTCTTCTCATAATAGATTCAGATACATCTCTAACATTTTGAGTTGGCTCACTTGTTTGAAAGATATACTTAAATGGATCTGAAATTTTGTACTGTACGGCCCATTCAACATCAGCAACATTCAGGTCCCCTGTCAGCATTAAAGACTCCGTACCATATGTCTTTTTCGCATATCTTGTAATTCTAGAGCTTGTATCTGTAGTTCTAAATCCAAACTCTTCCTGTAGAACTCTTTTAGATCTAACTTTAATTACTCTATCAATCCCAAAAGGCATCTTGAACTGAAGCCCTGGATCTTCCGTTTTTAGATAACGACCGAGACGTATAACGACGGCTTCTTCATCAGGCTCAACGGTATAGAATAATGTGTAAACACCAATTGCAACAAGAATAAGAGCAACAACAGGCAAGATGCCTTTCTTTGCTCTTTCAATATCTTGTTTCATTCTCTCAAATTCATTCTGTGGTCTATTCACGACCACCTCCTTATTAATAAGAAATAATTGAAACTATTTTGTCTAAGATAAAAAATATTAAGACTCGATCTCTAGCATGAGGACATTTTCTTCTAATGCATCACCTTCACTGACGTGAATAGCTTTCACTGTCCCATCTATTCCCGACTTGATTTCATTTTCCATTTTCATCGCCTCAAGAATTAAAACAGTTTCACCCTTCTTTACAGTCTGACCTTCTTCAACGGTAATCTTAACTACCTTCCCAGGCATCTTTGTTAATAATTCACCTTCTTCAGCTCCACCCAGTCCAGATGGTTTATAGCCTCTAAAAAGATTGTAAACCTTATCAACGTTAAGCATTCTCGAAGGTAAATCTTGTCTTGGGATTTTCTTCCAACGTTTTTGATCAGTAGAAACAAAGTACTGCCCTGAAGATTTTGTCACAAACATGATTTGCTCATGAGTAATTTTATTTTCCTGAATAGTAGAATAGTGAAACTCTACATAATCATCACGGTGAACTTTCGTTCTCGTAAGATCAACAATTATTTCATTTCCATCGTCATCAATTAGGTATGTTCTCATTTAGATACCCATCCTTCTAGCTTCAACACCTGCTAAAATCTCATAAAATCTTTGATGCTTAAAAGAAGTNTCAACTNTGTCNTGAGGTGCAACTTCTTTTATGTAATTTGTAGAATAATGACCTTCACAAAAAACTTTTTCATTTAGAATCTCTTTCAAAAGAGGNTTGTTTGTCTTTAGTCCCTCAATGAAAAGTCCATCAAGTGCTGCCTTCATTTTNCTAATCGCAACATCTCTAATGATACCCTTACAAACTAATTTCCCCACCATTGGNTCAAAATCAGGAGTGACTTCNAGTCCCTTNTAAAGACAATGATCNAACCTTGTTCCCTGAGGAAAATTAGTTTCAAAACCAGTNACAAGACCTGGAGCTGGNAACATTGTTATTGGGTCTTCTGCACAGATACGACACTCAATCGCATGACCTGAGCGAGTTATAAACTCTTGNCTTGGTATTCCGAGGTCATCTCCTAAAGCAGATTGAATCATACAAACAATTAAATCCATGCCTGTTATTTCTTCTGTTATTGGATGCTCAACCTGAATACGAGTATTCATCTCTAAAAAGTAAAAGCTCTTATCTTCACCCATGATAAATTCTACAGTACCTGCAGAGTCATAATTCACGGCCTTAGCAAGCTTCATTGCAGTTTCACAAATTTCTTGTCTAAGCTTTTCATCATCACCAATAAATGGAGAAGGTGCCTCCTCAACAATTTTCTGGTGTCTTCTTTGAATTGAACACTCTCTTTCATAGAAATGATAAGTATTACCTTGTTTATCAGCTAAAATCTGAACTTCAATATGATGTGGATTTACAATAAGCTTTTCAACAAGAAGATCACCATTATTAAAAGCCGCAAGAGACTCTCTCCCTACAGCTTCAAATTGGTCTCGAACATCTTGCTCAGTTTCACAAGCTCTCATACCACGACCACCACCACCGGCAACCGCTTTTAATAGAACTGGATAACCAATTTCATTTGCGATCTTTACAGCTTCATCTACTGTTGGCACAGCTTCATCAGTACCTGGAACAGTTGGAACACCAGCATTATTTGCAAGCTTTTTCGAAGTCGCTTTATCACCCATCACTTTAATCGCTTCCACATTTGGTCCGATAAAGATCATCCCCTCTTTTTCAAGAGAAGCTGCAAAGTCAGCATTCTCAGAAAGGAATCCATAACCTGGGTGAACAGCATCTACATTATTCTCCTTACAAACCTTAAGAATCTTCTCAACATTTAAATAAGTCTCAGCATTAGTTGATCCTTCAAGATGAACCCATTCATCACAAAACTGTAAATGAACGGCTTGTCTCTCATTATCTGTCCAACACCCAATTGCAGTATGCCCAAGCTCACGACAAGCCTTGGCCACTCGAGAAGCAATCTCTCCTCTATTTGCAATTAATATTCTTCTACTCTTATTACTTGGCTGCCTAATCATAATTGAATATTCCCGTGCTTTCTTTCTGGTTGTTCAATCTGCTTATCTTTCAGAGCAACAAGATACTCATAAAGTCTCTTTCTTGTTTCTTCTGGAAAGATAATTGAATCAAGATACCCTCTACTTGCTGCTACATAAGGATTCGCAAAGTTATTTTCATAATCACTAATAAGCTCTGCTTTTTTCTTATCGTATTCAGCACCTTCAAGTCCTGCTAACTCTTTTCTAAAAACAATATTAACTGCGCCCTCAGCACCCATAACTGCAATCTCAGCAGTAGGATATGCAAGGTTAACATCTGCTCTAATATGCTTAGATGCCATAACATCATAAGCCCCACCATATGACTTTCTTGTAATAAGAGTAATCATAGGAACTGTAGCTTCCGCGTATGCATATAATAATTTCGATCCGTGCTTAATAATACCACCGTACTCTTGAACAGTTCCTGGCAAGAATCCTGGGACATCAACTAATGACACAATTGGAATATCAAAAGCATCACAAAAACGAATAAATCGTGCTGCCTTACAAGAAGAATCAATATCTAAAACACCTGCAAGAACCTCTGGTTGATTAGCAACGATCCCAATTTTGATTCCACCAATAGAACCAAAACCACAAATAATATTTCTCGCATAGTCTTTATGTACTTCAAGAAAGTGACCATCATCAACAATATCAAGAATAACTTCTTTCATGTCGTATGGCTTCTTTGGATTAGCTGGAACAACAGTTTTAAGCTTTGTATTATCTCTATAAACTGGGTCTGACGTATACTTCGGCTCCTGCTTTCTAAAGTTTGAAGCTGGAAGATAAGTCATAAGTTCACGTACTCTTTCAAAACACTCATCTTCATCACGACATTTAAACTGACAAACACCAGACTTCTCAGAGTGTGCAGCAGCACCACCAAGATCTTCTTTTGTAACCTCTTCGTGTGTTACTGTCTTGATAACATCTGGACCAGTAACAAACATATAGGATGACTTATCAACCATAAAAATGAAGTCTGTTACCGCAGGAGAATAAACAGCTCCACCGGCAGATGGTCCCATAATAAGTGATATCTGAGGAATTACTCCTGAACACTTAACGTTTCTCCAAAATATTTCTGCATACCCACCAAGAGCATCAACACCCTCTTGAATACGCGCTCCACCTGAATCTTGAATTCCAATTACAGGAATTCTATTTTCAAGTGCAAAGTCCATAATCTTACAAACTTTCTTAGCGTGCGCTTCACCAAGTGCACCACCCCAACAAGTAAAGTCTTGTGAATAGAGCGCAACTTTTTGACCATTGATAGAAGCAATACCTGTAACAACACCATCGCCTAGGAACTTCTTTTTTTCCATTCCAAAGTTCACACATCTATGAGTAACAAATTTATCAAACTCAATGAAAGAGTTAGGATCTATCAATCTCTCGATTCTCTCTCTCGCAGTATACTTACCTTGAGAATGTTGCTTTTCAACTCTAGCTGATCCGCCACCCTGTTCAGCTTCTTCTCTTTTAGTTAAGAGAAGATTTCTTTTTTCTTCTAATAATTCATCTACATTCATATAAATCTCCCTAGCAGGAATTACTTTCGCCTTCAAAAAATAAAGGGACATTCTAACCTGTTAGAAGACATTAAATCATCTATAAACGCGTCAAAAAAAAGACTTAAATACTGAAAATCACGATGACAGATATGGCATATACCTAACAAATTTACTCAGCGAATAAGGGGTTGTAATTACTAAGAAATACGAATATTCATCTTGGGATACATACTTATCACCGAAATAAGCTAAAAGAATATCATCTGCGAAACATGTATCCAACAGTTCTCCTTGTTGCGATAAGTGTCAAAGTCAAAGGAGAATTCATGAAAATAAAAAATTTATTAAAAGGGTCGAGTCAAAAGGCATATATCAGAAATCTGTTTCTATATATTTGTGCCATCCTCATTCCAACGGCATCAATAATGAGCCTTTCACTCATAAATGCAACAGAATCTTATTTCCTCTCACAATTAATCTTAGGCCTATTTCAAATCATTAACTTTGTTTTTGGAATTGCCCTCATCTATAAAAGAGTTATCTACTTGAGGTTCCACCCAATTCTCACTCTTCTAGTGTTTACTCCTTTAATTGGTGTCTTCTTTCCATTTTATCTATGTATCTCTGATCAAAAGATTGCAGATCACTATAGACGTGGAAAAGTTATCCTAAACAATTCAATTTCTGATTTATAAATCGATACTCTTTTAGAAATAAAAAAGCCCGCGAAATTGAACTGTACCCCATTTTTGGGACACAAAAATAAAAAGCCCCATCTGTGATATGATGGGGTTTCTTATTTATGGAGTACAG
>NZAF01000050.1 GCA_002686115.1 Halobacteriovorax sp. | reverse complement strand
TTGGAGAGCATTAACTCCAGCTTTTATTCATTTTGGCTTTCTTCATATTATTTTTAATCTAATGTGGTGGAGAGACCTTGCAAATATTATTGAGAATACTAAGGGTGTTTTGTTTCTCATCATTTTTTTACTTGTCACAGGTTTAAGTTCTAACCTCTTACAAGCTTCACAAACTGGAGCAAACTTTGGGGGATTGTCAGGAGTCGTTTACGGACTTCTTGGTTATTTATGGATTTATAAAACTATTAAAAAAGATGCAAAATATAGCCTTCCAAAAAATGATATCGTTTTTATGATTGGATGGTTCTTTCTTTGTTTGTTTGATGTCTTTTCATTTAAGGCCGCTAATTATGCCCATGGGGGAGGACTTATTACTGGTATGGCAATAGGTCTAGTCATTGGTCTTTATGATTTAAAAAAGATCGAAACTTCTGAAGAATAAAATTTAGGCGAAGATTAATTTCAACCACCACCTCTTAGCACTAAGACTTAAAAGGTGGTGGATATAGTTATTATTTTAGAATTTAGCTATGAAAGTTGTCGAGTATTGAGTGTCGTACTTCTTTAGACCTGTCGGTACAACATTATCGTAGCGATAAAGATAACCTAACTTTAAAGATAGTAATGAACTCATCGTAAAGTTTAGACTTGGCTCCGCATTTAATTGCCAATCATCACTTTCCGTAAAGTTTGGTAAATACTCAACCCAAAACTTAACAAAGAAGTCCTTTGTTTGTTGCTTTGAAATTTCTGTATAGAGTCTACCTTGGCTAAAAGTATTCTTAACAGGACCTTCGATAAGCTTTTGTTCCACTAGTCTATAACCAGCTTCAGCTTTTAATTTTGTCTTCTCTGTTTCAAGGAAATAAAAAGATGTACCAAGGTCATTGTTAAATCTATAGGCAATACCTGCAAAGAAGTTATGTTCATACTTAGTAGAATAAAATACATTAAACTTTTTTCCTAATTTTCTAGAGACCTTTGCGTTGATGTCCCAGTCCCTTGCATTACTTACTCCGTTATTTTCTCCCTCAGTGTAGTGACCACCTAATTCGAAAGAATATTTTTCAAGAGTAAAGCTAGAAGTCGTTTTAAAATTGTAAAGATTAACGTCAGTGTTACCACTTGTTAAGAGAACTGATAACTCTGATTGGTTTTCAAACTTAGCTTGCGCCGTTAATGAAAGTAGTAATGAGAGAATCAAAATTATTGAAGAATTTTTAAACATATTCACCCCTTATTATAAATGAAACGTATTTCTACCTTATTTACATATTGATTGTAAAAGATAAATCAATAGATCGCTAAACAAATCATTTCTATTTGCATTATAGCTTCTTAGATACTTTAAGAAGATCTCCAGGAAGTAGAGAACCCATTAAATCATATGGTCCAAGCTTTATTCTAATGAGTCTTAAAGTAGGAAATCCGATTTGAGCTGTCATTTTTCTAATTTGTCTATTTCTTCCCTCTTTAATTTTTATTTCTAAAAGAGTTGTTGGAATATTCTTTCTCACTCTTATCGGCGGTTCTCTTTGCCATAGCTCAAAGTCTTTAACGACTTTTGCTTTCGCGGGTAATGTTTTCTTACCTTTAATGATAAGTCCATTTTCAAGTTTTTTTAAATCACTTTGTGTTGGTGAGCCTTCTACTTGAACCAAGTAGGTCTTTTCGATATTTGTCTCATTGTGGGAGAGTTCATTTTTATATTTCCCATCATTTGTTAAAAGCACTAGGCCTTCACTATCCTTATCTAGTCTCCCGACAGGATATACACTTTCTATATCAATATAATCTTTAAGTGTTACTTCACTTTCATGGGTCTTACTAAATTGGCATAGAACATTATAAGGCTTGTTAAAGAGATAGTACTTAAAGCTATTTTGATCTTCCGAATCCAGACAGTTTTCTATATTAAAAGGAGTTTTTGCACTCACACTAATTTCTTCATGAGTTAGAGGACAAATAAATGATAGATGCTTGGCATGTAAGCATTGTTGGTCCACTCGTTCATATGAACTTGTGTAGTCGGAGTCACCGACAATTGGGTGGCCTAGGCTTTTAAACGCCACTCTGATCTGATGTTTTCTGCCAGTTTTAATCTCCACTTCAACAAGACTAAATTTATCACTGCTCTCAATTGGGATGATATTGGTAATCGCCTTTTTTCCACCAGATTTAACGACTTCCATTAAATTTTTCTTTATCCCATTAACACTAGTTTTTGATTCTTTTAAAAAATGAGAAACAGTCATCTCACTATCAATTTTTCCTTCAACAATTGCCTCGTAAACTTTTTTTATTTTTCTATCTTTAAAAAGATTATCAATGTCCTTATTAAGAGATTTGTTTTTAATAAATAATATGGCCCCACTTGTGTAGACATCTAGTCGATGAGGAGCAGAGAGGTAACTTTCTACCTTATCTCGATTTTTTAAATACGATTTAAGAGCACCAAAGAGGTGAGGTCTTTTCTTATCTACAGTCTCAGTACATGGCCAACCGGATTTCTTATTAACAATCAAATAGTTGTCATTTTCAAAGAGAATATCGTTTATGCCGATTCGTATATTCCTGAATTTTTTACTGTCTCTAAACATAGATGTACACTATCATAATAGTAAATTGGATGTCATAGAAATCTAATTAGATTGATTTAGAGAGGATGATAAATGGAAAAACCTAATGCTCCTGCTACAGAGAGAAATAGAGATGCTATACATGAAGTTATCGCAGAGCTTTGCTCTGATGATCAAAATGAATTTCAACTTTTTGAGATTGGTTCTGGTACAGGTCAACATGCAGCCTACATCACACCACAAATAGAGAACCTTACTTGGCACGTCTCAGACCTTGAGCCTAATCATGAAGGAATTAAAGCTTGGACAGATGATATAGATAAGGTTTTGGGCCCTTATTCATTTAAGGTTGGAGAGCATAATGAACTTCCTGTTAAGAATGTAGACTTTGTCTTTAGTGCTAATATTCTTCACATTATGCATTGGAAATTAGCACAGCAGATGTTTAAGGTTTTAAGCCAAAGTTTAGAATCTGGTTCTCTTGTTCTTTTCTATGGACCATTTAATTATCGTGGTGAATACACAAGCAAGGGAAATGAAAGACTCGATCAATGGTTAAAAGAGAGATTTAAAGATGGAAAAAGTACGATAAGAGATTTTGAAGAAGTAAATCTTAATATGAGTAAGCTTGGTTTTATCCTACAAGAGGATAGAGAGATGCCGGCAAATAATCGTATGCTCATCTTTCACAAATTATAACTCATTAGTCCTCTATAAATTTATTATCTTCATCAAGGATACCCTCCATTTTTGCGAGGCTAACAATAGTACTTGAAAGAAGATGTTCAAGATTTAGAGAGGTGGCCTTGAGCCACTGGTGAATCATTTCATCTTGTGGTTTTTCAACGAGACAGCGATCTTGATAGGCAGTGAATTCCTTTGCTTGTTTTAAAAGGTCAACAAGATGCTTTGGACACTCGCAAGATACGTTATTTCCATAGCCAGACATTTTTTCGAGGACTTCTTCTAGAAGAATTCCTCTTTCATCAAGTAAGTTTTTGTTGCTCATTTCTCTTTACCTCTTCTATATTTGTCAAAACTCTTAAATTAGACTTATGACATTTTATTAAGTTTGATCTGTAATAATCCTTGGCCTCGGGAAAGTTAACTCTTATATTATCACCCTCAATTGCTACGTCAATTCCAGGACCAAGCCTTCGATCGACCTTACTTTTTACTATAGTTCCTTTAATAATTTCAAATTGTCTTGGGTTAACAAGTCTCTCTCTTCCAACAGCAGCATCAAAGTATTCTAAAGGATTATTAATAATTGATTTTATACTATCAGAATTNACAGTGGCGATCTTTCGATAAAAATTATATTCATNTGTTTGAAATTCTGAAGTATTATAAACGATAATGTGATGATACTGGCANAAGATNAACTCTTTTATCTTCCCGAAAGTGACAACATCGTAGAAAAGACATACTTCAGANTCTTCAGATATTTCAAAATCATCNGGGAAATTTATNAGTGCAATCTTATTCTTCATACGATCATTATCGTANAAAATAAAANNTNCTTANTTAGGCATAACCTAGACTNNGTNCTTANCTTTTACATCTTTTCAGGGGCTTGGATACCAATAAGTGAGAGACCTTGTGCAATNGATCTTCTAACTGCAAGTGAAAGAGCAAGACGGGCATTTTTTAAATCATCATCAACGCTAGCAATCGGACATTCTGCATAGAAACTATTAAACAACTTACAAAGCTCATAGAGATAAGATGTAAGGGTATTCGTTTTATAAGTCTCATGAGATTTAAAAACAATATCATTAAAATGAGAAAGTTTTGTTAAGAGTGCTAATTCCTGATCAACTTTTAAAAGAGAGTAGTTTACGTTTTCAGAAGGTTGTCCATTTTTATTAATGAGTGAAGAAATTCGTGCACAAACATATTGTAGATATGGACCTGTTTCACCATCAAGTTTTAGCCATTCATTCATATCAAAAACAATCTTACGATTATTATCCATTCTGACCATTCCATACTTGATAGCGCCATTAGCGATCATATGTGCTGTTTTTTCAATGTCCTCATCACTCCAGTCACCTCGATACTTTTCAAGATAGTCAGACTTTATTTTATTTTCCATCTGATTGACGAGATCACTTAGGGCAATGATATTACCTTTTCTAGAACTCATTGCTCCATCTGTTAACTCGACCATTTCATAGGGCATGTGATAACAGTCTTTTGCCTGTGAGAAACCAATCTTTTCAAGAACCTTAAAGACTTGCTTGAAGTGAAAAGCTTGTCTTGAATCAACAATATAAATATTTTTTTCAACACCAAATTCTTCAAACTTCTTTTTAGCAAGTGCAACATCTTTAGTAGAGTAGAGCCCTGTTCCATCAGATTTTATCAGAATGCAAAACCCTAATTTATCATCTTCTAGATTCATCCCAATTGCGCCTTGATCTTTTACAAGAAGACCTTTTTCGTAATACTCCTGGCAAATTTTTAAAGAAGGTGCATCCATTTCTGATTCAAAGAACCAACGATCAAATTTTACATCTGCCCAGTCGTAGGTCTTTTTCATAAGATTTAAGGACCACTGTCTGGTCTCTTTCCATAACTCATAAAATTCACCTTCTTCACTGTGAAGTTGTTTTAATATTTCTGTTAATTGAGATCTATTTGTTTCTTCTTTATCAGTGCCAAGCTCATCTTCAAGTTTGAGGTTTGCTGTAGAATAAATTTTACCTAACCATTCACCTTTATTATTTTCTGGTACTTGTTCTTCGTTATGATACTTTAAATACCAAAGGCATTTGGCAACATGTGTCCCACTGTCTCCTGGGTAGGTGACAGGGATAACATCTTGATCACAATAGGACTTAATATTTACTAGAGCGTTGCCAAGACATAAGTTTCTCATATGGCCCACATGCATTTCTTTATGTGTATTTGGCTGTGAATATTCGATCATTGTCTTATAGACTTCATCAGTAAGTTTAATATCGAAATATTCTTTTGAAATCATCTTATCGACGACTTCTTCACCGTAAAAGCTTGGTGAAATTTTAAAGTTTACATAAGGACCCTGAAGAAGGACTTCTAAAATTTTGTCATCAGTTTTAATGTTTTGATGAATTTCTTTGGCGATATTAACGGGAGAGTTTTTTAACGCTTTTGCAAGAGGGAAACAAGCAAATGCGAATTGTCCCATTTTCAAATTAGGGGTTTCACTAATTCCTTGGTAAATTTCTTCAAGAGTTAGCTCACAACTTTCAAAAGCTGTCGTTGCGGCATTTAATATTGAATTAGAAAGTAACTTTTTGATTTCGTTGTGCAGTAGCATAGGTCCTCTCACCAAGTATAATTGAATGAATATCCTACCCCAATATTCTCACAATGAAAATCTATGTATAATAGAACAGATGGAAAAAAAATTATTTCATATCATATTGCTTGCTTTCTTCATGAGTCTTAATGGATTTGCAAAGCAAGATCAGCAAAATGACAAAGAGGTCATTGATAAAGAAGAGGAAAAGAGGCTTCGTGAGTTTTATTTACAAAATAT
>NZAF01000049.1 GCA_002686115.1 Halobacteriovorax sp. | reverse complement strand
CTAAACTTTCATCAGGAAATTGGCAATACAATGCTATGGTTGATGGAAGTGATGCTGCTGGTGGAATAAAAGGTACACCTGTAGAAACAGCTTCTGGTACATTAAGTTTTGATGGTGATGGAAATCTAACCGACCATAATAATAACTTTAATAATTTTAATTTTAGAGACTCTGGAGAACAAAGCATAACCTTTGATTTTGGAGAGAATGCTCCTGAGGGTGAACAAAAAACCACACAATATGGAATCAATAATCTTGTTGCCAACCAAAGAATTGATGGCTCGGCCGGTGCTCAAATGAAGTCAATAGGCTTTGGTCCAAATGGAGTGCTGCAAACTTATTACTCTGATGGATCTATTAAAGATGAAGCTCAAGTTCTTCTTGCAGACTTTACAAATAAGACAGGTCTAAAAAGAGTGGGATCTAATCTTTTTCTTGCTTCAAAAAGTTCTGGTCAAGCTATGCTTGGAGCACCTGGTGAAGGAAATCTTGGTGAAGTTCAAACAAGTGCAGTAGAATTATCCAACGTTGCCGTTAATGAAGAATTTATAGAAATGATGAAAGCGCAAAAGGCTTTTAATGCCAATTCAAAAGCTATATCAACGGCAGATGAACTTTTACAGAAAGTTATTAATGTTCGCGGCTAATTTATTTATCCAATAAATCAATGATCCTTACATCTAGTATACATATAAAACTCTTCTCCATCTGCTTTTAAGAATTCTTTATGGCTGACTTTTAAAAGAGCTGTAAATTTTCTAGACCTTCCAAAATACATAAAGTAAATTTCATATTTAATTTTTTCATTAACTTTAACTTTTCTATAAACTAAAGTATCACCCTTGCCATTAGTATAATCACGACTAGAGTCGATAACCTCTCCTTCATAGAAATCTTCAAAATCTAATGAACTCGTGTGAAGATACTTACGTTTCTTACTATAAAAATCAACCTCTACACTATCCTTATCAGAATTAACTTCTACTTCGACACTACCAAAACCGTCCCTATCATACGTACATACTGTAATTGCTGATGCTGTTGACGCGATAAATAGATTAATAAATACTATAGCTAATAAATATCTCATAATAACTCCAAAAATTTGTGTCTAAGGTAATTTTTAATTCTAAAACATAATTTCGTCTACATGATTAAAAGAAAGCATATATTATTTATATGAGTTATTAGTAATCTGTAAAACTAATGAGGGTATATGAGTGTTAAAGGTATATATTTTACTTCTTTGCGTATCTCTTGTTAATCTGTTCAGAGTAATCGCCCATGGAAATAAATTCCAATTCATCATCATGTGTGCCTAATTCATCGTCTGCAGCAATTTCTGAATCACGCTCTTTCATGAGTTCTACCGCATTATCCATCAGATGTTGGGCGTAGTCTTTGTTATCAATTCCGATTTTAAAAGCGTATTCTTTGATGATCTCTCGCTCAACTTTTGAGATATCATCATCTGCTTTCGCCATTGAGAAAAGAACTTCAAGAAAGTCCTCTTTTTGCTTATTTGATAAATTATTATGAAGATATGATTCAAATAAACCAATCATCTTATCACTCATCTTCTTTTCTTTAAAAGCTATTAAAACAAAGCGGATATAGTCGGAAATTAGCTTAGTTTCAAGAGATGTTGCTTTTCTTAGAAACCTCTTCATATAAGAGACTTCTTCTTTTTTTATAATTCTATCTGCGGCCGCGAGATGTACAAGAAGACCAATGGAACATGTTAAAAGAGCACATTCATCATCACTTAAAACTTTAAATGTTCTTTTTGAAAATTTAAAGAAATCCATTTCCATTACTCTTTCATTGACGTCCATATCTCATCCTTTAAGAAATTTATAACATCATTATAATTTGAAAATAAAAAAAATTCTAGTACGACTGAGCAAAGACGACTTTTTTAGTCACGGACTCTCCAGTGACAATACACTTAAAGTCCCCTTCTGGCTCACTTATAGGCATACATCTAAAAGACATCTTATGCTCAGAGAGAAGATTTCTCACCTCTTCACAGTCCTTTAAATAAGCTTTTCCAAGCTTTAATGGAGTTGATTTTTCTTTAAAGAAGTCTTGTAAGTCCTCTTTGGAGTCAATATCAATAACGTTTTCAAGTATACGATTTTTTGAGCGATTAAAAAGTGTCTCTTGAATATTTTCAAGAGTCTTGCCAATAGATGAAACAAAGTCTTCTACTTTTATAAATTCTTTTGCTCCTACACCAGTGTCTCTTCTTGTAAAAGCCACTTGCCCTTTAGCAAGATCTCTTTTTCCAACCTCAATAATAACTGGAAATCCTTTTCTCACATTATCCCAGTACTTCTCTCCACCTCTTATATCTCGCCAATCAACTTCAATTTCTATATCTCTACCAAAGAATGATTGCGCTTTTAAATCGGCTTTAAGCTTTGAAACAAAAGCTTCTATCTCTTCTCTTTCTTCATCTTTTTTAAATATTGGGCAGACCANGACATGAGTGCTAGCTAATTTNGGAGGAATGATGAGTCCATTATCATCTCCNTGNGTCATTATAAGTCCACCNATAAGTCTTGTGGAAGCTCCCCATGAAGTNGTNTANGCNTACTTCTCTTCACTATCACTATCTAAGAATTTAATNCCTTGGGCCTTTGAAAAGTTTTGNCCTAGGTAGTGAGATGTCCCGGCCTGTAGTGCTTTCCCATCTTGCATTACTGCTTCAATTGTATAAGTGCTATCTGCACCAGGAAATCTTTCTGATTCTGTTTTTTCTCCAACAATAAGTGCCACACCCATTGTCTCTTCTACGAAGTTTCTATAAAGTTCAAGAATCTCTAATGACATCTCTCTTGCTTCTTCACTTGTAGCATGAACAGTATGTCCCTCTTGCCAAAGAAACTCAGAAGTTCTTAAAAAGACTCTTGGTCTCATCTCCCAGCGCATGACATTTGCCCACTGATTAATTTTAAAAGGAAGATCACGATATGATTTAATCCAATTTGAAAATGACTCACCAATGATCATCTCACTTGTCGGACGAATAACATAAGGCTCTTCAAGCTTACCTTCTGGAATAAGTTTATCCCCATCTTGTACAAGTCTTCTATGTGTGACGACGGCACATTCCTTAGCAAAACCTTCAACATGTTGCGCTTCTTTTTCTAACGAGCTTAAAGGAATTAAGAGGGGGAAGTATGCGTTCTTAACACCTAGGGCCTTAAATCTTGCATCCATATCTTTTTGAATATTTTCCCATAAAGAAAAACCGTGGGGCTTAACAATCATGCATCCACGAACAGTTGAGTTTTCAGCAAGATCAGCTTTTTTAACAACTTGCTGATACCATTCGTTAAAATTTTCTTCCCTAGTAGGCGTAATAGCCGTCTTATTTTTTGCCATGAGTCATACCCTTCTTAAAAAAATACATATACTTATATATCATAAGAAGGTGTCTGTAAAAACTAAGAAATTAATTTTGCTGAAGTTCGTCAGTAATTAAAATATTAAACGCTGCAAAAAGACTTGAGTTATTCCAATTAAGAAGTGGTTTATAATTTGAACCCATAAGAATATACGGTGAGTTCTTTAAAGGAATCTTAGAGCCCTTTCTTGCTCTCCAATTCTCTCCGGTGATCTTTGAGCCATCTAATTCTTTAAAGCCTAGACTTTGATATTCTTTGGGAGAACGATACCTCGATAACTTACCATCATAACCTTGTTCATTAATAACTAACTGACCAATGCTTAGGCCCTTTTTCCATCCGGCTTTCTTTAAAAAATTAGCAATACTTGCAAAAATATCTTCTTTAGAATTCCAAATATCAATTTTTCCGTCTTTATTAAAATCATAACCATATGCAGGAATATTTGATGGCATGAATTGGCATTGTCCAGTTGCCCCGGCCCAACTACCTTTGAAACTCTCTCTTTTAACATGACCTTTGTATAGAAGCCTTAATGCTGCATTTAACTGTGTGGTATAAAACCTTCTTCTTCTACCATCATAAACTAGTGTGGCCAAAGAAGTAATAACATCATAGTCCCCCATGATTTCACCAAAGTATGTCTCAACTCCCCATAATGAAATAATGACTTCTTTATCAACACCAAATCGCTTTTCAACTTTTTCAAGAAGTGGCAGGTTTCTTTCGTATTCAAGTTTTGCTCTTTTTATACGTTCATTATCATCACGAAGCCATCTTTTCATAAATTCGTTATAATCTTTAGTTTCACTTAAGATTACTTGATTACGATCTTTATCAATAACTGTTTGATCAAGTTTAACGTCTTTTAAAACCTTTAAAGTAAAACTAGAGGGAATCCCACGCTTAGAAGCTTCCTTTGCATAACTCTTTTTCCACTGCTCAAATGTAGCTGCAAAAGTTATGGAAAGACATAGAGAGTATAGGGTCAGAAATGTTAGAATTAACTTTTTCATAGCTTCATTATAGGGGGAGCACTCAAGTCTTGTAAAGCTTGCAAAACAAATGAGGAGTGGTATTCACCACCCCCCAAATGAGTCGAGAGAGACATAAGACCAGAGGAATAGCTGAGTTATTCACTAAGGAAGCGAACTATTTCTTTTGGATCCAGTCTTTTTGTGTAATCTAAGTCGAGAAAGCGAAAGATGATTTCTCCCTCATGAGAGACGATAAATGTCGAGGGGATAGGAAGGGAGAAATCACCATTACGCTTATCCACTTCAATACCAAACTGTGCGTAGAGAGGTTTGAGATTTTCAGGTAATTCAAAAGAGATATTAAGTTTCTGTGCTAGCATTGAGCCAACATCAGAGAGGACTTGAAAACTCAGATCATTTTTTTCACTTGTCGTTAAAGAATGATCTGGTTTTTCTGGGGTGATCGCGACAAGTTCAGCACCTAGACTTTTAAAAGTTTCCAGTTCATTTTGTAGAGCTTTTAATTCTAAATTACAATATGGACACCATCCGCCTCTATAAAATGAAATGATTAAATACTTATTTTGAGAGACAAGGTCTTTAAAAGAAACCTCCTTCCCTAAAGAATTATTTAGCGTAAAGTCTGGAAAAGTATCTCCAGTCCCTAATGACTTCTTTCCAACTTCATTTTTTATAAGCTCTTCTTGAGCCTTATTCATCTCAGATATAACTTCTTTCGGTGCGGTTTTTAAAAACTCTTCTCTAAAATTATTTAATTCTTCTGTCAGTGACATCATTATTCCTTCTACTCTAAAGAGCCAAGCATTTCTTCTGAATATGCAATGAGTTCTTTGTTTTCTTTTGTAAGTTCTACATAATTTGGGTTAGCTATTAACGGTCTTCCAATGGCCACGAGGTCTGCCCCATCGGTATCGATAACCTCTTTCGCCGATTGAGGACTATATGATCCACATGCAATAACAGTTCCCTTAAAGTGCTTTCTTAAAAATGAAGTTGAATTACCACCGAGATAATCAAAACTCATCGAATCATCAAAGATTCCAGTGTGAACATAAGCGAGATTATATCCCTCTAATTCTTTTAAAAGTGTTTTAAAAGTTTCTTCATCACCATCAGTATGCTCAATATTAAAATATGCTCCAGGTGAAAGTCTGATTCCGACTTTTTGCCCACCAAACTCATCAGTAATTCTTTTAACGATCTCTAAAACAAATTTTAATCTTCCTTCGAGAGATCCTCCGAATTCATCCTTTCTTTGATTTGTTTGTTGTCTAAGAAACTGATCAATGAGATAACCGTTGGCCGCATGAATCTCAACTCCATCCATACCAGCGGCGAATGAGTTTCTTGCTCCTTTAACAAAAGCATCAATAAGATCATAAACTTCATTCGTTTCAAGCTCTCTCACTTCACCGTATTGAAGGTCATCAGTTCTTGGAACCCTACCACTTAAAGGAATCGCTGAAGGTGCAACAGGTGACTTTCCATCAAGATAAATTGGATGACTAACTCTTCCAACATGCCAAAGTTGTAAAAAGATTTTCCCATCATTTTCATGAACCTTTGAAGTGATCTTCTTCCAGCCCTCAACCTGTTCACCAGTATAGATTCCTGGAGTATTAGGATATCCATGTCCTGTCTCATGAACGACTGTTGCTTCAGTGATGATGAGACCTACACTTGAGCGTTTAGCATAGTAATCAATTGCAAGCTCATTTGGGACAAAACCCTCTGTAGCGAAACATCTCGTTAGAGGTGCCATCACAATACGATTTTTAAGCTCTAATTGTTCATTAAGTTTGTAAGGTGCGAAAATTTGGTGATTCATTATTAACTCCAATTAGTTTGTATGCAAAATAATATAGCAGTAAAATTTTAACTTGCAAGTATTTTGTATGCAAAGTAAAATAATTCTAGGGAAATATTATGAATTTCGATGACTTAAAACTAGATAATCAGCTTTGCCACAAATTTTATGTCCTAAGTAATAGGATCACGAGGAGGTATAGACCTCTTTTAAAAGAAATAGGACTAACCTACCCACAGTACCTAATCCTTATGGCCTTGTGGGAAAAAGATCAGCTCAATGCATGTGATGTCGTTTGTAAAACGAAGATTGATCCAGGCTCATTGACTTTGATACTTGATAAGCTTAAGAAAAAAGACCTGATTAATCTAGAAAGTTGCTCAGAAGATAAGAGAAAGAAAATCATTACTCTTACCGAAAAAGGTGAAGAGTTAAAAGAAAGGGCAATCGAAATACCAAGAAAGCTTTCATGTGAACTTGGAGACTTCTCACAAGAAGACTTTCAAAAATTAAGTGAGCTTATTGATAAATTCAGCTGCTCTTTACCACAAGAAAAATAAAGGAGGCCGTATGAAAGAGTCTCTAACAACGCAAGATAGGTAATTTTGATGTTAATTGAAAGAAATGCACCTCACATTCAA
>NZAF01000048.1 GCA_002686115.1 Halobacteriovorax sp. | reverse complement strand
TCATCTTTTTCCTCTTCAGACTCCCAACCAATTTTCTCTAAGAACTCGTCATAACTGCCTTCAAAAAACTCGGCCCCATCCCTTCTGAAAATAATTAGCTTATTGACACATCTTCTAAGAAACTCTTCATTATGAGTAACGACAAGTAAAGAGCCTTCATAGCTCTCACATGCTTGCATAAGTGCTTCAACAGATTCAATATCGAGGTGGTTTGTTGGCTCATCAAGAAATAATAGATTTGTTTTTCTTGTCAATATTTTACCCAAAAGAACTCTGGCCTTCTCCCCTCCAGATAATACCTTAATCTTTTTTTCTGCATCATCTCCTGTAAAGAGCATCGTTCCACATATTCCGCGAACCCTAGTAATTGACAAGGCTTCATCTTCTTCATTTATTTCTTGAATAATTGTATTCTCTGGATGCAGTCTCTGAACATTTGTTTGGCCAAAATGTCCAAGAACTTTTGAGGGATGCTCCCACACTTCTCCCTCATTCTTATCTAAAATCTTAGCAAGAACATTTAGAAGTGTTGATTTTCCCTTTCCATTTTTACCGATGATCCCTATCTTATCAGATCGTCCAATAGTAAAATTTAAATCTGAAAAAAGATTTTCACCCTTTGGATAAGCAAATGAGACTCCTTTAACATCCATAATAACTTTTGCAGGACACTCTTTGTATGCGAAATTAAAGTTTAAATCTCTTTCAGATTCGAGTTTGTCGTACTTATCCATCTTTTCGATCATCTTAAGTTTAGACTGTGCTTGAGAAGCACCTCTCGCTTTGGCCCTATATTTATCTACGTAGTCCATCATCTGCTGAACTTTCTTTTCTTGATTCATTCGCGTTTGCTCATGAATCCTTTCCTCTTCAGCAATTTGAGCATAATACTTTGTTGTATTTCCCTTAATCTTTCGCACACTCCTGCGACTGATTCCCATGGTATGAGTTACAACACTATCCATAAAGTCTTTATCGTGTGTGATAATGACAACTTCTCCATCAAAGTTCTTTAGAAAGGATCTAAGCCATCTAAGGGAGACAATATCTAAGTAGTTTGTCGGTTCATCTAGTAAAAGGCAGTTTGGCTCAGTAAGAAGAGTTTTCACAAGATTTATTCTGATTTGAAAACCACCCGAAAAAGAAAGAGGGTCCTTTTGAAGGTCTTCTTTTTTAAACCCAAGTCCAAAGAGATATTTTTCGGCCCTATACTCTTCATATTGGTACTCTTCAGGTAAAGCCGTCATGCACTCTGCAATAACAGTGTTCTTTGAAAAACTAATATGCTGCCTTAGCGTACCTAATCTGTATGATTTTGGTACCTTATAATCTCCTTCATCATAGGACTCTTCCCCAAGCATAATCCTAAACAAAGTTGATTTCCCCGCCCCGTTTCGACCCACTAAGCCAACTCTTTCTCCACTATTTAGTGAAAAAGTTACATCCTCAAAGAGAATTCTGTCAGCAAACGATTTTGATAGGCCCACAACTTGAATCATTAGTAGTCATCCTAGTGTTTCTAGATTATATTTTGCAGATATTAACATCATTGAGGAATATCATGAACAACTTTTCTAAATTAAAGAATATCGCTGTTGTCGCGCACGTTGACCACGGTAAAACGACTATGGTTGATGAGCTTTTAAAGCAATCTAATACTTTTGATGCACGTGCTGAAGTTGAAGAAAGAGTTATGGACTCTGGAGAACTTGAAAGAGAGCGTGGAATTACTATTACAGCAAAGAACTGTTCTTTTATATGGAATGATACAAAGATTAATCTTCTCGATACGCCAGGCCACGCGGACTTTGGTGGTGAAGTTGAAAGATCTCTTATAATGGTTGATGGTGTCTTACTTTTAGTTGATGCTTCTGAAGGACCACTTCCGCAAACAAGATTTGTTCTTACAAAGGCCATGAGTCTTGGTCTAAAAGTTGGCGTTATTGTTAATAAGATCGATAGACCAGATCAAAGAATTGAAGAAGTTAAAGGTGAAGTTGAAGATCTTCTTTTAGAGATTGCAACAGAACTTGAACTTGAAGACTTTGATATTGATATTCCTTTTATGTACGCTTCGGCAAAAAATGGTTGGGCAACACTTGATTACAAAGAAGAAAGATCGGATATGCTTCCTATTTTAGACTTCATGACAAGTGACTTCTATCCAGAACCAGTTAGAGAAGAAAATAAACCACTTCAACTTCTAGTAGCGAACCTTACTTATTCAAAGTTCCTAGGTCAGCAATTTGTTGGAAGAATCAAGCAAGGTAAGATTGTTAAAAACCAACAATTTACTTGTATTGGAAAAGATAAAACAAAGAACTTTAAAGTTTCAAATATTCAAACTTACTCAGGCCTTGCGACTGAAGAAGTTAATGAAGCACTCGCTGGAGAAATCGTTATTTGTGCTGGGATTGATGAAGTCCACATTGGTGACTCAATTACTCCAACAGACGCACAAGACGCTCTACCTAGAATTGAAGTTGAGCCTCCGACAGTTGCAGTAAACGTTTCAGTTTCAACTTCTCCACTTAGTGGGCAAGAGGGTGAGTACCTAACAAGTAGAAAGCTTGAAGAATTTCTTCAAGATGCATGTCGCTTAAACGTTGCTCTTCAATATGAAGGAACTGATGATCCAAAGATCTTTAAGCTTAAAGGTCGAGGGGAACTTCAACTTGCGATTGTTTTTGAAGAACTAAGAAGAAAAGGTTTTGAACTCATGGTTTCTAGACCTGAAGTTCTTTTTAGAGAAATCGATGGAGCAAAACACGAGCCATATGAAAAAGCGGTTCTTGATGTTCCAGAAGATTTTACAGGTGCCGTTACAGAGAAGTTATCTATTAGAAAAGGAATCATGTCTTCAATGATGCCAATTGGAGAAGGAAGAACAAGAGTTGAATTTGAAATTCCATCTCGAGGGCTAATTGGATATCGTTCAGCGTTTCTAACCGATACTAGAGGTGAAGGAATCCTTTCAACTGAATTCTTAGGGTACAGACCTTTTGCTGGTGAAATGCTTGCAAGACAAAATGGAGCAATTATCTCTGACCGTTCAGGAAAAGTGACAGGCTACGCACTTTTTAACCTTCTTAACAATGGTGAATTCTTTATTGAGCCTGGTGATACTGTTTACGAAGGTATGGTCGTTGGTGAAAGTAAAAAAGAAAACGACTCTAACGTAAACGTCTGTCGAGGAAAGCAGTTAACAAGTGTTCGTACAGCTGGAAAAGACGAAAACATCATTCTACCTCCAGTTAGACCACGTACTCTTGAATGGGCACTAGACTGGATTGATAATGATGAGTGGGTTGAGGTAACTCCCCAAAATATCCGAATTAGAAAGAAAGAGCTTCAAGCTAATAAAAGATCTGTTATTAGAAGAGAAAAAAAGTAGACATATACTTTCAGCCACTTAGGCATCTTAACATCAAGAGAAAGTTAAGATTTGTACTTTTGTGGCATTTTTCTTTGCAACTAGCGCCCATACTCACTTAATATATATAAATACTTATATAATTAAACTTAAGAGTGGAGTTTATTATGGGCGCTAAGAATATGCATGTCACGATTGTAGATGATGTTGAAGAAAATCTTTCAAGTTATCGTGATCTCTTAGAAGACGAGTTTGAATTAAAACTTATACAAGACCCAGTAAATCTCTTAGGTTTTTTAAATATTGGTAAGACCGACTTAGTCGTCCTTGATTTTCATATGCCTAATATGAATGGTTTTGAACTCTACAAGAAAATGAGAAAAACCCATCCAAATACTCCTGTTATATTTTTAACTGGTGACCCATCAGAAGAAGTTCTAGTTAAAGGACTCGATCTCGGAGCACAAGACTTTATCGTAAAACCTGTTTCGATAAATGAATTAACGGCAAGAATAAAAAATAAAATTGAAGCGAAGAAAAAGAAACATAGAAAGAAAAAAGACTCTAGCCTAATCAAGGTTGATGGTTATGACTTTGCTCTAAATACAGATTTAAATTCTGCAGTTATTAGCAATAATAATATTACACTTACCCCTATTGAATATAAAATAATCCACCTTCTTGTTAAAAACCCAAATAAAATTTTTTCAAGAGAATACTTGGCTGAAATCATCTGGGGAAAAGCAGATACATCTTCTCAAAATATCGACACCCACTTGTCTAACCTTAGAAAAAAACTGAAACCATTTTCCTCATACATTAAGACAATTAAATCTCGTGGTATCCTATTAAGGATATAACAAGAGGACTTATAATTGAGCTATGATTCAGTCAAACTAGAAAAGCTTGAAAAGCTTGCTGCGCAAAAGAGTGCGTCGAGCTTAAAAGTAGAAGATATAATGGATAAAAAGTTCCCTGTACTAAAGGAGAACTACTCCATTAAGTCTTCTATTGAAATACTTAGAGTACATAAACTATCAGGTGCCCCCATTGTTTCAGATACAGAGGTTTTAAAAGGTGTCATTACTGAATTTGATCTTCTTATCCAAGCTTCAACAAGTGATGTTCATGAAAGGATAAAGTTTAACGAAAATGTTATTACACTTGGTCCCGATGCCAGTATAAAAGATGCCTTAAAGATAATTTTGTCTAAAAAATTAAAGATCATTCCAATAGTAGATAAGCACAATAAAGTCCTAGGGCTTATGACAAGAATTAACTTACTAAATACCCTCATCCAGTATTAAGTCACACTCTTTTAATATTTTTTGAGTCGCACTATTCTCAAAGCTAATAACAGTGTCTTCAGTATATGGAGTAAATGTTGAAATGACATCAATAAGAGATAGTTTTTTGAATTCATCTTCTTCTATAACTAATGAACCTAGCTTCTTCTTTGCTTCTACTGCATTGTGATACTGCTCATTTTTTTGCGCAATTTTTAATGGTATAAAAATCGATCTTTTATTAAGGGCCATTAACTCACACACAGTCCCAGCACCAGCTCTTGAGATGACAATATCAGCACATTTATAGATACTAGGCATTTCATCACCAAGAAATGCAACCGGTAGGTAGTGCTCGTCTTTAAAACCTTCATATTCGTTTATATGTGCCTTTCCTACTTGATGAACAATTTTATAACGTGATTTTAGTTCTTTTAAAGATTCTTTAACTTTTTCATTAACTAAAAGAGAGCCATTCCCTCCCCCCGTAATGAATAAAACTTCTCTATCACTTGGATGAAAGACAAAGTCTTCAACAGCATTATACTTAACCTCTTTGTCATAAAATCTCTTTCTCACTGGGTAACCTGTATAAACAACTTTATTCTTTGGAAAAAACTTTAATGAGTCTTCAAAACTTACCATGACCTTATCTGCAAACTTTGAACATATTTTATTCGCCAAACCAACTCGTGTTGTCTGTTCATGAATATACACTTTTACACCGTTAATTTTGGCAGCAATGACAACAGGAACTGAGACGAAGCCCCCCATTGATATAACAATTGAGTTCTTCGACTTAATTTTAAGTATCAAAAAAATAGACTGAATAAGACCAACAAAAACTTTAAATATATCGATAAAGTTCTCAACCGATATATATCTTCTAAGTTTTCCAACAGATACAAAATGATAAGTATCTACTTTACCATTTGTAAGCTCGGCTTCTATTCCATTCTTTGAGCCTATATAGTGAATTTCGTACTTTTCTTTATTTAGGTTTTCAATAATGGTAAGTGCTGGTACAACATGACCACCACTACCTCCGCCAGTGAATATAACTACTTCTTTTGTCATAGTTAGATTCTATATCTATAGATACGATCTTATCAAGGAAGTTAAGACTTTTTAGAGAATCTAAATTTTTTCATAAATTCAAGAATGGTATTATTATCAACAAGCTTATGCTGATCGAGGTCTTTCATAATCTGATTCCAAAGATTATCAATTTCTTCAAAGCTTTCCATGTCTCTATTAATACGAGAAAGTCCCATCGTCCAATCTTCAAATATTCGCTCATCTCTGTTATGATTTTTATAAATTGTCTTTATACAGTCATGTCTTATATCTGAAGCAATATAACCATATATATTAATGACACTTTCTTTTTTCCCCTCAAGGAGTTGAACAAACATCCCATCTCTATATATAAGCATTCCGGTAATTCCGAGACTTTTATTTCTTTTGTTTGCAATCTGCAATATATTATCGATATCTTTATCGACATCAAAACTTTCAGATATCTTAGAAACATAAACTAATTGGAATAAGTGCATAAAATTATTGAGAGATAGACAGGGAAGCTGCTACCGCTGAAGACCATGCCCATTGAAAGTTATATCCACCTAAAAGACCTGTCACATCTAAGACTTCACCAATAAAGTAAAGCCCCTTCTCATTCTGGCTTTCAAAGGTTTTCGAGCTAATTTTATCAGTGGATACACCACCTCTAGTCACCTCGGCCTTTCTATACCCCTCAGTACCACTCGGGTATAATTCGAAGCCTTTTAATACTTTTTCTAATTTCACTAAATCCTTTTTAGAAAATTCCGCCAATTTTTCTCTTTGAAAAGANCTTGCTAATGATTCAGCTAGTCTTGAAGGTAGTAGAGTTGAAAGANAGTTTTTTAAAGTCTTGTTCNTGGCCAATCTGATTAAATCTTNAAAACTATNATCTGGAAAAAANTCNAGTACAATTTTATCNCCATGNAACCAATAAAGAGAACCTTTTAGGGTCGCAGGTCCACTTATACCNTTATGAGTGAATAATANNTCTTCATCAACACTATAATTATTNACAGATAAGCGAACNGGAAGAGANACTCCAGATANGTTCTTACAAAACTCGAGCTGCTCACCATTCATAGTTAAAGGCACTAGGGCCGGAGATGTTTCAACAAGTTTATGACCAAATTTTTTCGCAATATAAAAGCCAATATCTGATGCACCAATTGTAGGAATTGATAAGCCACCCGATGCAACAACAAGTTTCTTAGAGCGATATTCTCCCTTTGATGTTTTCAGTATATAAGTATTACCTTCTTTATCAACATCAATGACCTTTTCTGAAAAATTCACTTTGGTATTATCATTTAGCCTATCCATGAGAAGATTAATAATGTCTTTAGCATTCTTCTTACAAAAGAGTTGACCAAGTTTTTTTTCATAATATGCAATATTCTTATTCGCAACAAGATCGATAAAGTCCCACTGGGTATAGCGAGACAGGGCTGATTTTGAAAAGTGTTCATTCTTAGATAAGAAGTGTGAAGGGGAGACATCAAGATTAGTAAAATTACAACGACCTCCACCAGAGATCTGTATTTTTCTACCTGGTGACTTATTAGATTCAATAATAAGGCAGGAAAGATTAGAGCAGAGTTGGCCTGCAAACATAAGTCCTGCGGCTCCGGCACCAATAACGATGACATCGTAAGTGACCATCTCTACTCCAGAAAATTAGTAATTATCTATTACCGTTTACTTGTCCTCTAGACTGACCTCTAGAGTTCCCTCTATGATTTCCGCGATTGCCGCCGCGTGAAGAGTAGCCTCCACCACGTCTTCCACCACGATCATTACGACCTGATCCACCTCTGTAGTTTCCACGTCCACGACCTTCTGAAGATGCGCCTTCAATATGATTATCAGTTGGCTCAAATCTAATCACTTTATTGCCAACAGCTAACTTTGCATCAAACACAAGTTTCTCATAAAAGCCTACTGGAACATCCATAAATGAAAATTTATCTTTAAGCTGAACATTTCTAATCTTTCTTTTTTCAAGATTTAACTCATCAGAAACGTTAAAGATAAGATCATTCAGGCTAACACCATCACTTTTACCAACATTAACAAATAATCTAACATTCCCTCTTGAATCAGGAACGATCTTTGATGCTGGTACAGATTTTCTCTGCTGTCTTTTCTTAGGTTCAAGATCTAATACAGGATTTCTATCTAGTCTCTTAATAGATTCATTGAAGATATATTTAAACATGACATCTAAAACATCTTCTTTACTTAAGTCTTCAAATTCATCACAAAAAAGTTCAAATGCACCGTCATTATTATCTGTTTTCTTTACTTCATCAAAAAGGAACTCAAATTGATTTAATGTTCTTCTAACCATTGAGTCTTTTATCACTTCAACACTTGGAATACGTTCTCTAAGAATTTTTGCTTTTGTTAAGTTTTCTAAGTGAAAGATTCTTCTAATCTCAGAAGGATTGATAACACTTAAAGCAAGACCTTTGTGTCCAGCTCTTCCCGTACGACCAATTCTATGAACATAACTTTCAAGGTCTTGAGGTAGTCCAAAATTTATGACGTGAGTTAAGTGATCAACGTCAATTCCTCTTGCCGCAACATCAGTACAAACGAGAAGTTTAACTCTCTTTTCTTTAAATTTTTTCATCGTATGATCACGGTGTTTTTGGTCCATATCACCATGAAGAGAGTCTACAAGGAATCCTCTAAAGCCAAGCTCATCTGTAAGACTCTTCGCCTCTAGCTTTGTTTTTGTAAAGATAATTCCATAGTAATCCTCAAATGAGTCGAGTAGACGCCCAACGGCTTCTCTCATATCGTTATCTTTTACGACATAAAACTTTTGAGTAATATTTTCGTTACTTAATGTTTTCTTTTTTACTCTAATAACTTCAGGATCATTTAAATAATTATTGATAAGATCAAGAATTGCTTTTGGCATCGTCGCAGAGAACATCCAAGTCTTCTTCTCTTCAACATTAGCCAAAATCTCCTTAACGTCATCTAAAAATCCCATATCGAGCATTTCATCGGCCTCATCAAGTACTGCGTACTTTGCACCTTCAATTTTTAAGCTCTTTCGATAAATAAGATCTTTAACTCTACCTGGAGTACCTACAATAACCTGTGGTTTAAGTTTTTTAAGTTGTCCAATTTGTTTATCAATTGGAACACCACCATATACTGAAAAAACTCTTATCTTTTCATGGATACAGAATTTTCTCATTTCTTCACAGATTTGATTCGCAAGTTCTCGTGTTGGTGACAGTATGATTGCCTGAACACCTCTATCTGATGGATTAATTCTATTTAAAAGTGGAAGAGCAAAAGCCGCCGTCTTCCCCGTTCCAGTTTGAGCTTGTCCAACGAAGTCTACATCTTTTTCGCATAATAAAGGGATAGCTTTTTCTTGTATTTCAGTAGGTTCTGTAAAACCTCTTTCTTCGATTGCTCTTAATAATGTTTCTTTCAATGGAAAATCTAAAAATTCCAAACTCACTCCTAATGTTAGGTGAATTAAATATCACTTGTGTAAATATATTTTAAAAATAAAAAATGGGTTATCCTCTTGGCGCAAACCACTGTTGCAACCGAAAGAATAATAAAAGACACTTAAGCTTTATGGACGTTATCGGACGCAACAAATTATCAGTGACTTCTGTTTATCAAAGATATTGACTCAAAGCAAATAAAATGCCGTATTTTTTAGTAATTGATGAACTATTTACTTGTTAAATACTTTTTCTTTGTACGATTTAAGCTGCTTTTGAACTGATTCAGGTACTGAAAGTCCTGCAGAGCCAGAATAACCAAGCTTTATAGACTCTTCATAATCCTCATAGCACTTCTTCGCGATCTCAAGCTTTGAAAAGTTATCCATACACGCCATAAGATATGACTCTGAAAAAGAGTAGAAATAACTGAAACTTAAGTCTCTCTCAACCTTCGAAAGGGCCAAAAGAGATTTTGCAATTTCTTTTTTATCTGTCTCAACAAGAAGCTTTCTTTTTAAAAAGCCTGAAACTACAAGTTTGTTAACATGATTATCTTGGTTTTTCTCGCCTTTAATATACTTTTCCATCACCTCATCAACATTCTGATTTACATTAATCTCATCTTTCTTTGCCCAGTACATCAGCTCTTCTTTTCTCGAATTTAATTCTTTTGCATCCATTGTACTAAGTTCTTTAAGATCAAATCTGTTAATAAAATCAATAGCTTTTTTGGGACGAAAAAATGTACGTGTATTTAGAGCGATGACTTTTCTAAATGAATTAATAATATTTTTTATACTTGTGCTCACACCTGTTTTCGATATTTCTTTCTGTTTTTTTATAGTGTCTTTTATGTAAGAGCTATACTTAATTTCTGCTTGTGCATAATCTCTTGCTAAAAATAGTAACTCAGCTTTTATATAATCATTAGAAAACTTTTCCTGCTCANTTTTTAGAGCGCTAATTACTTTATATGACGCTTTCGTTTTTATTTGCATATGACAAGAAATACACAANCTTGTCGTTGCTTTTAACTTATTTCGAGCAAAGTATTTTTGATTNAGATCAAATGANTCTAATGTATCTTCNANATGCGCAGAAATAATTTTTGCNTTCACACTATAATTAAAAGTTGGAAGCTCTTTTGACGAATGAATTTCATGAAAGATTTTATTCATGTTAAAAAGTTCTGAGTAGATGATTTGGTGATTAGACTTATCAGTAAACTTCTTTTCATCAAAGACATAGTTTTGTAATTTTAAAAAACTAGTAAATGCATCAGACATTTTAGATTTGGTTGTTTTTGCACTGACATTTAAAGTCATTAAGAAAACTGATAAAATCACACACTTATTCATACTACCTACTTTTAAAATCATCTCTTTATCTTACTTGATATTAGTCTATAATAGTAACTCAGTAGCAACCAGAAAAACTGAGATACATCATGTTTTTCAAATAAAAGTTTAACTTATACTAATTAAGATATGATAGAAAGTTTTTTATACAATCCTGATGGACAAGAATTTCAAGCGCACAGTGCATCTTTGTGTGAACACAGAGATGAACTCTATTGCACGTGGTATGTTTACACCGACAAAGAACATATCAATGGAAAGGTCGTTATTGCAAAATATAACAAATCACGTTTGACTTGGCTTTCTTCAAAAGTTGTTACTAACTTTCCTGGTTCTTTTGGAAATCCTGTTCTCTTTTCCAATGGCCAATCACTTATTCTCTATTATGTAAAAATCAACAACTACTGGGATGATGCACAGATTTATGCGCTGGAATGTCTCGATACAGAGAAGAATATTTGGGATGAACCTAAGAAAGTAAATACCCCAGAAGGTATTATGATAAGACATAGGCCTATCATGAGTGCAAATCGTTTTCTGATTCCTGCCTATGATGAAAAAAAAATGACTTCACTTATATATGAAATCAAATCCAATTTCACAGACTGGAGAGAAGTTTCTAAAATAGAAGGACATTTTATTCAAGGAGATCTTGTTAATAACTCAAATAATGAAATGCAAATTTTTATGAGAGCTGCCAAAGATAATCAAAACATTTTTAGAGCACTCACAATAAATTCTGCAGACTCTTGGCATCCTCCTATAAAAACTCCACTCCCTTGCCCGCTAAGTGGTATTGCAGCAATAAAGACAGACAAGCAAGAAGTGCTTTTGTGCTACAACCATACATTACAGCACAAGCGTTCACCTATCTCTTTAAACCTTTCTCACAACCTTGGTACAAACTTTTATGAAAAAGCATATGATATAGAATCTACAGATACAGAATTATCGTATCCAAACATGCTTATTGATAAAGATCAGAACATTCACATTGTTTATACCTATGCTCGAAAAAAGATAAAACATATTTTAACCACTCATGATGAAATCTTAAATTTATTAGAGGACATAAATGCTAAGTGAGATAAAAGACTTTAAAGACCTACACTCTTCAAAAAGATGCTTTATTATAGCAAGTGGTCCAAGCTTGAAAGACTTAGATCTAGAACCATTAAATAGAAGAATTACAATTGGTCTTAATAGATCTTTTTTAGCCTTTGAAAGAGCGACCTATCATTGCGTCTTTGATTATCGTCTCTATGAGTTATATGAGAAAGAACTACAAAATAGTCGATACCTATTCACGCTAGAGGATAGACCATTTGGTATCCCCCTAACTCTTCTAGGAACAAATGGGTTTAGCTGGGACCTTGAAGAAGGGATCTATAGTGGTTACACAATTAGCTACTTTGCCCTGCAGCTTGCAGCATATATGGGCTTTAAAGAAATTTTCTTTCTAGGTTTAGATTTAAATAACACAGAAAAGGAAACTCACTTCTTTGGTCATGACTACAGTTCAAATAATCATAACAATACGGAATATCCTAAAATGATGAAAAGTTTTGAAAAAATTTCTGAAACTTTAAAAGTTAGAGGAATTAAAGTTTATAACTGCTCACCAAAGTCCAAACTCAAATGCTTTCCTTTCATGTCTTATGAAGATGCCATTAAGCTATAAAACAAACTCAGTTGAGTGGGCATATTTGGCACCGTGAAAATTTTACAAGCTCAATCTCACATCCTATAAGAAGGCACACACATTCTTACGAGTTTAAAAATGAAATTACTTTTAGCTGTTATGCTTTTTGCGAGTGTATTTGCGTCTAACAATCAAGACCGTACTAGATATGTTAGAAACCAACAATCTTTTGACCTAGTAGGTCAAACAAGAAACCTTAGCCTCTATGCTATTGGTGCTCACCTTACTGGTAGACTTGGTTACATCAAACTTAGAATTGAACTTCAAAGAGGAAAGATTTTAAGAATGGAAAACCCAATCTTAATCTTCAACAATATTTTTGAAGCTAAAGATGACAAATACAATATTACTGTTGGTTGGCCAACTCTTGGTATGCCAAGTGCTGTTAATACAATAAGAAGCCACAGAATCCACCAACAAGAAAATATCTCTTTTGATTATAGCGGAACTAAGAGAGGACTTTTTGAACAAGTTTTCACTTACATCAACAACTACCCAGTTGATGCTGAGAAAAAACTAACTGGTGAAGTTAGATTCATCATCAACCACTTCAAAACTGACCTTAGAAACATCACAGCTACTGTTCAGTACATTGTTGAATAGTAATATTTACTTAAAAAAATACTAAAGCCCTCGAAAGAGGGCTTTTTTGATTATTGAAATATTTAATAAATTAGGTTGTTTTATTGACCAGTAAAGGACACTACAGGAAATTTTTTAATGGTTTTCCACTTAATTATAACACTCCCATCAGATTCATCTTTTCTGACAACCTGAAACCCAACTAGAATGTCATAATCTCCATAATTTACAGATCTTACAGCATAAGTCATTCCATTTAATGCACTAATTCTATTCTTATAAGCATAGCCATCTACAGTCTTCCCCTCTCTAGAGTAATCATGGTGAGCCCTTCTTTTATTAGATGGACTATGTTCTAACATATACTTAAGCTGTGGGTGCCCTAAATCGAGATCATCTAAGTCTGTATCTCCAATTAATGTAAAAAAGCCATAGTCTGCACCGGCAAACCCAACAGAAAAATCACCGTTACTAAAACTTATATCTGAGCCGTAACCATATTCATGCGTTCTATTAGAGAAAGAATAATATCTACCTCCACCATTTATCTGAGTTAAAGAATTATGACTTAAGAGCCTAATGAGCCCTTTGTCTTCTGCTTCAACATATTCAGAAAACATCTCTCTATCTTCAAACGCTTCAACCAAAAGCTTTTGCTCAATTTCAACAAGCTCTTTTTTAAGCTTATCAAAGTCTTCCAAAAGAGCCTTTCTTTCAGAGGCATTTACGTTATAAGTATTTAGCTTAGCCTGTAGTGTTTGCTCTCCTGATGTGATTGATTGATTCCCCTTATCATCAGAACTTCCACACGATAAGATACTTAAGATTGTAACTAGGTAGATCAAATTCTTCATTCTAACTCCACTAAAAAAGATAGAGCTTAATTATCATCATTTCTTGTTGCAAACAAATTGATTGTAAAAAAGAGTCAAAAAACAGAGGTTGCTTACAAATTAAAGGAGCTAAATGAAACTTTCAAGGCC
>NZAF01000047.1 GCA_002686115.1 Halobacteriovorax sp. | reverse complement strand
AAGTACAAATAAGAGCAAAAGATGAACAGAAGGCCCAGGATAAGTTCAAGGACTATTACAAAAGAGTCTTTGGCATTGATTCACCAAGCTCTATAGATTGTGAGTCAATAGTCTTAAAAATCAAACGAACACATAATCTAAAAGTAAAATTAAGTGAAACAGCACCTAGAGCACTTAAAGGCCTAAGTATTATAAGTGAGAATAACACCTCAATAGTCGTTGAAGATAACTGGGATGCCTCTCAAAATAAAGACGGCAGTTGGATTTTAAATTATTCAAATAAAAAGACAGAGGAAAAAAAGCGAGATGAAAGTATTGATCTTGAAATTTTCTATCAGCGCTTTCAATTTATTGCTGAACAAATGGGTTCCACTTTAAAAAAGCTTGCAAGGTCAGTAAATATTAAAGAGAGAAATGATTTTTCATGTGCTCTTTTTACTGAATCAGGTGATCTTATTGCCAATGCACCTCACATTCCTGTTCACCTTGGTTCAATGGGAGAGACTGTCAAGTCAATCATTGATGAGTTTGAATTTGAAAAAGGAGATAGCTTTATATGCAACTCTCCCCACTATGGTGGAACTCACCTACCCGATATCACCATCGTCACTCCTGTTTACAATGAGAGTGACTTAATAATGTGGGTCGCAAGTAGAGGTCATCATGCTGACATTGGCGGCATAAGTCCAGGCTCTATGCCTGGTAATAGTAAATCACTTCAAGAAGAAGGAGTTATTATTGCTCCGACAAAAATAGCAAAAGATGGCTCTCTTAATAAGTCACGATTAAAAGAAATACTTGAATCAGGTAAATATCCTGTTAGAAATTATCCCTTAAATGAACACGATATTGAAGCTAAGCTTGCTGCAAATATGAAAGGCGCCTCTGAGATACTCTCACTTACAAAAAGTTATGGAAAAGATTATTTAAATAAGATGTCGGCCAATATTTTAAACTACTCTGAAGTTAAGACCAAAGAAGCACTTAAAGACTTAAGTGAAACGAAGGCCTTAAAAAAGATTACAAATTCAAGACAAATTTCTTTAGAGTTAAAAAAAGATAAAGACGCTAAAGACAAGGTGACATTTGACTTTCATGGAACATCAGCTATTCAAGAAGATAATTTTAATGCTCCAATACCTGTCGTAAAAGCGACCGTATTATTTGCCCTTCGCAGTCTTATTAAAGAAAATATTCCTCTTAATAGTGGTATTATGAGGGCCGTAAACTTAGTTATCCCTCCTCACTCGATGCTTTCTCCAGATAAAGACAGCCCTGTTGTTGCTGGAAATGTTGAAACCTCTCAGGCTCTCTGTGATCTTCTTTTTGAAGTTTTAAAAATTCGTGCTCACTCACATGGTTCGATGAATAACTTAAGTTTTGGAAATGATAAGTACCAATACTATGAGACTTTAGCAGGAGGTCATGGTGCTTCCTTTAGAAGAGATGGCGCAAGTGCTGTGCAAACAAATATGACAAACTCTCTTCTCACAGATCCGGAAATATTAGAGACGCGCTTTCCAGTTATTGTTGAACTCATGGGAATTCGACATGGAAGCGGAGGACAGGGACAATTCGTCGGTGGAGATGGAATTTATAGAAGAATAAAGTTCTTAGAACCAATGGAAGTGAGTATGCTGACTCAGTCCAGACTTATTCCTCCAAAAGGTCTTGAGGGAGGAGAAGAAGGAAAAAGAGGACTGAATCAAGTTATAAAAGATGGGGAACTTCATGAACTACCAGAGAGTTTCTATCAAAAGATGAAACCTTTTGAGTCGATATATATTAGCACTCCTGGAGGAGGTGGATTTGGACCAGACAAAGCACCTCATGAAAATTTAATATTTGGATTTGGTTCTAATATGGACATTTCTCAAATTAAAAGTCGCTGCCCAAGTGCAAAACTCATATGCAGAGCACGCGTATATGATAAAGAGATTCGCTACACAAGCTATTCTCATGTGAGAAAAGGTGGAGTTGCGGATATGTATCATGCTCCGGGACATATTGTTTATGGATTAGTTGTGAGTATTAATAATGAAGACCTAGTAAAGCTTGATGAGATAGAGTGTAATAAAAATGAATATAGAAGAATTCAGATAGAAGCAATTGATGATAATAACAATAAGCTAGACTGTTTTTGTTATGATGTGATTGATAAAAAGCCAGATATCCCACCAACTAAAGTATATGAATGGCTCGTTTATTCTGGTGCATACTCCTTAAATGTATCAGACTCTTATTTAAGAAAAATCAGAAGCTATAGAGAGGATTAATCGAATTTCTTACTTAAAATATCCTCATAGAACGCGCCATAAGTTCCACACTTTGAAATAAGATGGATTTCTAAAACCCATAAATTATCGGCCGGTGTTTCTTGAGTTTCAATCATTCCACCCTTATAAAAAAGGTGATGAGGAAAATCCCCCACACGATGTCCCTTCATACGGTCATTGAGTTCATAGCCAAGAGTTTGTGCTTCGACTTTTGCAAAGTTATAGAGAGCTTCTCCAGTTAGACTTTCTTCAAGCCATACCTTACGAGTACTTTGAAATACCTTCTTACTAGCCTCAGAGATCGCTAAGTAGCTATCATCTTCCCCGACTACAAAAGTTTCACCGTAATCACCCTCATGTCCATCAAACACGGGTCCAATGTCGACAAAATAAAGATCATTCTCTTTCAACTTTATACCCTCTTCTGAAGGCGCACGAAATGTCTTTGTCGTATTAATCCCAATTCTAAACTTATTTGGATGCCATTTTTTATCACACTGATATTCATTAAGAATATCATCAATAATCTCATGGCCATCTTTTTCGGACATACCAACAAAACATCTTTTTTGAACTTGATGGACAACCTTTTTAGTAAGCTCGCGAGCATTTAAGAACTTATCAAGACTAAAGTGCTCTCTTACATCATGAATGCTGTTCACTGAAGCTCCTTGCGTAATAAACTTATTAGTTTTTGAGCTTCATTTAAGTTTGTCTTAAATTTAGAAAAATCAGAACTATGAAACCATGGGTCTTTCTGAGAGACACTATCCAGTTCATCTTTTTGTCTTGGAAAAAGATGAAAGTGAATGTGTGGGACTACATTTCCAAGTGAAGAATAATTCATACGATGTGGTTTCATCACTTTCTCAAGTGCGCTTGCCGCTCTCATCACTTCTAAAAAGAGACTCGATTGATTATTCGAATCAAGACTGGTTAAATCTTTTACACATTCTTTATAGATGACCTGACAATAACCTTTAAAGAATTGATGATCACCTATAACAAAATAAGAATTTTCAAATTCATGAATTAAAAAAGGATCATTTCCTTTTTTAGTCTCTTCAAGTCGCTCACATATTGAGCACATAAGAATCTCCTATCTATATTCAGGGAAACGTTGATCAAAGAAAAATTTAAAGTCATCAGAGATTATTTCCATTTCTCTTAAATAACTCTCCATCCTAAGCCCTGGCTCAGAGACAAATTTCACATCTTCAAACTCAGAGAAAAAAACTTCTTCATAATTTGTGATTTTCTCATATAAGTTATCCACTTCAGAGAAATAATCTTCCCCATATTCAAAGTACTCTCCAACCGCTCTAAAGATGTTTAGAGAAAAAAGAAGAGCATCAGGAAGTCTATCTTCTGAAACAATCCAATAGACAACTTTCATAAGTGAGCCGAGCACCTCTTTTTCAAAGAACTTCTTATCCTCATCACTTCTGTTTACTTCAAAAGTAGTCTCAACAAAGAAAGACATATCACTACTAAAACAACTCATCATCATTTGAATAAAGTTATAAAATTTATCCACAGATACTTTTTCTTCGTCTCTAATAATTGTGAGATATTCAGGAACGATATCTTTTAACTTCTCTCTATTTAAAATAATATTTTCATAGATTTTCATGACCAATGAAGCAACTTGCTTGGTGTCTGAAAAAATTTCTGAATCTGGATCTATAATTTTATCTTGTTCAAGGTTTTTCTTATAAACCGCATCGCAACTAGATTTTATATTTTCTAACTTAGTGAAAACTTTCTCAAGCCTTGGATTCTCCTTGGGCTCTTGTACACGAACTTCCTCGAATTGTTTTTGATCAGTATCACTCAAACGCTTTGTAAATCTCACTGGATCATTATTTTCAAGATAGAAAGAGCGAGTTTTTAGAGGACTGTATTCATTATCATAACGACGATAAATAAGGGCCGCGGCAATACCCACACAAAAAAGCAATATCGTAAAAGCAAACTTTCTATTCAAATTCTAATCCTTATTATGTTAATAATAGGCTGAATCGATCATTTTTAGTAGAGTTTTTTAGTTTATTAAAAATTGGAAATAAATACTCAGTGTGTTACGCGTCGCGCAACTGCAAGATTAAATATATAAAAATGTAACTTCTGACTTGATCTTTCAAAGTGATTTCGCTATATTTTCCCACCTATAATAAGTAAATTCCTACCGTGAGGTAGTATGTTGATAAAGGAAAGTTGTTATGGCACGTGTATGTGATTTAACTGGAAAAAGAAGACTTGTTGGAAACAAAGTTTCTCACGCAAAAAATAGAACTAAGATGACGCAAAAGCCAAATCTTCAAACAAAGAGAGTTTTTGATCCTGTTACAGGTCAAACTATCAAGCTTAGACTTTCTACAAGAGCTATTAGAACTCTTGATAAGGTTGGATCTTTACAAAAGTTCCTTAAGAAATATAAGCACCTTTGGAACGCTTAATTAGCTAAGACTTCGAATCATTTCGTAAATAGATCTAGGCCCGCAATTGTGGGCCTTTGATGTTTTTGAGCACAGCCCATGACATTTATGTCACCTGCCCCTGATATTCTCTCACATCCTTTGACGAAGGGTTCTCAAGCAGGAATCATATAAGCCTAATATTATTGAAACAAGGCCCAAAGGAGCTCATATGAGAACAGGAAGTCTCATCAAAATATTGATCACTACGATCATTTCAACCTTTGTATTTTCTAATACATGCTTTGAAATTAATGCTCCAAAATCACCACACTACACTTTTACGGATAAAATCTACGTCAGAACCTTTGATAATTTAAGTATCGCAGGAAATTTATTCACTCCAAAGAATCAATTGAAGAAATCACCGGTCATCATTTTTGTGAATAGCTGGTTTCTTGAAGAGCATGAATACTTTAAACAAGCTAAGAAGTTTGCAGAAAAAGGGTACATCGTTTTTAGTTATAGTGCTCGTGGTTGGGGTTGTTCTGACGGAACAATTAATGTCATGGGTGAAAAAGATCTGAGCGATCTTTCTCGAGTCATAGACTGGATCAGAGATCACACCAACGCAGATATGGAAAATATTGGAATGAGTGGAATATCTTACGGAAGTGGAATGACTCTCATGGGTATGGCCCATGACCCTAGAATTAAAACAGGCGTTGCCATGAGTACTTGGGGCTCTCTTACCGACTCCCTATTTGGAAATGACACCTTACGCTCTTTTTGGACAAGTCTTCTTGTAGGCTCTGGTTTTTTTACAGGCGAAATTGATCCAGAGATTTTTGAACTCTTTAAAGACATTTTTGATCAAGATGGAATTAATGAAGCAAGGGTGTGGGCCGAAAAAAGAAGCCCTCTTAATGTCATAGAAAAAATTAACAAAAGAAATGCTCCAGTTTTTATATCGAATAGCTTTGGCGATAACCTATTTCAACCAAATTCTGTTATTAACTTTTATAACAAACTGACTGTCCCAAAAAGACTTGAATTAAATCAAGGAACACATGCAAGTGCTGAGGGACTTGGTCTCATTCTTAGTAGAAATTATACATTTGAAAAAACCCATGAGTGGTTTGATTATTGGCTTAAAGGGATCACTCCAAAAAATAATCTTAATGAAATTAGTCTTCTGACCTCACTTAAGCATNAAAGAGAGANCTACCAAGATCAAGGCCTTTTNAAANCNGAAAATGACAACACAANATTTCACCTATCACCACATACTCTCGTCTTTAAAGGAGCTCTTAATAGACTAAATACAAATCTATCAAGAAGAAATGATTATATAAGGTCAGGCGTTGAAACACTTGCCACAACTGGTATACCTGTAGCCTCAGCAATTATGAATGCTCATTTTAAGCTGCCTGTTATGAGATATAGTCGTCTGTTAAATACACCTTACTCTTTATCTTATGAAAGCTCAGAACTATCTGAAGAAATGAAAATAAGAGGTATCCCTAAAATAAAAATCCACGTAACTCCAGAGTCGGATGAGATTCAATTAGTCGCTTATCTTTATGAAGTTAATCAAAAAGGTGTCGCAAAGCTAATTACCCATGGCGTGATGACAAAGGCATTCTTAAAACCAAAAAAAGAAATTGTCTTAGACTTTGAATTAGTTGCAACGGCCTATGATATTGCAAAAGGCAACAAGCTACTTCTCGCCTTTGACACTGTTGATCCTCTATACTTACCTATTCTTGGTTTTTCTCATGACCTCAATATCAACTTTGGACCTTTTAAAAGAAATACAATAACCTTTCAAAATATTCTAAACGTAAAAGAATTTAAATAAAAAAGGGCCTCAAAAAAGAGGCCCTCATTATAATTTGAATTGTATAAATTCTTAGTACTGAACTTGAATCTCTTCAATAACAAATCCCCACTTATTCACAGATGAATCTGATCTAAAGCTCACTGTCATTGAGTCTCCACTTACATGAAATGATTCATAATCACTTCCTGCACCAGAGATTCTTTCAACCTCTTGTCCATTACTATCAGTGATTACAAGAAAGTCATAGTTATTTTCAAGATCATATCTCTTAACAACAAGTCTCATATACTTTGCACCAGCAATTTCAAAAACTCTTTCTTCATTTACATTATCACCATATGGGTGGTTTGATTCCCAAACATTTACTGAAATTGTTTCCCAGTCATTTGGATTTGGCTCATCTCTATCTGGAATAGTATTTGTAAGAAGGTTATAAGCGTTAATTCTACCACCGTTAATAGTTTTCCCTCTAAGAGCAGGTACTGGCTCAGAAGTTTGCATTACTCTATTTCTTACGTCTAATGGATTTAGTCTTCCTTCGTTAGCAAGTAAAAGTCCGATAACACCAGTTACGTGTGGAGTCGCCATTGAAGTTCCAGAATAAGAAGCGTAACCACCATTCTTAGTTGTTGAAAGAATCTTATGTCCTGGAGCTGCGATATGAACTGTTCTTCTACCGTAACAAGAAAAAGAAGCAAGAGTATCCGCTGAAGTTGAAGCTGCAACAGAAATTACGTTATCCACTTCATAGTTTGAAGGATAATGTGGTCTAGAGTCGTTATCTGTTGAAGAGTTACCAGCAGCTGCTGTAAAGATAATCCCTTCAGCATTTGCTCTTTCAATAGCTTCGTGAAGAGCTTGTGACCTTCCGCCACCACCCCAAGAGTTTGACATGATATCAACACCAACTTTCGTTGCGTAATCAATTGATTCAATTGCATCTGCAGTAGAACCTGAACCTCTATCAGTTAAGAATTTAACACCAACAAATTCAACATCTGCCATCACACCTGCTACACCAATAGCGTTGTGAGAAGCACCAATTGTCCCTGCACAGTGAGTACCGTGAGAGTGACCATCCATTGGATCTCCGTCATTATTAGCAAAGTCATAACCGTGGATATCATCAACATAACCGTTACCATCATCATCAACACCTGGTTGACCATTAAGTTCAGCATCGTTTACCCACATATTATCTGCAAGATCAGGGTGTCTATAATCAATACCTGTATCAATAACAGCAATCTTAATTGATCTATCACCTTTAGTGATTCCCCATGCTCTTAGTGCATCAACGTCAGCTCCTGCAACACCACGATCTCCACCTGGAGTGTTATTTCCTGTGTTATGAAGTCCCCAAAGTTGACCAAATTTAGCATCAACTGGAGTGTTATATGTTTGATCATCTGTCTTTAGAAGATCAGAAACAATATCTTTATGTGTAATTGGCTTTACAATTTTATAGATAAAGTTAGGTTCTGCGTACTCAACTTCTGGCATAGAGTTAAGTTCAGCAAGAGTAGATTCAATTCCACCCTTAAGTGCGCTATCAAAGTTAACTACCATTAAGTTATCTCTAACTTGCTTCTTTAGTGAAAGTCCGTTGCTCTTATCGTTTAAGAATGATTTATTCACTCCACTCTTAAGCTTTACAATAACTTCCCCTGGTACGTGTTCAGCAAGCTCTGCTTGCGCATTCATGGCCATTGCTCCTAAAAGACTTAGGCCTAGTGCAGTTTTGTGCATATGATCCTCCTAATCTGCGATACTTTTTTAACTGGTCTTCCTAACCGATTAAAAATAAATCAAAACTATGTTGAATATATTTAAATGCTATCGGTATTTTTTGTTTTGCGTCATGAGGTAAATTTTGCACTCCCCTTTAATAATGCAAAGTTAGCCTAATTGTGAGAAAATGTTAGAGAAACAACAGTTCTTACAGGAATATTTTCAATGATTCATGGTGGTAGTACAGATCCCGTTTTTGTTAAAAAGATTGCCCTTCGCATTTGGCGTCTACGTGATGAGATAGAAGCCGTTGTCAAAGACCGTTTTAGTGATCCTAATAATATTCCCCCACTAACTGATCTTATTAAGGAGTATCAAGAAACTGGTGATATCATCGGTGACTCTGAAGGTGAAGAAGGTGTTAAGGATGCATCTGAACTTGATGACTTTGGTGAAGATGAAATGGCAAAGGCACTGGCCGCAGCTGAAGCTGGAGAAGATGAAGAGTCTGGCGAAGAAGCAGAGCAAGAAGCTGGGGAAGCTGAAGGTGGTGAGCAATCACAAGATGACATTGATGCTCTGTTAGAGAGTGGTGGTGAAATTCCAGAAACTAGTACAGAACAAGAAGTTATCAAGTCAGAAGTTGAGCCAGCGGTTGAAAATGGAAAGACGTTATTAAAACAGAGAAGACCACGTATTCCTGAGTCTTCAATGTACTCAGGAAGAGCGATTCTTTCTGAAATCTATATGAATGAAATGTATTTCTTCTCGAATGAGCAATTTCTTGAAGGACAAAGTATTGTTATTGATTTTCTTGTCCCAAGGCGTTTTCTCATGAATGCCGTTGTTCGCTATTGCCGAACATATAATATGAAAAGTCGTATCATCTCAAAGAACAAGCACCCTTACCGCGTTTGTGTGCAATTTTCATACTTGAAGCCAGGTGAAAGAACGATTCTTAGAAACTTTGTAGAGTCTATTGAGCCAGCTATTGAAGAGATTGCTGTACCAGAGAAAAAAGAAGAAGAAAGTGGTGGTGATGACTTTGATATCTTTGACGATTTGGAATAATCAGAAGTACCATTAATCATGGTTATTGTTAGGAATAATTTTTCAAACTTACTTTTAGGCTTCTTTATATTAGCACTTACAGTCTCATCTCTTGTTAGTGAGTTTTTTCAAGCCCCCATTATCAGCTCAAGACAGTTATCAAGATATCAATTTCTCTTCTCTTCAGAAGAAATAGATAAGGTAAACAGCGTTAAGCTTAAAACTGAATTAGGTAATTTTTCTCTATCAAAATCAAATAATACTTGGGTTTTAAAAGAGCCTAGAACAATCGATGCCAATAGCCAGATCATCAATGAAATGCTTTCATCTTTAAAAGAAATTAAAATAAAGAGAATCTTCCCTAAAGATCAGATTAATTTAATTAACTTCTCTCTTGAAAAGCCAATTGTTGAACTCACTTTATCCCCACTAAAAGAGAAAACGAGAAGTCTCTCATTTGGACTAGTCAACCCTATTGATAAATCAACCTATATGACATTTAGTAATGAAGACGTAATTTATCACATTACATTATATAACTTTAATTTTGAAAAAGTGGATATTGCAAGCCTCGTTGATTCTAGAATTTTTAACTTTAATGTCGCTGATATTAGTTCACTAAATATCAAAGACAGAAATAATAATGAAAGAATCAATTTTAATTTCAAAGATAATAACTGGTATGACAATAAAACGCTTCTTGATACTGAAAAAGTTCAAAATTATTTAAAAGAGATATTATCGATAAATACAAAGTTTATTCTTGATAAAAGAGATGAAGAGACGCAAAAAGATATTGATCGCTACTTAGAAAAGCCACTTTATTCTATATCAATGACCTTAAAAAGTGGTGAAAAAGTTAACTACCAAATAACAAGCCTTATTAGATCAATTAAGGATGTAAAAGTTGAAGAAAGACAAAATTTCCTTATAAGTGCTTCTAATAGACAACACCCTTTCCTCGTTTCAAAATCAAATTATAAATTGTTCTACAAAAAAACAAGACACTTTAAAGCAAGAAATTTCAAGAAGTTTATTTACTAGAGATTACGAAACTTTCTTTTCGTCTTTTAAAATCTTATCAGGGTCTGTGAATACCTTAATAAAGTTTTCAACAATCATTGAATTGTACCTTGCAACCTGATCTCTATTGGTAAGCATTTTCTTTAAAGCATCAACGGGTGAGACTTTCTCATCAATCATGATATGAACAAAGTCATCTGCACATGCGACAATATTAGCTAAAGTCAGTATCTTACTAGACTTTATGCCAAGTGGAAATCCTGTCCCATTATAAGACTCATGATGTTGCATAATGATCTGCTTGACTGAATTAGATATCTGTCTTTGGTTATCAACGATTTCAACTCCAAATTCAGGATGCTGATGATAGAGAGCAAGCTGCTCATCATCCATATCTACAGGTCTCATTTTTGCGATTTCAGGAGGAAGTTTCATCTTTCCGACATCATGAAAAAGACATG
>NZAF01000046.1 GCA_002686115.1 Halobacteriovorax sp. | reverse complement strand
ACCCACAAGAGGTCTTCAATAGTCTCTATTCCAGACTCCATAAGAGTCTGTGCAGACTTAGTTGGTTTTTTGTATAGCTTAGCTATAGAATCTGAGAGATCAAGATTACTTGTACTCAATCTCTTCTACCTCGTATTCAATATCTCCCTTTGGCGCTTTAACGATGACTTCATCGCCTTCTTCTTTTCCAATAAGAGCTTTACCAAGAGGGCTATTATAAGAGATTTTTCCTTGATTGATATCTGATTCAGGTTCACCAACAATTTGATAAGTTGTACTTTCATCAGTTTCAACATTGAGAATCGTTACTGTTGCTCCAAAAACAACTTTATCTGACTCAACTTGAGAAGGGTCAACGACTTCACTGCTTGCAACGATCCCTTGAAGCTGAGCAATTCTACCTTCCATAATACTTTGTTTTTCTTTTGCGGCATGATATTCAGCATTTTCTTTAAGGTCACCTAGTTCTCTGGCTTCAGCAATAACTGTTTTTAACTCTTCTCTTTCAACTTTAATAAGTTGATTGAGTTCTTCTTCAATTTTATCCATTCCGTTTTTTGTAATAGGGTTTGCCATAAATTAGTCCTTAAAGAGTGAATTGGCAGCATCCATGAGGTTTCTTTTCTTCGTGTCCTCATCTTCCGAGCCAGTTAGTTTAAAATATCCACAAAAGTTCTTCTTATCTTTTTCTACGATTCTTTCTGCATTTGTTTCACGACATTCATTATACACTTTCGGGTCGTAAAACTCACACATTTTACATACATGAAGATCAGCGTAGCAGTACTCGCATTCTTCGCTTAGAGAGATTCTTGAATTAACATCAATTTCAAGTTCTTTTTTACATGAATGACACTTTACTTTGGCTTCTTCTGTCATTAAAAACTCCAAGTTTTTTCTAGATACATCTTTGGTTCAGTAACTTCACCATCTTTTGATTTAAAATATATCTTTGGTTCACGCCTTTTATTATATTCATGAACAGCTTCAATCAAGTATTTCTCGTTATTATTATCAATTGTTTTACTGACAAGAAAATTAATAAATATAGTGGAAATACCACCAATAACAAGTGCCTGTTTATTATTTCCACCGCTCACAAATGTTGAACCAAGAAGCATCAGGGCGCCAGAAGTTCCAATGATGGCAGATCTAAGTCTTTGGTCACTGGTATTTTGATATTTCTCAAGAAGTTCTTTCGCTTTTTCATCACGTGCTAAGTAAAACCTTAGCCCCTCACCCTTTCTGTTAAGGTTGGGGTCGACAAGAAACTCCTGCTGATTAATAATTGCAATTCTACTACATGCTTCATTCGCCAAAGCGTTTCTTTGGACAAAGGTGATTGAGAGGAATAGTAAAATTATCAATTTTTTCATTTCAGTCCTATTTTTTACCATTTATCCGACATTTTTGCCAACTATTACGCGGTGCTTGATAGTGTTAAACTACAGTATACACAAAGGATTTTTATGGGCCTAATAAGTACGGGTGTGAATCTTACTAAGACCATACGTAATATTGGAAGACTTCGAGAAATTGTCACTGTCTTTGCCAGTCATGGACTGGATGAATTTATTTCTAAGAACGTACTTTTAAAAATTCCCAATTTCGCTTTACCAAAGTCAACGAAGAAAAGAGTTAAAGATGAGATCCAAGAAAGAGGAGAGAGTTCTTGGGGTGAGGTTATTGGCGTTAGGCTTAAGCTTAGTTTTGAAGAGCTAGGTCCTGCGTTTGTAAAGTTTGGTCAGTTGCTAGGCTCACGAGAAGATATCTTCAACGATGACTTTATAAAGCAAATGCAGCTGCTTAGAGATAAAGTGAGTCCTCTAAATTTTTCAGAAGTACGAGAGCAGGTTGAGGAATCTCTTGGTAGAAAAGCAGAAGATGTATTTTCAATCATTATCGAAGAGCCAATTGGGACAGCATCAATTGGACTTGTTTATAAAGCAAAACTCAAAACTGGTGAAGATGTTGTATTAAAAGTTAGAAGGCCAGAAATAGAGAGATCGATTGAAACAGATTTATCAGTTTTACAATTTATAGCAGAGCAGTCTGAAAAAGCCGGTGAGGAGATCAAGTTTCTAGGGATTTCAAAAATATTGCAAGATTTTGCAGTGTCTCTTCATAATGAATTGAATTTCAACATTGAAGCAAATAATTGTGAAAAACTTAGAAAAATAATTGAAAAATATGATGGAGATAGTTTCTATATTCCTAAAATATATTCAGAATACACTAAAGATAATCTTCTTGTAATGGAACTTATTGATGGGACTCCATTTAGTGATGAAGAAAAAATAAATGAAGTTATTGAAGAGTTAAGAACTAAGCTTGATACGAGCGTTGATGTCTTTATAAAAACATTTTTAAACGAAGGTTTTTTCCACGCTGATCTACATGGCGGAAATTTCTTTTATACAAGAGATAAGAAAATTGCTCTGATTGACTTTGGTCTTGTTGGAAGTCTTTCAAGAAATGGTAGACAAAACTTTTTAGCAATTATTTATTCTATTCTAACTTATAATTTTGAAAATCTTGTCTATGAGTTTTTAGATGTTGCAGAGTTTGAAACAGTTCCTGATGTCGATAAATTAATTAGCGATATTAAATACGCCCTAAGTCCACACATTGGTCTTACAGTTCAGCAAACTAATTTTAGTATTGTTTTAAGGTCAATTGTAAAAACATTGCGTGAACATCAGATTTTCCTTCCCCGTGAATGGTATGTTGTATTTAGAGCACTGATGACACTCGATGGTGTTGGTAAAAGCCTTGGGATTGATTTTGATATTTTTAAAATTTTAGAAAAAGACATAGATGGTCTTATCAAGTCTAATTTTAATAAAGAAGCTTTGACTGAAGATGCGGGCTGGCTGGCTCGTGATATCTTATTGAGTGCTCGAAGTCTGCCAAGACACATAAAGTGGTTTTCTAAAGAGTGGGCAAAGAATGGCTATGCATTTGAGCTTAAGCATTTAGGCGTCGAAAGAGCTTTCGATAATTTGTCTAACGCTATCATCTTTTTAGGTTATTGTATTATTGCTAGTATATTATTTTATACAGGAGCAACGCTTGTCGATACATCGACTTTAGCCAATGCCAAAATGAACGACCTACCGGCCATGACATATATCTTTTGGGGGGCTGCGAGTTTTCTCGTCTTTGTAGGTCTTCAAAAGAAGTAACGATGACCAAATTCATTTACTCTGATACATATAAAGTTTCTCTAGGAGAAAAACATCGTTTCCCAATGGAGAAGTATAGACTGCTTAGAGAGAGTTTGATTGAGAATGCTATTGTTTGTAAGTCTCAATTAGAAGAGTCTAAGCCTATCGAAGTGGAACACTTATACTTAGCGCATGATCAAGAATACGTTGATCAAATTATAAATTTATCACTTGAGAGAAAAGAAGCTAGAAAAATTGGTCTACCATTAACGAATGAAATGGTTATAAGAACCATGGCTAGTATTGGCGCCTCTGTTAGAGCTAGTGAATTGGCATTAGAGTACGGTGTAAGTGCCGCCCTATCTAGTGGAACTCACCATGCTCATTATGACTCAGGTGAGGGGTACTGTTTCTTTAATGACTTTGCAGTCATTTCTCGTCTTAATAGAGACAAGAAAGTTTTGATCATAGATCTAGATGTTCACCAAGGTAATGGTAACGCATCTATTTTAAACGAAGATAAGAATGTTTTGATTTTTGATATGTTTTGTGCTGAAAATTATCCGTATCGAAAAGTAGAAACTCATATAAATATTCCAGTTCCTAAAAATAGTGAAGATGGCCTTTATCTAGAACTTTTAAATAAAGAACTTAAAACAATTGATGTTAGTAGTTTTGATCTCATCCTTTATCAAGCGGGAGTTGATATTTTAAGTCATGATCATTTGGGACTTTTAAATATTTCTCACGATGGGGTTCTAGAAAGAGATAAGATTATTTTTGATCTGGCTAAAAAGCATGGCGTACCAATCTCATTCGTTATAGGTGGAGGATATGCAAAGAATATAAGTGAAACTGTTTCTGCATATGTTAATACTTTTAAGGCCGCAAAAAACATATTTAAATTTTAAATGCTATCAAGACCAGATATAACAATCCAGGGAGAGTAGCGGACAAATTCTTCAGCTGGCTTTGGCCCTAGTGTTAGTTGAATAAAGTCTTTTAGAGTCACATTATACTCTTTATCCTTAAATTCAAAAATGACACTTTCATCACTCATTTTTTTGATGAAAATATCATTTGAATATACATCTTGAATGAAAGAAGTGAATTTCTCTTTTTGACCAACTCTTAATAGCCCTATGTAGAGAGCGTGTTGATGTTCGATGTAACTTTGATGCTTTTCTGGAAGCCATAATTTAAATGGACTTAGCTTTTCAATCATATCTTCATCAGAGAAGAATGAAACTTCATGGATAATATCTTTGAGATCTTGTCCTTTATTTACATAGAAGTATGCGATGACTTCTTTTTGTCTTTCTTGATCCTTATGCTTGATATAGAGATCAGTTGACTTTATTTGAGAAACGTCATACCAATCGCGTGCTTTTCTATTGAAGCTTATATAGTTTTTATAGTTATTGTCATGAAGTTCTTTGACTTCAATTTTTTCTTGTTCGTTAAGCTTTGTATGTTCTTTTTTTATAAAGCCGAGTTCATTTGCTTTTTTTTCGTCAAAGATTTGATTACCTGTTTGAATAATTGTTCCAAATTCAAAAAAACTATACTTTTCATAAAGATAATCTTTCTCGCTCCACAGTAAGTAAAAAGCGCACTTGTCTTCATAGTGTTTTATAATATCATTGAAAAGATTTTTGAAATGTCCTTGTCCTCTATAGTCTTTATCCGTAACAATTCCACCGAGTAAAATGACGGGATATTTATTTCTCTTTACTCTAATATCTCTTTTTTTTACACCAATATGTGCAACGACTTTATCAGACTTCTTATCTATCAAAATATGACAGTTCTTATGATTGTTTGGATTGATTAAAGGCCAAAAGTCTTTTTCAAAACTATATTTAGCTTCATAGTTTAAAGATTCTTCAATAAGCTTTATGACATCCTTATAATACTCTGGAGACTTGGCCAATGTGCTTTGTATNATTTTTTCCATTTCACCATTATGATATCACAANCCACTNATTGTTCACTAAATATTGGAATTTAAATAAATNAAANAAATAANNTTNAGTTTATAACTGATNAAGACGATAGGGCTTTATTGGAGTCGTTCATGAATAAAGTATTATATGTAATTCTTTTCTTTTTATTAATATCTTGTGGGGATGATGAAAATTCTTCTCAAGCTGATAATAGTCAGTACCAATATTCGTTGTGCGGAGTCGTCAATAGACAGTCTGGATTTAATAACTCTTTTTATGCTGTAGGCTTAACATCAAATGGAATCACTTACACAATCTCAGCGCAAAATGCACAGACATCAAATACTTTAAATCAGTTATCAAATGGTCAATCGGCTTGTGTTTACTCAAATACATTAAGTGCTCAAACTACTGGTCAATATGTTTTCTACGCAGAATCGATAGCTCTTGGAGCAAGTGGGACAGTTAATAATAATGGTGATTATCAATATAATTTTTGCGGAACTTTGTACTATAGAAATGGAAATAGTGGAGGGACAAACTCATATGTTCTTGCAACTAGTAGTGGTACTTACACCGTCTACCCTGATAGCGCTCAGGCAAGTAGTGTCTTAAACAATCAAAACTTACAATCTAATGCTTGTGTTTATACAAATAAAAATATTCAGCAAGGATATCAAGGGAGTGTAATCTACGCTCAGCAAATTACTTTTTAAGATGGGATCTTCTCAGTATTTGTTGAAATATTTTAAACAGTATAAATAATAAGTCCTCGCCTCTATACTGTTCAATTTCGAAGCTATCTAGCTCGGACTTGGGCACAACATAAGTCTACGACTTAAATTGCACCTATTTTTTAGGTGCTTTAAAGTACGAAGTACTTTAGAGTGCCAACGTCTGGCAAATAAAACTATAACTAGTAAAACTTTATGATTTCCAGACACGACTGAACAGAATTCAGGGTTTAAACCTATATAATTTTAAATACTTAAACTTATTTGGGAAAGACACTTTAAGATGTAAAAAAAATTAACATCAATATCCTTTTTACATTTCTAACAAACTAGACTCTGTTAATTGATAAACTAAATCCAAAGGAGTCTTTTTTTGAAATCTTTAACTCTGGCCATACTTCTAATTATTTCTAATGCTTATGCCCTTCCTGTGGAAGGAGAGTTCTTTGGGCGCTACAAAGAGATGAAGTTTGAAGGTGAGTCTGGAGAGTGTTCTGTTTATATTGAACATCTTAATGATGGAATGATTAAAGTGGAGACTAATTTTAAGAGGCGCTTTGGTAAGGATGATCTGGTTCTCATTGATGTCCCAAGTCAGTCAATTGATGAGTCAGGGGTTTACTCATTGACCCAGAAGCCAAAAGATCCGGAAGTTTCTTTCTTATGTAGTCAGACAAATTTCTGTAGCTCAAAAGAAATTAATAAGAAAATCGAATTATTCACAGAGAACGACGTGCTCATACGTGTAGAGATGTATGTTCATCCCTACGACAAAAACTACGTCTGCTGGCTAGATTAGTTAGAAATGTTGTCAATACTTTCAGCCATTTAGGTAATGCTTAAGGATTTCAACGGCTCTCAGCTACATCACATTGTAAAGAAATGATATTTATCATATCGGCAAACCCAAAATATTAAGATACATTTAAATTCTTTTATTTATAAGGGGATGGGAGATGGAAGATCAATTTATAATTGAGGCCGGAGAGCTTTTAGATGAATTAGAAAAGAACTTCTTAGATATTCTAAATACTCAGTCTGAGGAATCTGTTCTTACTTCTTCCACAAATATTTTAAGAGTATTACACAACCTTAAAGGTGCGAGCTCATTTTATCCTTATAAAAGACTAACAAACGATATTCATAAAACAGAGGACTTCTTATCAACTTTTAAATTCACTGACCTCTCAAGTAGAGATAGGGAGAGTGTAATTTCATATCTTTTCGATATAAGCGATAAAATAAGAAGTATTATAAATGGGGAAGAAGAAGAAAACGTAAAGATTACTCATGTAAAAGCCTTTGATGAAATTATAAAGCCTCATGTAAATAGTGGTGAGAGTATTAAGCAAGAGCATTGTGACTTTATTGTTGTTGATGACGATGTCGATTTGTTAAAGCTGTATGAGACGTCATTTTCTAAGCTAAATTATAAGTTCAAGTGTTTCTCTGATCCTGTTGAAGCTCTAAGCTTTTGTAGGAAGACTCCTCCTGGAGTTATACTGACAGATGTTTTAATGCCTAAGATTGATGGTCATTTATTTTTTGAAGCTTTAAAGAATTTAAATATTAATAGTGTTTTTGTCTTTATAACTGGTCTTGATAGTGTTGAGCTCTTTCAACAGTTAGATGATGCAGGAGCCTTTGCAGTATTACCAAAGCCAGTCTCAAGGCACTTTCTTATCTTTACACTCAAGAGAGCTCTAAAGTATTCAAAAGAAAAAAATATCACTAATAAGTCGATGAGATGCTTAATGTCTCATTATGACAGTCTTCAAAAGTTCTATGAGACTACAAATCAAAACTTTCTTCTTGAAGAACTTAATAAAGAAATGAAAGAAATCATAGAAAGCTCTTCTTTTTAGATAAATTACACAAGTGATTTCAGTGTCTTAAATGTCGGGAGGGAATTTTTTTCCCTTTTCTAAATAATCATAAAAAATTTTTAAAAAGAATTTTAGCGAGGCGATAAGAAACTTGTAATGCTCGGGACATGTATGTCTAAGAGCGCTGTTGTGAAGGAGTCATGGCAGTTACCCAATCAAGGAGGATGTAATGGGATTACGAATTAACACAAACGTTGCCTCTCTAAATGCCCAGAGGAATTTAAGAGGAACACGTTTAGGAATGCAACAGTCCTTAGAGAGATTGTCTTCAGGACAAAGGATCAACAGGGCCGGAGACGATGCCGCAGGTCTTGCGATTTCAGAAAACCTAAAAGCACAAATTAGAGGTTTAGGACAAGCAGAAAGAAATGCTGAAGATGGTATTTCACTTGTTCAAATTGCTGAAGGTGCGCTAGGGGAAGTTTCAAACATTCTTATTAGACTTAGAGAGCTTGCAGTACAAGCAGCTTCGGACACTATTGGTGCGACGGAGAGAAAGTTCCTTAATGTTGAATTTGAACAGTTAACTTCTGAGGTTGATAGAATTGCAAACTCAACAGAATTTAACAGAGTACCACTATTAAATGGTACAGGTGCTGTATTTGATATCCAAATCGGTACTAGAAATGACCCTATATCAGATAGATTAACGTTCGATGCTTCTTCAGCAGACGTTAACGTAGCTGCTCTTGGTCTGAATTTAGCTTCTGTTGCTGATAAAATTTCAGCTCAGAACTCGCTATCTTCAATTGACCAAGCAATTGTTTCAGTTTCAGGTATTAGAGCTGACTTTGGTGCTCTTCAAAACAGACTTCAGTCGACGATTAACAATATCGCGACAAGTATTGAGAACCTTTCAGCTGCCAACTCTCGAGTAAGAGATACTGACATTGCGTCTGAGACAGCGAACTTAACAAAACAAAATATTTTAATGACTGCTGGTACTTCGGTTCTCGCCCAAGCGAACTCAAGTACACAGAGTGCCCTAAGTCTCATTCAGGCAGCGTCGAGCTAATAAAGCTCAACGTTTGCTTGAATAAGCTTAAAAAATATTTAAATAGCACTTTTAAAGGAGTCAAAAATGTTGGGAACAACTGGATAATAAAGTTCAGACGATTTAAGACTGCAACCTTAAATTGTCACTGAATAAAACTATATAAGAGGAAAAAGTAAGTATGGTTTATCTAGTGACTAGCGCAGGCAGAGATGCGTGCATAGGTATAAGCGACAATTTTTGATTGAAACTAAATAATAATAACAAATGGGCTGACGCTAAAAAGGATGATTTGCGTCTTCAAAACAGGAGGTTTTATATGATTGAAGGAGACTAAGAATGGGATTACGAATTAATACGAACGTTTCGTCGTTATCGGCACAACGTACTTTAGCAACAACTAATAGAGACATCTCGGATAATTTAAGAAAGTTATCTTCGGGAGAACGAATAACAAGAGCATCAGATGATGCAGCTGGTTTGGCCATCAGTGAAAATTTGAAGGCCCAAATTAGAGGAATGAGACAAGCAAAGAGAAACGCAAATGATGCAATCTCACTCATTCAAACAGCAGAAGGTGGATTAAGTGAAATTTCAAACATCGTCATTCGACTTCGTGAACTCTCTGTACAAGCAGCAAACGACACGCTTGGAGCAGAAGAGAGAAAGTTCGCTGACATTGAATTTCAAAACCTTAAAGATGAGATCGACAGAATCTCAAGGTCTGCTGACTTTAATGGGATCAAATTACTTGATGGAACTGGCGGAAGACTTGAGTTTCAGGTTGGCACGAGAAACGATCCTATACTGGATCGACTGGTCTACGATGGCACTGGCTCAGACGCGACACTTGCTTCGCTCGGGATCTCTGCAGAAACAATTGCCTCTAAAGAAGGGGCACAAACGTCACTCAAAAAACTGGATGATGCACTTGTGCAGATCAACGGCGTTAGGGCCAATATGGGTGCGTTACAAAACAGGCTTACATCGACAATTAATAATTTAGGTGTAAGTGATGAAAACTTGAGTGCTGCGAACTCAAGAATCAGAGATGTGGATATTGCTTCGGAAAGCGCGAAGTTGACGAAGAATAACATCCTGGTTCAGGCGGGTACTTCGGTATTGTCTCAGGCAAACCAAGCACCGAATATCGCATTGTCGCTAATACAATAGATAAATCATACTTAGGTGACTACAGATCGGAATTGATCGTAGTCGCCTTCCTCTCTTTATGCCTACTTCAATAGGAAGTGACTCACTCTGCCTGATTTAAAAAAATCTCCAATTACGTTACTATAAATACATGAGTAATGATCAAGAATCACCATTAACTAAAGAACCAATTATTAAAAGAAAGACAGTTCTTATTTTTGGAATTTCATCCTTTGTAGGTTCAAGCTTAGCTGAGTTTTTTAGTCGTGATTATAGAGTCGTCGGAACTTATCATAAAACTCATATAACAATACCTGGCGTACTGATGCTTCCTTGCGATGTTTTGGCCAAGGAAGAAGTTCAGCTTGTTCTCTTTGCAACAAAGCCAGATATAACAATTTATTGTGTGGGAATGTCATCAATTATCGATTGTGCTCTTGATGAAGAAAGAGCAGACGCCTTAAATACTAGTGGCCTATTTAATGTGACAGAATATTGTCAAAGATATAAGTCACAGATTATCTATATTTCATCAAACTTTGTATTTGCAGGTGAAGACAAGCAGTATCTAGAGATGGATATTCCAGATCCAAACACAATGTATGGAAAGACCCAAGCATCAGCTGAATTTTATATTCAAAAGACTTCGCTGAATTATCTCGTCTTTAGAGTTTGTCGACTTTATGGAAGAGGCATAAATGGAACCAAGGAAACCTTTTTTGAGAAGTTTCAAAGACTGATTAATGAAAGAGCAAATATAGAAATTGATGACTACGTTTCAACGGGCTTTTTGGATGTATACTATCTTGGAATGATTATTAAGCTAGCAATTGAAAAAGGTATTCAGAATAGACTTTTTCAAATTAGCTCTAATGATAAGATGACTTACTATGAATTCATTAAGACATATGCAGATGTCTTTGGTGAGACTGACCATGGTGTGAGTAGGACGAGATGGGCATATCCAGTTATGGCATCAGCACATGCAAATGCTCCAAGTGATAATAGATTACATTTCAAATTAGACGTTACGAATGTCGAGGGCTTTATGAGAGTAAAGCTGCCAAATGTTCGAGAGTCATTGGAATTTACTTTTAATAGGTATAAAGGGGTAAAAAAATCATCTCGTCTATCTAGTCAGGGTGATGGTATAAGTTTTATCTAATGAAAACAATAATCCCTTTTCTTATATTACTTATTACCTCTTGTAGTGGTTTTAATCATTTGCCAAATCTAAAATTTGAAAAATTAAATGAGAAGAAGGATCTCTCTGAACTTGAGGAAAACATCATTCTATTCTCTCAAATCCTTGAGGGGAGGGTTAAGAATTGTTCTTCTGTACAAAAACTTCAAGCTTCTGAAGATGTATATGCAAAATCACTATTAAAACATTATGAAATAAGCCTTTGTAACTGGAGTGATGATAAGCTCTATTCATTTCTTACTGAGAAATTTGATAGTTTACCGTATTGGCAACAAAGAAAAATAATTTTTTCTCTCGAGAATGATAAATATCAAAAATCAGTTAGAAGACTAATCAATATAAAAAAAATAGATTTTATAAGTTCTGAAAAGAGAGAATCTATAATTCAAGATATTCTAAAATTAAGCGTAAGTCCTAAGGAGATTATGGAGGCAAAATCTCTAGTGGAGGAAACCTCAGAGGATAAAGTTAAGGTTGTGACGAGATTTAATATCTTTTCTGTAGCCGAAGACTTGTATCGCAAAAGAGAGTTTGAAAAAGCACGAGAGTACTATGATATTGTCATCGAAGA
>NZAF01000045.1 GCA_002686115.1 Halobacteriovorax sp. | reverse complement strand
TCTACAGAGGAAATAGAATTTGAAAATAATGATCAACCTCATTCTACAGAGTCAATCTTAGAAAAGCTTGGAAGATTAAATCATCAAACAGAACATAAAGAATCATCCTTTGGTAACACTTATCAAAACTCAAGTTTTGGCCAGAGTAACTTATTTAAGAGTAAAGCGGACCTTCAAATAGAAAACTTAGCTGGAATGATTTATTTAGTTAAAGATAATTCAGTAACTGAAAAGAGATACTTTTTAAATATGAATATTGTTCTTGAAGATATATTAAAAAAACTTCAAACTAAAGAGCATATTCAAACACTTCCTCTACTAATTTCAGAGCCTTTTAAATTTGAAAAAATAACTAATGAAGCAGAATTGCTTTTAGAATTAAACAAAATGGGCCTTGAGATTGAAAGACTTGATGAGCATACCTTAGTTCTTAGATCTATTCCTGAGATTTTTGAAGAAATAGACTACACGAATCTAACGAAGACCATTATTGAGCATTTTATAGTCAATAATGATTTAACTGGTGTTTCTTTTTCAAATCTAAAATTTGATCAACGATTTGTTTTCGAACAAATTAATGCTTATGGCCTGTCTGGTCTTTTAGAACTTCATTCTCTTAAGTCTTTTAAAGAAAAAGACCTTTTAAAGATATTTTATGCAAAAAAATAAAAAAGCTATCATTATCTCTGGTGCAACTTGTACAGGAAAGACTGATGCAAGTATCATGATTGCTAAAGAGCTTAATAATCATAAATTTGAAATTATCAATTTTGATAGTCTACTTTTCTATAAAGAAGTCAATATCGGTACTGCTAAGCCAAGTTCTGCAGAACTAAAAGCAGTTAAACATCATTTAATAAATATTAATTCTATAGCAAATGAAGTTAATGCAAATATCTTTATAGAAAAGGCGTCTGAGAAGCTTTATGAACTTGCTGAGAATGAAGTCACACCAATACTTGTCGGAGGCTCCACTTTTTACCTTCGTGCACTGATGAAGGGAATGTATGAATCAGAAACAATCACTGATGAAGTGAAGTCATTTTTTAAAGAGATCTATGATTCAAAAGGTATAAGTGAAATTATAGAATACCTTAAAGTAAATGACCCTGAATCATTAAAGAATTTACATGAAAACGACCACTACAGATTAATAAGGGCCGCTGAACATTTTAAGCAAACAGGTCAAAAAATATCTAAACAAAAAGAAATGTTTGATGCTGAAAACCCATATGACTTTTCAAAACATATACATACTAACTTTGACTTCTTACACTTATCTATGACGATAGAAAAAGAACAACATTGGAAGCTCATGAAAAAAAGAGCAAGCAAGATGATTCAATCGGGTTTAATAGAAGAAGTAAAGACACTACTTGAACAAGGTTTTAGTGGAAATGAAAAACCTTTGCAATCTATAGGTTATAAGGAAACTATTCAATATCTTAATGGTGACATATCTGATGAAGCTGAACTCGCTGAAAGAATCTATATAAATACGAGAAGATTAGCAAAGTCTCAAAAGACATTTCTAAAGAAAGTGACTCCCAAAACTGAATTTAGTTTTCTAACCCAACAAGACAACATTCTTGAGTCCGTCGATCAGTTTCTAAACAATAATTAACCAAAATCTAACTAAATTTCACAAAGGCACAAAGTACAAGGCTTAAAACTTTGTGATACTAATGATAAAATAAATAATGAAAATCATTAAAAAATTAGCCAAAGAGATATCATGAGTTCTGTTAAAAAAGTAAAAATTATTATCATATCAGATGGAACAGGAGAAACAGCAAAAGCAATGTGCCGAGCTGTTATGACTCAATTTCCAGATCGAGATGTATTCTTCACAAGATTTAAAAATGTAAGAAGTAAAGAGCAAATTAAGTCAATTGTCGATGAAGCAGCTATTCATCATGATCTTATTATTCATACCATTGTAACAGCTGAGCTACGAGAGTATATCATTGAGCTTTCTAGGATTAGTCACGTAAGAACTCTAGATCTTATAGGTCCAATGCTTACAACATTTTCAAATTATTTTGAGCAAGAGCCAAAAGCAATTCCTGGACTACTCCACCAAGTTAATAATGAATATTTTGATAGAGTTGCTGCAATGGAATTTACACTAAACCATGATGATGGAAGAAATGTAAACACACTACACCTAGCAGATGTTATTCTCGTTGGTATTTCTAGAACATCAAAAACACCACTATCAGTCTACCTTTCTCAGCATGGAATAAAGGTTGTGAATATTCCAATAATTATGGGACAAGACTTACCAGAGGAATTGTTTAAAGTTGATCAAAGAAAAGTTTTTGCTTTAACAATTGATCCTGAAGCACTTCACTCAATTAGAAGAAATAGACTCACAAGACTAGGAGCTGAACAACATACTGGCGACTACGCAGATAATTCTAAAGTTTCAGAGGAAATAGAATGGGCCACTGAGATTTTTAGTAAAAATAAGAGATGGCCTGTTTTTAATGTCACTAATAAGGCCCTAGAAGAAACCGCCGCAGATATAATGAAACTTCTTACAATGAGAAAAAACAACATCTTCAAACAAGAAATGAGTGTGGAAGATAGTGAATAATGGGAATATTTAAAAATTTCAATGAAGTCTCTGTTCATTTCTCAAAGTGTATGGGAAGTAAGGTTTTAGACCATCAGGGTAAAGCATTAGGAAGAATTTCTGATATTTTTGTGGACTATGAAGACTTATACCCTCTCGTCATTGCTCTTCAGTACAAAAGAAATAACAAATATTTTTATATTCTATGGGAAGAAATCGAAGAATTCTCATATCAGTCTGTAAGAATAAATATTGATCGTGAAGAAAAGCCTGGAAAAAGTTTTCCAAAAGAAAATTCTAACAAGTCTATTAAGAGTATTCTCGCTAACCAGTTTACTGAAGCGATTGAATATCCTCCAATTGGAAAGGTTGTACTTGATAGGCAGATTGTTGATACATCAGGAAAAAAAGTAGTACGTGTAAATGATATTCAACTTATAAAAGTTGGAGATTATCTAAGAGTTACACACGCGGAGGTTGGACTACGATCAATGATCAGAAGACTCGGATATGAAAAATTAATTGATCGTACAATAAAAGCTTTTCGTCCAAATTCTACCTATCTCACTAAAACTCAATTGATAAACTGGAAGTATGTTCATGCTATTCCTAGTAGGAACATCCATAAGAATGTAAAACTCAATCTATCAAATGACGATATAAAAGGTATGCACCCCGCAGATATTGCGGACATCCTTGAAGAACTAGATTCATTTGGAAGAGAAAATATTTTTTCAAAACTTGATCTTCAAACTAAGGCCGAAACACTAACTGAAATAGATGAAGAAATCGTTTCCTCTCTTATAAATGATGAGAATCCTGAAGAGACGGCGAGAATCATCGAAGAGATGGACGCAGATGATGCTGTAGACCTCTTACATGAGCTTGATAAATCCAAAGCAGAGCTTATCATTAATAACATTAAAGACTCTGAGCAAAAAGAAGAAGTTCAAGAATTATTTGAATATGAAGACAATGTCGCCGGTGGGATAATGTCCAATGAGTTCTTTGAGGTATCATTAACTGATACGAAAGAGACTATTCTTAACAGAATACCAGATGTTTTTGATGAATTAGATAGTGTTAATGATCTCTATATCATTGATAGTAACCATAAATTACTAGGTATGATCACGCTCGCCGAATTACTTGCGAACAAAGAAAATGTATATGTAAAAGATGTCATGAGAACAGAAGATATCATCGCAATAGAGCCTGATGCACACTGGAAAGAGATTGCTGAACAAATGAANAAGTACAATCTTTTTACCATACCAATAATTAAAAGNGAGGAGATCCTTGGGGTTGTTTCTGTTGATGATATCCTCCCTTATCTTTTAAAAGAGAAGAGTTANACTAGATGAGTGACGCTAAAGATAAAATTAAGAAGTATAANATTCCTCCNTACCTTAAAAAGGTCTTNATACTNTTATCAATTGTAGGACCTGGNCTGATCACTGCAAATATNGATAACGATGCTGGTGGAATTGCGACATATTCATTAGCTGGGGCACAAACAGGNCTTAGGTTACTNTGGACTTTAATACCTATTACGGTCGCGCTTATCATGGTNCAAGAAATGTCAGCAAGGATGGGGATTGTATCAGGAAAAGGTTTGGCCGACCTAATTCGAGAAAAGTTCGGTTTAAAAGTTACATTTTATACTCTTATATTTTTAATCTTTGCAGATCTAGGTAATACAATGGCAGAGTTTGCAGGAATTGCATCTGCAGGCGAGATTTTTGGTGTCTCAAAGTATATTAGTGTTCCTATAGCTTCACTATTTGTCTGGCTTTTGATTATTAAGGGAGATTATAAAATTGTTGAAAGAGTTTTTCTCCTAGGATGTACCGTTTATCTCTCATACATTATCTCTGGTTTTATGATGAAGCCAGATTGGCTTGAAGTAGCAAAGGCAACTTTTATTCCTAACCCCGGTGCCATCACAATGCAGGACATGCCTATCATTGTAGGTCTTGTTGGTACATCAATAACTCCTTGGATGCAATTTTATATTCAGTCTGCTGTTGTGGAAAAAGGTATAAAAGTTAGAAATCTTTTTGAATCTAAGATTGATATAGTTGTTGGTTGTATCTTTATGGTTACAGTAACAATTTTTATTATCATCTGTTGCGCTGTTAATTTGCATGGTGCTGGTATTGTAATTAACGATGCTAAGGATGCAGCCCTGGCCCTTAGACCTTTAGCTGGTGACTATTCGACAATCCTCTTTGGAATTGGCCTCTTAAATGCTTCCGTTTTTGCAGCAGCGCTACTTCCACTTGCAACTAGTTACTATGTCTGTGAAGGCCTTGGATGGGAGTCAGGAGTAGATAAGTCATTTGAAGAAGCACCTCATTTTTTCACAATTTTCACCGCACTTATTGGCATAGCAGCGTTTTTTGTACTATTACCAAATATTAATTTATTTAAAATTCTAATATGGTCACAAGTTGCTAACGGAGTCTTAATCCCTATCATCTTACTTTACATTATCAATTTATGTAATGACTCAGACATCATGGGTGAATATACCAACACGAAAACATACAATATTATAAGTTATGCAATAGTTGCTCTTATGATTCTTGTAAATGGTGCCTTGATTTATTTTGAAGCGATCGCTCCATTAATTTCATAGTAAGTATTACAATAAGGTACAAAGATCGACAACACTATTACCAGAGACCTTGATTTTTATACTTCTCTTAATATCAGAATTTTCTCTTTGTATGAAAATTTCATGTTCACTAGATTCTGAGTTTGTACCAACAGGAAACTCTATACCAGGTCTTTTTCTTATTGGAATTTCTTCTACTCTTTCTTCACCAAAGAGATCGTAATGTAAAGTACCATTATAGCAACTTCTACTTGTAATCAAATACCCATACGAACTAAATGGTGTCTCTCTAACTTTAATTTCATTATCATTTGTGACCACATAGTCTTTCCAGATGTCGTGAACTCTACCTGGTCTCACAATACGAATAGTTATTGGTTCTTCTTCTTTTTTTACTTTGATCTTATTGAGAACACTCAGTTCATGTATCTTTCCATTAACATAAACCTTATCCTTTGTTCTATTGATATTTTTGAACTTAATCTCTGCTGTATCACTAGAAGGCTCTCTTTTATTTTCTAAAATAGGCTTAACAGATTCTGGCTCTATAACTTCTTTTGCAATCTGAGCGATCTCATCAGGCGCATTTGTCTTAAACATAGTCAAGAGCTTATCTTTACCAGCAAATAAAAGTGATCCACCAACAACAAGTGTAATCATAGCAATTTTAACAAGAGGAGATTGTTCTGATGTTTCTATATTATCACGCTCTCGCATTTTAGGAGGTTCTCTTCTTACAGTTGTCTTTGATTTCGTTTTGCTTCTTGCTGTTGTTAATGTAGGTTCATTTAATCCAGTTGAAGCATATGTTTGCTTGGAGTTCTTTTTTACAGAAGTTAACTTGGTTCTATTTTTTGATTTCGCAGTCTTATCTAGAGAAGGATTCTCTACAGACTTGGGTTTTAAACTCTTTTCCTCATCTAAATCTTCAAAAACAAGTTCATTTTCTTTTCTCGTCCCATCTTCAGACTTAGTAAATGAAGCTCCCTTTCTCTCTCTTGGAGATGTTTCTTTTTCATCTTGTTTTACTTTTCTCTCAGGGATAAAATCTTCATCTTCATGAAAATTAAACTCTGGTCCATTACTTTCAGATTTTTTATTTTCAGAATCATCATTTTCAGATTCATTTAAACTTCCGGCAAGTTCTTTTCTATAATCTTTTTCATATGGAGTAATATTGATTTTTCCATATTCAAAAAGTTTTTCCCTATCAACTTTAATCTCTTCTTTAAATAACTCTTTAGCAAAATATGATAGATCTGAAGGATTAAATTCTGGAAAATGAGAATAAAGAAACTTATTGAGATCTCTCGCGAATTCTTCACAGCTCTTATATCTCTTTTCCCTGTCTTTTGATAAAGCTTTGAGAACAATTCTATCTAATTCTTCAGGTACATTTGGATTAATAGAAGATGGTCTTGGGATTTTACACTCTTGAATTTTCTTAAATACTGCATAATCGTTTGAAGCCTTAAAAAGTTTACGACTGCATAATAATTCCCATAGAGTAATTCCAAGAGCAAATTGATCATATCTACTATCAAGTTTTAATTGCTCTAAATACTCTGGAGCAAGATAAGAAAGCTTCCCTTTGATTGTTCCGGCCTGTGTAGCATCAGAGTTTGACTCAGACTTGGCGATACCAAAATCAATAACTTTAACAGAACCATCGAAGTTTAACATGATATTATGAGGTGAAATATCTCTATGGACAATCCCCATTGGCTTACCAGTTAATTTGTCAGTAAAAGTATGTGCGTAATGCAGACCTTGAGCTGCCTGTATCGTTACAAAGACAGAAACCTCAATTGGAAAGACAAAACTCTTTTCTTTTAACTTATCGAGAAATTCTTTTAAGTTTCTACCGTCACAATACTCCATTGCAACAAAGAGTTGTTTCTGATGTAGACCAGAGTTGTATGTCTGAACTATGTTTGGATGAATAAGACCAAATGTCGTTTTAATTTCATCAAGGAACATTTTCTTGAATGATTCATCTTTTGAGTATTTCTCTTGAACCATTTTAATCGCGACAATTTTATCCGCTTGTTCACCTAGAATTCTTGCACGACAAATCTTTGCCATTCCTCCATCAAGAAGGTGATCAAGAATAAGATACTGTCCAAATCTTTCGAATTTTTCTGACATACTAGGTAAACTCCTAGGAAACTAATCGGATTTATA
>NZAF01000044.1 GCA_002686115.1 Halobacteriovorax sp. | reverse complement strand
TCAGCCAGAATGTTTTTAAGCGAGTAGCTGATCGTGCATTAAAAATTAACAAAAAAATTGATCCAAGAACAAAAGAAACTCTTAAGCAAATTGCCAAAGGCGATGTTACAAGTTCTTTAGCGGCAACAATTAGTAAAGCCGATCCGACGTCTCTTGCTGCAACTCTTGCTAGCAGAGGAGGATCAAAAATTCTGAATCATCAAAGTGGACTTGATAACTTAAATCCAAACGCAATTGCAAATTTTGGAAAAAATTCAAATGCCTCTTCAGCAGAACTTTCAGGTGGAAAAGGACTTAATACTAATGCTCCAGGAAACAAAAAAGCGTTAAGTAACTTCAACATGCCAAATATCGGAGATTTAGACAGTATTGATCTTGGTGAAGATGATATGAACGATGATGAGTTTGATATCAGTAAAGAGATGGCCCAATATGAGCCAATGGAAGGTTCTGCCCTTGCAGGAGTGAATGCAGTTATTCACGCTGATCAAAAAATATCAATATTTAAGATTATCACAAATAGATATAATTATATGCGTGTTAGAAAGAGCTTTGGAAGAAAGTAATTAGCAGCAGTCTTCATTATCTACATTATATGGACTTGATTCATTTTCAATTCTAGCTAATTCATTTTTTAAGAAATGCTTAAATCGAACTTCATCATATACAATTGCACGTCCACGAATCTTCTTCGCCTCTTCTTTTGGTAATTTTATGAAATCATCACAAAGATAATTATCTAATTCATGAAAACCAAGGCCAAACTCAATGAAACGGTTACCAGGGTTAAGAACCTGACCTCCACAACACATCATCTTTAGAGATTGGATTGGCAATTTATTTTGTTCAAAATCAATTAGATACTTCGCTGAACTTAAAAGTGGTGCAAGTTCACCAGAGCATTTATCTCCAAAAAAGAAGGTCTCATTTCCTTCTTTTAAAGCTGATAAGTGAATATCAATACCAATGAATTTAAAAAGCATATTCTTTTCTTTATAGTGATCGATCAATTCTTTGGCCATTGACGAAGAAACAGACTCTGCATTAATAAGAAAATATTCATTTCCTGGCATTTTAGGTATGATTTTATAGTCACTTAATTTCACTGGTGGCAGTACTTCTTTAACACTACCATGAAAGCTACTTGAGACTAGAGATTTATCACTTGTCCAAATTTCATCAGCTTGTCTTTGAGACTTAATTTGATGGGCCTTTATAAAAAGAGAAAAGATTTTTTCTTTAAAGCTTTTATTTCTCTTTAACTGATTGATATCTTCAACCAGAAATGTAATCTGCTTGGTATTCTCACACTTCTTAATCCCGTGAGAGAAGCCTCTTGAAATATTTATAATTAAATCAACAGAACAAGGGATAAAAAGATTTTTACTGGCACCAGGGATGAGGTAACTATTTTTTAAAAAGTCTTCCCATGATTTACAAACATTGGAAAGAAAAGAAGAATGAATCTTTCTCATCTCCACATGCCCAAGAACACTACCCTTCTTGTGTACAAGAACATAAAGTTCTGCACTTTCACCAATTTGATCAAGAACGGTTTCAATACATTCTAAGTAGTAATCTCTATTTATAATAGCATCTGCACTAACAACAATCTTCATAATAGATAGAATATTAGCTTCTAAAATTCTTAAAGAATTCAGCTGTCTCTCTTAAGCCTTCTTCAAAAGTCACAACAGGACCATAACCTAATGATGCAACTCTATCTATAACTGGACGTCTTCTCTTTGGATCATCCTTTGGAAGATCACAGTATGTTAATTTTGAGTCACTACCGATAGATTTAACAATTATTTCTGCAGCTTCTTTTATAGAATATTCATCAGGATTTCCGATATTATAAGGCATATGATCACCGAGCATAAGAACATGCTCCATTGCATTTACCAAGTCAGTTACAAAAGAAAAAGATCTTGTTTGAGAACCGTCTCCATAAATTGTAATATCATCACCACGTAGAGCTTGATTGATAAAGTTTGGGATAACCCGACCATCATTTGGGCGCATACGAGGACCATAAGTGTTAAAAATTCTTATGATACGTGTATCAACATTATATTTATTTTTAAAACTCATAGTCATTGCCTCTGCAAATCTCTTTGATTCATCATAGCAACTTCGAGGACCAATGGGATTAACGTGACCGACATATGATTCAACCTGAGGATGCACCTCAGGATCTCCATATACCTCAGATGTAGAGGCCTCTAAAAATACAGAATTATGTTCTTTAGCAAGCTCTAAAAGATTTAAAGTTCCTTCAGAATTTACCCTCATAATTTCTAGAGGTATTATTTTAAAATCTATAGGAGAAGCTGGTGAAGCCAAGGATAAAATATAATCAAACTTTATATCACCAAAATCAGGTAATGACTCGTAAATATTTACTTCATGAAAATCAAAGTTTTCATAATTATTCAGAATCTCAACATTCGATTTACTACCTGTTATAAAGTTATCAAGGCCTACAACTCTAGCACCTTTTTTGAGGTAATTCTCACAAACATATGAGGGTACAAAACCAGCAGCACCTGCAACTAAAAAATTTTTACCACTAAGGTCATCAAGCAATTTTGGACTTTTACTCACTCTATTCTCCATATATTGAAAATTTATTTTTTATTAAAGATGCTTGGATTGTATCACAGTTGAACTAAGAAGGACCAGAAGTCCGCCAAATATTTGTAAAAAACTTAATTCTTTACCAAGAAATATCCAATTAACAGCTACTGCAAAAAAAGGAAAGAAAAGCTCTGCCAAAGTGCACAAATGAGCAGGTATTCTCTTTAAGCCTTTATAATAAAAATACATACCAAGAGCACCTGAGAATAGAGCAAGCAGAATAATCTTAGACCAGAAATCTATTCCAAAGTTAAACTCAACATTAAAGCTTAAGACGAATGGCATCATACATAGAAGTCCCATCAAGAACCTTAAAGACATAATGTCTACTTCTCCATAGCCTTTCTTAGAGAGAAGTTTTCCAAAAACAGTAGCCGATGCCCAGCCAACAACAGATATAATCGTTAAGGCATAACCCTTTAATGCCACAATAGAAAAAGAGAATTCGTTCTTTGCAATCAACTTAAACGCAGGCATAAGATCTTGAAAACTAATCATAAAGCCACCTACTAATGCAAGTAGCGCCCAAAGAAAGAACTGAGGCTTCATACTTTCTTTTAGTACATAATAAGACAAAATTATTGCAACGATAGGCTGAAGCTTTTGTAAAAGAATTACGAGAGAAGGATTAATAATTCCAAACGCCTTCGTGAATGTAACTGTTGCGATGGCAGAACCAAGACCTCCTACAATCAAAAAATAAAAAATATGTTTAGGATTGATTGTAAGTAAGCGAGCTCGTGAGCGATAAAGGGCCGGAAAGAAAACAAGAGTTAGAATCAAATGTTCTGCAAAAACGATCATTTCCGCGTTCGTGCCCGAAAACAGAAGAGGATATCTAATAAGTGTATCCAATGCCCATAACAAACAGGCTATAACAATAAAAAATATTCCTTTCATTTACACTCGATATTCTAAATAAAAGTCTTTAAAAGACTCTTGAGCTCTTTTTGATGCAAGACCTTTTTTAATCTTCTTTCTCTCTTTACGTAGACGTCTTTGCTCCTTAGTAAGAGTTACTGGTGGCAAGAGACCAAAATTTATATTAGATGGTGTTGGCTTAGGAACAGTCATTACATAATTTACTAATGCACCGATGCCCGTTTCTAAAGGAAATGACTTAATATCAAGACCATTCAATTTTCTTAAAACCTGAAGAGCAACATAAAGACCCATTGATGCGCTTTCTGTGTATCCCTCTACTCCAGTAATCTGACCCGCAAAGGAAATATTAGAATATTTCTTTGATGACAGATCAAAATTAAGAAGCTCTCTACTATTTAGGAATGAATTTCTATGTACAGAGCCTAGATGAAGAAAAGTTGCATTTTCAAACCCTGGTATCTTTCTAAATACTCTCACTTGTTCTGAATACGTAAGACGTGTCTGGAAACCAACTAAATTAAATGCACTGCCAAGAAGGTTCTCTTTTCTAAGTTGAACACAGGCATATGGTAAAGTTCCATCAGGTAATTCTAGTCCGATTGGCTTCATACATGAAAACCTAGCTGTATCAACACCTCTTTCCGCCATGATATCAACTGGTAAACACGACTCAAAAAATTTATAATCTTCAAAGTTTTGTGCAGGTACTTTTTTAGCATCCTGTAACTCTTTGATGAAATCTTCATATTGTTCTTGATTCATAGGTGCATTTAGATAATCGGCATTCTCCCCTTCTTCTTCAGATACCGGTTTATGGCGATCTTTAAAATAAAGCTTAGAATAATCAAGAGAGTCTGCATCTACAACTGGTGCAATAGCATCATAGAAGTAAAAGTCAGCATTTGAGATGTCATCTTGAATCCATTTAGAAAGATTATCTGTTGTTAATGGACCTGTGGCAATTATACAATGGTCGGCCTTATACTTATCAATCAGCTCATGAGGATTGCTGACATCTTCATCAACAATTTCAACATTTTTAAGTTCTGTTAAGATATCTGTAATTCTTCTTGAGAATTTTTCACGATCGACAGCAAGAGCATCACCAGCAGGCACGGCCGTTTCTTTTCCAACTTTTAAAACAAGTGAGCCAAGGGACTCCATCTCTTGCTTTAAAAGCCCATGTCCTGTGTCAGGCTTTAGTGACTTCAATGAATTTGTACAGACAAGCTCAGCAAATGAATCTAATTTCTGTGATGGGTTCTTATTAACTCTTTTTGATTCAATTAATACCACATCAACATGGTGGCGAGCTAAAAAATATGCTGCCTCACTACCCGCTAAACCTGCACCAATCACTAATACTTTTGACATTTTAAAGTTACCTTTTTTATGTTTTCATGTTATTCTTTTCTAGATTTCTATGTACCCTGTGAGAAGCATTCATGCAAATAAACCTACATCAAACTCACCATACTATTGCCGATTTTAATGAAATTTTTTCATACCTTAAAAGGGAAGAAGAAAAAGGCACTTTTGAAAACTCAATAAATCTTTTTCCTGAGCTTTTCTTATGTGGATACCCTCTTCAAGACCTTCTCTTAACAAAGGAATTTATAAGAAATTATCATATTTTTTTAGACGATATAAAAACCTGGTGGAAAGAGAAAAAAAGAAATAACAGTGTCCTTTTACTTGGTGGATTAGATTATAGGATCGAAAACGATATTCCTGCTCAAATTAAGAATGTTGTGCTTGAACTCAGCGATCACAAAAGCCTAGAAGTCATCTACACAAAGTGCCTACTTCCTTCTTATGATATATTTGATGAGGCAAAATATTATAGTCCAGGTAAAGAAGCTTCAATATGGACATATCAAGATCTTTCATTTGGTATTTTAATCTGTGAAGACATGTGGTTCTCACCTCATTACGACTTTAATCCTGTTGAAAAGCTACATGAAATCTCTAAAGATAAAACCTTAAATGGTATTTTTAACTTTTCTGCGAGTCCTTTTCACCTAGGTAAAGAAAATAGTCGTATGACAAGGGCGAAAGAGATTTCAACTCAATTTTCAAATATACCTTTTTACTATGTGAATCGCGTTGGTTCAGAAGATGAGATTGTATTTGATGGGGCAAGCTTTATATTAAAAGATCAGACTATTTCTCATAAGGCCTTAAGCTTTAAAGAAGACTTGATCACTGATGATCTTCAAGATGCAAAATTAGTAGATCAAAAATGCGAAGAAAGTAAGTCTAAATATAGTTTTGAAACTCTTTTCGATACTCAACTATGTTACGATACAAAGCCACCTAAGTTATTAAAATTTGATGATGATAGTGCGAGAACAGCTCTTCATGCACTTCACTTAGGAATTATGGATTACGCAAATAAGATCGGAGCAAAAAAGTTTTTAGTAGCTCTTTCAGGAGGAATTGACTCTGCACTTGTCCTCACCCTCTTAGGTCTTTTTAAAAGTAGTGAGCAAGAAGTAGAAGCCGTGTATATGCCTAGCCAGTTTTCTGCGAATTTAAGTTACGAAATTTCAAAGAAATTATGTGATAATCTCGGAATTAAACTAACTACACAGCCGATTAAATTTCTTCACAGTGCAATTAGAAATTCCTTTAAGGAAAACTTTGAAGCATTAGACGGATTAGCTGATGAAAATATTCAAAGCCGTATAAGAGGCGCTCTTATCTATGCAAGAAGTAATCAAACAGGCTCTATCGTTATCAATACTTCGAATAAGTCTGAACTAGCAGTAGGTTATAGTACTCTGTATGGGGACTCTGTTGGTGCAATAAGCCCTCTAGGTGACCTTTATAAGAGTGAAGTCTTTGAATTATGCCGCTACATTAACAAATCTTATCAAGATATTATTCCAGAGGAAGTCATCAATAGACCACCAAGTGCTGAACTTAGAGAGGATCAAAAAGATGAGCAAAGTCTACCTCCATATGAGGTCTTAGATGCTATCTTAGAGGGCTACCTGTCATACAAGTATGATATGAAAGATTTAATCGATCTAGGATTTAATGTTGATGATGTAGCTAAAGTTGTGAGATTAAACAACTTGTCTGAATATAAGAGGGCCCAGTTTTGCCCGATTATAAAATTAAAGGCAAAAAGTTTTGGTTTTGGTAGAAGAATTCCAATAACGAAGAAGTTTTAATAGTTAGAAAGTAATAAAATAAGGCCAAATCGTATGAGTAAGGAGAGAGAGATGAAAAATGTATTAAAAGCATTCAAAGATGCCAAACAACAAGTTGAGTCTATTGTTGAAGGAAAATCAATTAAAGAGCTTCAAAAGACAGTAAAGTCACTAGTTAAAGATGCAGAAAAAGAAGTGAAGAACGTTGTAGAAAAAGATCTTAATAAAGTTGTATCAAAGATTCACAAAGAAAAGGCTTCCCTTGAGAAACTAATTGATAAGACAATCCAAGATGAGCTTAAGAAAGCCAGAAAGTTCTTAGATGAACAGGTAAAAGAACTCAACAAACTTCAAAAGAATATTGAAAAGCACGTAAAAGATGAGATTTCAAAAGCTAAGGTTGCTGCGAAGTCAGGAACAAAAAAGACAACAAAGAAGTCTACGAAGAAGTCTTCTGATTCAAAGCCAACTGTAAAAAAAGCAACTAAGAAAGTCACAAAAAANGCTNCNAAGAAAGTAGCTAAAAAAGCGNCNAAGAAAACGACAAAAAAAGCTGCGAAGAAGACANCNAAGAAATCAACAAAGAAAGCTGCAAAAAAGACGACAAAAAAAGCNACTCCAAAAAANTCANCACCACGTTCAAAAGCATCAGCNTCTAAGGCNGCAGCAAGAAAAAAGTAAATAAATTTTAATACTTGGCCTAGATATCTTAATCTAGGCCAAATCCCCTAAACATTATTCACACATCACATATTTTAAATTGAAACAACCTTAGAAACGAGCTATAATTTATTGATATTATAGATGAATTAATAAAACTTTAATTCTCTTAACTAACTTAAAGAGCATGGTTATATGAAAAAAATCCTGATTGTTGATGATGAAAAATCAGTAAAAATACTTTATGAAAAAGTCTTCCAAAAAGAGATCGCTTCAAAAGAATTTGAAGTGATCTTTTCAATATCAGGTGAAGATGCTCTTGGCATTTTAAACAAAGATAATCAAAACGAAGTTAAACTTATCATTTCAGATATTAATATGCCGGGACTTTCTGGTTTTGAACTTTTAAAAGAAATAAAGAACCATGATCCAAATATGCCAATATTTATGTCATCGGCTTATACAGACACGGAAAGACAATCTCTTGCTAAAGAATTAGGTGCAGATGATTATATAACAAAGCCTGTAGACTTCATCACTTTAAAAGAAAAAATTCTTAGATTCCTATGAGTAACTAACTTTATAGTCTTAAAGACTTTTTGCTTTGTTGATAAAGTGAAATCACTTCTTTGCCCATAGACTTTGGTGTAAATGGTTTAGAGAGTGTCGCAATAATAAAAGGAACATCTTTTACTAACTCATTTTTAAGTCCACCTTCTAGACTTGATAAGATAATAACAGGGATTGATAACAACTCTCCAGATTCTTTTAAGTGATTAATAGCATCAATACCACTCTCATCTTCAAGAACTAAGTCCAAGATAACTAAATCTGGCTTCTCTTTAAGATATTCTTTTGTAAATGATTTAATATCAAACGAAGATCGATAATTTATATTATGATTTCTAAAAGAAATATTTAAAAGGTCATGAATATTTTGATCATCATCAAGACAAAGGATATTTAACGGATCTTCTAATTTAGCTTCAAACTCCCCCTTTGAAAACCTTTCCAAAAAATGATCAAGCTCTTCTAAAAGAGATTCATTCTTAGAAAGAAAAAGGTCTGGAACTGATATTGATGGCAAGAGATCAAAATAACTCACACTTAACATAACCGTTTGTATATCCTTATTAAATGCCCCAGAAACTCTATTTGCTGCAATTAGAGAGGGCCCATCTAACTTTCCTATATGAAGATCTGTGATTAAAAGATCAAATTGTTCATCCAGCAATCTGTTAAAGGCATCTTTACCTGATGTAACTATAGAATATGATATCTTATATTTTTTAAAAAGCTTTTTAAAATGAGATACAAGTCCATCATCTTTTTCAACAAGCAAAACTCTTTTAATTTCATTATTCTTTTTAATAATTGATTCTAATTTTGAATCAAGAACCCCACTATCGTTTGTTTTAATATCTTTTAAAAAAACATGGGTAAGATCAAAAATTTCTTTTGCTAGAGAACCATCTATAACCTCATTGGCATTTAATTCATAGATATGAGAGATATGATCAGTAATATTTCTAACAGCGCTTACTAGAAAGTCAATTTCATAGCTACCTGCTACAGATCGAATATTATGAAGCTCTCTTGTTAAAGCTGAAAGATCATCAGTCTTCACTTCAGATCTCATCTTTCCATTCATCGACTCTAGGCTTTTATATAATTCATCAAACTTCTTATCTATCTTTTCAAGAAATTCGATTTTACTTTCTTCTAAAATGTCATTAAAACTTTGCTTCATACTGCCTCAGAACTTATAACTTCTATTATTTTTTTCTTTAAAACTGGCTTGGTAATAATACCCTTAATTCTATCATGTCTTTTAATTCTTTCAAAAACTTCGCCACTGATATGTGCAGTTAATGCGTAAATTGAAGACTTATCGTCTTTAATTTTCTCAATAACTTGAAAACCATCTAAAATAGGCATCTCAATATCAAGAAAGATAATATCGAAATTCTCATCATTGATTAAGTCAACAGACTTTTCAGGATCAGTTTCAAAAACACATTCAATACCTTCACTTGATTTCATGTACAATTGAAAGAGGTTAATATTATCTTCAGTGTCATCTACAAAAAGTATCTTCACTTTTTCATCCTTGAAAATTTAATTGTAAAGGTTGTCCCCTTACCTTCTGTACTCTTAACATCTATATATCCATTATGCTCATCGATAATTTTTTTAACAATACTTAATCCAAGCCCTGTACTTTTCTCACCTTGGAGACCAGTTCTACCTGCGCCAGAAAACTCATTAAAAAGATTTTCAATAGACTTCTCAGGAATACCGATACCAGAGTCTTCAATTGATACAATAATCCAGTCTTGATCACCTTTAACATGAGTAAAGATCTTACCTTTTTCAGGGGTGAACTTATATGCATTTGATAAAAGATTATTGAAGACTCTTAAAAGCATTGTTTCATTCCCTAGGATACTTGAATCTTTGATGCTCGAATAAAAGTGCATATGAATTTTCTTATTGTTAATAGCTGTAAAATTTCTAAGAGATGATTTAATAACCTTTACTAAATTCAGTTTTGAAAGCTGAAAATCTCTATTTCCAGTTTGTAGTGAACTAAGATCTAGTAATTCATTAATTAATTCTAAAAGGTTTCCGGCCGACTTATCAATCTGCTCGAGATAAGAGCGAGTTGAACTTTCAATATTTTCTTCCTCAATAATAAGGTTGGTTAATCCTAAGATAGTATTTAAAGGAGTACGGAGATCATGTGTACAAACAGCTAAGAATTGATCCTTTACTCTATTAACTCTTTCAAGCTCATTGACTTGTCTCTCTAAAAGTTTTGACTTAAATCTATTACTTAGTAATTGATCAACCTTTACAAAGAGCTCTTCCTTAATAAGAGGTTTTGATAAATAATCGTTACCACCCGCTTTATAAAAATCTAAAACTTCAGTCTTGTTTTCAATAGAAGAAATAAAGACGATAGGAACAGTATTGTACCCAATCTCATTTCTAATTTTCTTAACAAATGAAATTCCTGACAAATTAGGCATCATATGATCAGTCAATATAAGATCCACCTTTACTTCATCGGTTCCTTTGAGATATTCATATGCTTCAACACCATCAGAGAAGTTTATTACATTTGCACCCTTTGTTTTGATGACATGGGAGATAAATTTTGCAGAAATCAAATCATCTTCAACAACAACAACATTTATCCCCTGCCACAATGTATTGGGTTTAATGATAGAGTTTATTTTTAAAAGTATTGAACTTGAATCAAATTTATCAAGAAAATCATCTGCTCCCTGTCTAAATCCTTTCTCACGTGAATCAATACTGTCATTTTCTGAAATATATATAATTGGAATTGAACTAGTAATTAAATTCTTTTTTTCATAATCTCTGATTTTTTCTACAAAGGCAGATGAATGAGACTTCTCAAAATCTGCATCGACTATGGCAATTGATAGGTCATGATAAATATTCTCAAGGTCAGTTAGAGATTCTTTTTGTATGACATCATAATTATTTCTTAAGCAATCACTTTCAAATTGCTTAAAATAGTTATTTAATGCACCCAAATAGAGAATCTTCAAAAATTATCCTTTTATGAATCTGATTATCATCATTTTAACACTTTTTTTAATTTAGTACGTTAGGTAAGATTTTATGGGGATAATATACGAACATGAGTGCTAACCTCTCATGAATTGGTCAATCTTTTCTCTTCTTATATTCATGACTTAGGTTATAATGATTAGGTAAATCAAAATATGAGGAGTTTATATGGCAAAAGTTCAAGTTGATAGTGAGCTTAAAGAAATATTGCCAACATTCTTAAAAAACCGAGAAAACGACTGTCATCAGTTAAAAGAACTTATTGAGGCAGGAGACTTGGCCGGAGTCAAAAAGATTGGCCATAAAGTTTCTGGCAGCTCAGGCGGTTATGGCTTTAAGGAACTTGGTGAGATTGCAAAAAATATCGAATTAGCTGCAGAAAGCGGCGATCAAGAAAAGGCTTCAAAACTAATTGAAAGTTTTGTGAATTATGTTCAGACAATAGAGGTGGAATATATCTAATGTCATCTAAGAATAAGGTCATATTAATTGTAGACGACGATGTAGATGTTTTAAACTATCTTAAAACTCTTCTTGAAAATGTAGGACATGAAGTACATGTTGCTAGAGACCTATCTTCTGCTAGGGCCACTCTTACAACAGTTTATCCACATCTTGTGTTACTCGATATAAATATTGAAGATGAAAATGGTTTTAGCTTCATTGGTGATATCAAAAAGATTGATCCATATAAGAGAATAAAAATTATCATGATTTCTTCTCTTACGTCTAAAAAGGCATTGGCAGTTTCTCAACAATACGGAACTGATGGCTATCTCGTAAAACCTATTAATAATGATATTCTCCTCACTACAATGAAAAAAATAGGTCCTAGCTGTAAATTTCCTGATGCTAAGAATTTAGAGCCTAAATTTTCGGGAGTCATGTGTAAGCTTCTTGGAACAATTACAAGTATTAGTGAGGTCAATGTTACGCTCAGATCAAAAGTTAAGTTCCAAGAGAAACAAAAAATAAATTTAGAATGTGAATTCATAGATAAGCTTGAATTGAATCATGCACAATTTATCATTAATCCACCAAGTACAGATATCTCTCCAGGTGTCTATGATACAGAAATTCAGATGGTTGGATTAAATGATAATGACTTAAAAGAAATTAGAAAAATAAAAGCTATAAAAGGTTAATTTTTGACGACAAATACAATACTTACCATTGATGATGATAAAGATATAAATAGTCTTATATCAGTGATGTTAAAAAAGCATGGCATGAATGTCGTAACCTGTAGTGATATCAAAGATTTCTTTCAAAAGGTTGTTGAAGTAAAACCAAACCTATGTCTTGTTGATCTGAACCTAGGAGACTATGAAGGTTTTGGTTTTGGAATAATAAGCTCAATTCGTAAAAAGATTGGTAACGATATGATTATCATCGTTATGTCTAGAAGAAGCTCTCGCGCCGATATCAATCGGGCCCTCGAAGCCGGAGCTAACGACTATATTCAAAAGCCACTTGATGAGAATATCTTAGTATCCAAGCTAAATGTATTTTTAAATACTAAGTCTTCAGATACAAAATTTCCTCAACGGGCCGTTCCTTCCGATACAGGAGAATGCTATTTCGAAGTTCCTATGAATATTACTTCTCTCAATGAAAACCAAATTTTTCTATACTCTAGCTCTTACATTGCTAAGGGTAGTCTTGTTTCTCTACATAGTGAGTTTTTTAAAGGTTATAAATTTGGTGTTCAATCTGTCACTCTAGATAGAGAGCTTGGTGGATATATTTTAGAGATACATATTAACAATAATGATCATCAACATATCCTTCCTGAGATACGTCGGCTTATGCTACTATCTTCCCCTATTGAGGATTGAACCATGACCTTAAATTTAAAACATAAAGGGATTTTAATTTGAAAAAACTTGAAAGAAGTCTTGGAATCACTTCTGTCATAGCTATAAGTATCGGCTCAATGCTTGGCTCTGGAATATTTGTACTACCAGGCCTTGCTTTTGAACTTAATGGCACAGGTGTTTGGCTTGCATATTTACTTGCCAGTATATGTGTACTACCTGCAGCAATATCAAAGTCAGAATTGGCAACAGCAATGCCAACAAGTGGTGGAACTTATGTTTATCTTGAAAGAACATTTGGACCTCTTGCAGGAACAGTCGCAGGTTTTGGACTTTGGGTATCAATACTCTTAAAGGCGGCCTTTGCCCTGATGGGCTTTGGCGCATATTTAAGTGTCATGACAAATTATGATATTAAATATCTTGCATTAGGTCTCACATTTGTCATTACATTTTTAAATATCTTTGGAGTCGGTAAAGTCAGTGGCTTTCTAATATTCATCGTCATTATTGCAACAGGCTCTCTTCTTTTATTAGATACTGCAGTCATTTTAAATCCACTTGCAAAAATTCCAATGACATTATTTCCTAATGGTGTTGATGGTCTCGTCACTTGTACAGCTTTAGTATTTGTCTCTTACGCAGGTGTTACAAAAGTAGCCGCCATTGCTGAAGAAATAAAAGATCCAGAAAAGAACCTGCCACGCGGAATTATGTTTTCATTATTCCTAGTCACAGTCATTTACTGCTTCACTACTTTTGTCTTAGCAAAGTATATTCCTTTAGAGTCTTTAAAAGGAAATTTAAAACCAATTTATACAATGGCATATCAATTTGGAGGTCGAGGTCTTGCACTAATCATAGCGATACTAGCAGTGTTAACAATGACTTCAATGGCAAATGCAGGCCTCTTAGCAGGAAGCCGTTTTCCTTTTGCAATGAGTAGAGATAGTCTTATTCCATCTAAATTTGGAATACTAAACCCAAGATTTCTCACTCCTGTATGGAGTATTCTTCTATCAGGGAGTTTAATAGGTATTTTTATCACCATGATGGATGTAAGTAAGATCGCCAAACTCGCTTCAGCGTTCATTATTATGATTTATCTTTTTGAAAATTTAGCAGTTATCTTTTTAAGAGAAACAAGAGTTCAGTGGTATAAGCCACAATATAAAAGTCTCTTTTATCCCTTTACACAAATCATCGGTATTATAAGTTCTATGGGACTTCTCTACCAAATGGGAATGCTCGCTCTTAAAGGCGTACTCTCTATCTCTATTCCGGCAATATTAATCTTTGCTCTCTACTCACGAACAAAGACTAAAAGAAAAGGTGTGATTGGTATTAGAGGAAAGAGATCTGACCTTGTAACAGGCGGAGATCTTCTAAGTGCATCTCATCTTGAAACTCTAGACTTAAGTAGAGATGCCAATGTTGTTG
>NZAF01000043.1 GCA_002686115.1 Halobacteriovorax sp. | reverse complement strand
ATAATATAATTAATTTATCTTTTAATTTATAAACGCCTTTAATAAACTTCTTTACATTTTCATCGATAGTTTCAGGAATATCTTCAAAACTATCTTGTTCTACTTCTATAACATCCAATATCTCATCAACAACAAGTGCATATAATGAGTCCTCACCACTTACGATAATATTCATGTGGTCATCTAAGTCAGGCTCATTCATTTTAAATAAATCTCTAAGGCTTAAAGATGTAACAATCTGTCCACGTAGATTTATAAGACCTCTCACATAGTCTTGTGAAAGAGGAACCGGTGTTAACTTTTGTGGCTTGATAACTTCTTTAACCTCTAGTACAGGAATAGCATAAAAGTCACCTCTTATTTTAAAACCACAAAGTTGTACATTACCTACAGTATCATTCATAGTGCTCTCTTTAAGTCTATTATGGCCTCAATAGCTTTCTTTGTGTTCTGTTTATCAAAGCACAAATCAAAGCCAGCCTTTAATAATTCCTCATGTCTTTTATTACTTACCGTTGATATCGCAATCATCGGTATATCATTTCCGCTACCTCGAACTGATTTTATAAATTCCCACCCATCCATAACAGGCATTTCAATATCAGTAACAATTGCCAACAAATCTTCATTAACCTTACTTAAGCCCTCTTTACCGTCTTTGGCAGTAATGACATTAAAACCAGCATCTTTAAAGGACTCTTCTTGTACTTTTAAGAATAATTCTGAGTCTTCTACAATTAAGATATTTCCATTTCTTTGTCCTTTCAGCTTTTTCACGAAAGACTGTTGATCTAAAATTGAAAAAATATCTAAAATTGTGATTGATAGATCATTGATAAAAGCTGTACCTAAAAAACCATCGCGATCTATAGTCTCAACAGAAATAGCATCTCGATTAATCGCAATATCTGATATCTCATCCACGACAAATCCAACTTGAACTTCTCTAGCGTTAACAACAACCACTGGTAGTTCCGCCTTCTTATCTTTACTCAGTAAACAAGATTCAGCATTTAAACTTAGAGATCTTTCAATATTTATCAAAGGCATTGCTCTGTTGCGATATCTTACTAATGGTTGCTGCCCACTCCATTCAACCTCAGAGAGTTTAAATTCTTCAAGTCGGTGAACAATCGACAAAGGTATTCCATACGTTCTCTTGTCTGCAAGTTTACACAGAAGAACTTCATCATTATAAGCAGGTCCTGTATTAATTTCACTGACCAGTTCTTGAGCATCGACGGTCTTTCTCTGTTGTACACCACTCATATAATTATAAAACCCAAGTCCATCAATAATTAAAGAAACTGCACCGTCTCCCATTATTGTTGCACCACCAAAGACATTAATATCTTTTAAGTTTCTACTTAAGGGCTTAACGACAATCTCTTCTGTATCGAGAACAGAATCTACGACTAATCCGTATGTAAAACCTTCAGCTTTTAAAATAACGATATTTAAATCTTCTTTACTCTCATCAATGTCAGTAAACTTCAGACAAGAGTTTAATCTAAAGACTGGAATGAGATCACCTCTGAGTCTAAAAAACTCTGAATTATGAATAAGCTCAATTTTCTTATCATCGTTTTCTTCGATTCTTACTAATTCCATGAGGTTTACTTGTGGAATTGCAAATGTTTCTCCTGACGATTGAACGACTAATGCGGGCACAATTGCAAGAGTTAAAGGTATCTTTAACTTGAAAGTTGTTCCTTCTCCTACAAATGAATTTACCTCTACAGTACCACCAATTTTTTCAATATTAGATCGTACAACATCCATTCCCACACCTCGACCGGATATATTAGTAACCTGTGCGGCGGTAGAAAAGCCTGGAGAAAATATAAGATTTATAATTTGTTTTTTTGATAAGCCTGCCCCATCACCTTTTACAATATTTTTTTCAATTGCTTTCTTAAGGATCACATCAGGATCGATTCCCTTCCCATCATCTGATATCTCTATCGTTACCTGACCACCTTCATGATATGACTTAATACTTAAACGAGCAGTCTCACTCTTTTGGGCTTGTGCTCTTTCGGCCGGCTTCTCTATTCCATGATCAACGGCATTTCTTATCAAATGGGTTAAAGGGTCTCTAATTGCTTCTAGTAAAGTTTTATCTAATTCAGTCTCTTTACCTTGAATATTTAACTTAATGGATTTGCCTTGCTCCTTAGCAAGGTCCCGAACAACTCTTTCAAATTTTGATAGAACACTTCCAACTGGTTGCATACGTGTTGTCATAATATCAGTTTGCAGCTCTGTCGTTATTGAATTTAGTGAATGAGCGAGCCTGCTAAGTTCAGAAGACGAGTCCAAATTTGCATATTGCAATATTTGATTTCTATTTAAAACAAGTTCTCCAACAACATTCATAATTTTATCAAGTAAACTTACATTTACCCTAACAACTGAATCGACAACACTCCCAGATGTTTTAACGGTATCTGTTGATGTTGTTTTTTCTACCTTGTTTCTATTCTTATATTTTTCAAAAACCTGACTTTTATCAATCTTTTTATCAATCTTTTTATCAATCTTTTTATCAATGTTAGTTTCTTGAGTACTTTCTTCGTTCTCAACAACATTCTTCACACTATCGATAGTCAAAAGATTCTTAAGTTCATCTTCTAGACTTCCTACGCCATCACCATGATCTACATTTACAGCCTCTGTGCCAACTTCAACATCTTCTGATACCTTAGTCGGAGTATTATCTTCTTTTATACTCGATATATTATTTTTTGCTTCTTCAATATCTAGTGAGTCAATAAACTCTAGAGAATTATCATTTACAATAAGGTGTGAGTCATCTTTCATCACAAAATCATTTTCAAAATCATCAGGTAGTGTTTTATGACTGTTTTCTTCTGACTTTTCTACCGAAATATCTTTTGGAGTTTCTTTTTCATCATTTTCTAAAACATTCTTTAGCTTATTTATAAGCTCTTCAAAATTATCACTTCCTTCTTCTCCAGAATTTTCAATAGATTTCAAAATTGTTATACATGCATCAAAGCTCTCAAGTAGAGCATCTATCATTTGCGACGAGATAGTTATCTTATCTTCTCGCAGTAGATCTAAAATATTTTCACTATGATGAGTTATATTTTGAAGTAGCTTTAGGCCTAAAAAACTAGCACTACCTTTTAAAGTATGTACTTTTCTGAATATAGCATTTAATAACTCTTTATCATGAGAATTGTTCTCAAATTGAGTTAATTCATTATTAATACTTTCGAGATTATCGAAAGATTCAATAAGAAATTCTTTAACAATTGGTGATGTCAGATCGACCATTTTTAAAACTCTACTCTCTAATTAAGGAAATATAGTTTATTTTAGGTCATAAAAAAAAATGGGACTACCTGTATTTATTGCCCAAACTTCTTAAAAGATAGCTAGTTACACTCAGGTTTTAACACTTTATTGATATTTTCAAGTTGCATAACTCGACAGTCGCTTATACTTGAATAGACATCAGATATCACGCACTCTTTTGGTTTATTATTTTGTTTTGTCCAGTAATCATTTTGTCTACACTGAAACCACGACTCTTTATCTACACATGCCCAGTGCCCCTCTTTACAATTGTATACGAGACCTCTTCCAAACTTTTCATAGTCTGGCGCTTCTACATAATCAACCTCTTGCACAGGGTTCTCTTTCTTCTCAGATACTTTCTCAACGATTTTGTTCAATTGATCTTGCATACTTTCAGTAGCATCTTTATCCTCAACTTCTGATTCAATCTGATTCATCATATCTGTAAAGTCTGAATCAATTCCTGTGTTATCACTAGTTGTATTCATCTCTGTATTTTGATTTTCATTTTCTGAGATATCTGTAACCATAGGATCACTAACGGCTGCCTCAGAACTTTTGTCAACTTCATCAAACTTGTCAGTATCTTGATTATTGTCATTACTTAATTGATTATTTTTTGATGGCTCTTTAACATCAATTTCATTTTTCTCTTTCTCTATTCGAGGATACTTATCTGGTTCAACCTTATTATTTTTATCAGCTACTGCAGAAGCTTTTTTAACTGTCCTAGGCTTCTCTTTTACTTTTTTTCTTGTCGTTTTATCTTGTACTGCTTTTTTCTTAACTACTTTTGCTGGAGCCTGAGGTTCTTCTTTCACTACAAATTCAGTTATACCGTAATATGTTAAGCCTACGATGACGAATATTCTAATGTACTTACTCTTCTTAGCAGAAGCATCATCTACATCTTCGTCATCTTCATACTCATCATCTTCATCATCTTCATCAAAGCTCTTTCTGCTTTTCCTTCCTGTCGCCTTAGTTACGTCTAGACCAGACGTCGTAATATCGACATCTGTCTCATCTTCATAGTCATCATCTCCACCACCTGGTAGCTTAGATCTAACTTGTGCAAGTTGCTCTTTAAGACTTTCTATAAGTTTATCAATCATGCGTCATCTCCCCTTACGCACTTGACGAATTTAGCAAACTTATCGATAAATATCTTAAATACTTAAATATATGTGAATATCTGACCAAGGCAATCAACTTATGATCGATGAAGGTGTTATAAAATTTAGTTTTTCAAGGATTAAAAACACGTTTAATTTTCATCATTTTGAAAGAATAAATAAAACGCGAACAATTCTACATAAGAAAGAGCTCATCGGCGAATATCCCATTGAAAAGTTGGGATATGGTAATATATCAATGAGGTCACCAAAAGGCGGATTTTATATCTCTGCATCTCAAACAGGAGCAAAGAAGGTTTTAGAGGAATCTGATTATGTAGAAGTTCACGATTATTCTTTTAAAGATAATTCGCTGACTTTTTCTGGTGAAATGAAGCCTTCTAGTGAAAGCTTAACTCATGCATCAATCTATTCAATTTCAGATTCTATAAATGCTGTTATTCATATTCATCATAATGAGTTATGGAAAAAAATGATTACTCATCATTCTCCTTCAACTGATGAGACCATTCAATATGGAACTATAGAAATGGCAGAGCAAGTGAAGACGATCTCAGAAGGAAAGACGAATTTTTCTTTTGTAATGAAGGGCCATGAAGACGGTATCATTATTTTTGCAGAAAGCATGAATCTTGCACTTGATCATACACTTGAATTATATGATCGCTATCTAAGTTAGTGCCCCTAGTCCAAAATATAATAAGTCTTAAGAGCATTTGCTTTTACAAATAATTTGATATGTTTTTTCTTTTCATCATCTAGACTTGAGACTTTAAATTCTCCTGGTCCAAAAAGCTCTGTACATTTTTTTATGACAAGCCCCATCGTTTTTCGTTGGTTAATTTCCACGACTTTATACCAATTATATTTTCCTCTATTACCATAGAACAATGAATCAAATTGCCCCCATTGGTAGCCTGTATATTTCTTAATTCTTTCTATAATTCTGTCTATTTCACCCATCAAAACACTTTCATCTATACCGACTAAAACTGAGAGATCTTTAACTCTTATAATTTTGCCTCCCAAAAAGCGACCATCTAAAATTGTATTTAAGCATATGAAATACTCAGGACCAGAAAAAGTAATACCAAATGAGATGATATTTTCTAATAATGGTGCAATAACTCCTTTAGATAGTTTCTTAATCTCTCCCTTATGAATAATACGGTTTGATAGACCCGAAAATCCATATTCTGCTCTAAAGTACATATCCTGCTTAAAGACTCTTTCTTCATTTAATACAAGTGTAAGGCCGTCTATTCCAAGCCCTTCATCTATGATCCAATTAGTTTGATCTACTTTTGAATTGATTCTTCTCATCTTTTCAAAATCTGAGAGATCCCCCCACCAGTTGTCATAGTCACCATCGCTTGTAACTTGTACATCTGTATTTAATAGATCTTTATAATACTGCAATTCACTTTTTGAATAACTTTGTATGCTATAAAGAGGAGCTTTCTCTCCAAAAAGAAAATAGATATACTCTAATCTATTTGTAATTTTATAGTCGATTAATGTAGGATCATTTTGATTTAACGACTTCTCAAAATCTAGATTTACTCTATTTGCTAGCATTCCACTCTTTTCTTTGTGTTACGGTGAAATCGTCTTTATAAACTTTTAAAGTTTTGATGAAGTCACTATCTAGACCAGCTCTAGTTCTTGCCTCTTCATCATATATTATTCCCTTCGCTCTAGATGGTGTTAAAAGTTCAGGCAGAGAATTTAAGTAATAATTCCAAATTGATTCGTCTTCACGCCATTTATTAAGCCAATGTGCTCCAAGAGCTACGTGAGTGATTTCATCTTCATAGACAACATTCATAATTGAACTAGTTTTACTATCACCAATCTCTTTAAAAACTTCACGATAATAATGGGCAAAGTCTAAATTTGCTCCTTCAAAAGTTATTGCCATAACACTTAGGTACTCATCTAGACTTTTAACTTTTTGCATTTGTCGCCAGAAAAAATCATTCAGGGGATAATCACCAAAGCGACAACCAAATTCCTGCATTCTGTTTTGATAAAGCTTAAAATGCTTTTGCTCGTCTCGAATTGTTGTTAAGAGTCCTCTTCGAATTTTTTGAATTTCTTTATGTTCAATATTTTTAGATGGTTTTAAAAAAAGGATTGCTGCCGCCATCATTTCAATTGCAAGCAACTCATGATTTGCAAAGAAATGAAGGGCAAGCCCTTTTTTTTCGTCTTGCCTTAATGCCCCCTTACGAGGAAATTTCACCTGCTCATCGCTAAAGCTAATTGACTCATCCCTTGCCGGATAAAGGTCAGCAACATCTTCACTGATAACCTCTCCACTAAAGTCATCAACAATTGATGGACATAGTAGTTTTGACTCAAGGTCAGGTGAGAAAAATAAATGTTTCGCATAATCAAAAATGTTCATAAGACTTTAAGAACCTATAGGATAAGTCTATCTCTTTGTAAATTTTCTTTTTTTAGACACTTTCTTTTTACCTTTATAGCCTTTTCTTGGTCCATGACCACTCTTCTTTGAGCCCCTATGCCCTGAACCCTTACCATGACTAGCTGAAGCATGAGAGCGAGGTCTTCTTCGAAANCTTCTTTTTTCAAAGCATTCNTCACAAATTGCAAACTTAAAATCATCAGGNAGNTTACATCCACANCTTGAGCANGTCGGTACAATCTTTTCAGAGAGAAGNTCATTNAGCTTATCAATNGCNCCTTGCTTATTATTTAAGAGAGTATTTTCGTCATAGAAAAAGTGNTTNTTATCAAAATGCCTTGAAAGCCATTGATAGAGNTCTACACATTTAATGGAAGTTTCTAAGTAATCAATATCAGCAGACTTATAATCAATGAGCTCATTCGGAATGGCCTCACCGGAAACATACTTATTAAGAATCCACATAAAATACTGAACATGTTCCATTAAACCAAGATTTACTGGAGCACAGGAATAACCAAACACTTCAGAGTCACTGAGTCTTTGCATTGGATCAGCTTCTTCAACCATCTCAGTTAACTCAATCATTTCTTTCAGCTCAACACAAAAGAATGGTTCTTTAAAAGTCATCGTATGAAAGAGTCTTAAGAACTCAGAAAGTCCTAATTTTGGAAGATTATTTGTCTCAAGAGCATTGTTAACCTGTCGAAAAATATCAAGGTCAGGTCCGACCATACACTGAGTACTCTGCTCTAATTCTGCATCAAGAGCACTCTTTACAATCTCAATACCATCATCGACTTTCTTTAAACAAGTTACAAGACCTTTTGGAAATCTCTGATAACGTCCTGCTCGACCTGCGATTTGTTTAATCTCACTTGTCGAAATAACAAACTCTTGTGAGTTAATAAATTTAGATAGTGTAGAAAAGACAATTCTCTTAATGGGGAGATTCATCCCCATAGCAATTGCATCGGTCGCGACAATGATATCAGTTTCCCCCTGATCAAACTTTCTTGCCTGCTCTCTTCGAACTTCGGGTGATAATCTTCCGTAGACAATTGAAACCTTAAAACCAAGTTTTTCTAAATCTCTTTTATAGCGAAGGGCGTTCTTTCGAGAAAAAACTATTAGTGCATCATTTTTTTGTAAATCGGCTAAAACGACAGGTGCTTTTTGAACAGCAAGCTCCGTCATTCTAGTATATTCTTTTATGATAAGCTCATCACCACAAAGATCTGTAATAACCTTAACAAGTTCAAGGGCAGACTGATCACCACAGACGTGAACCTCTTCTGCAAAGACATTTACAAGAGCTCGTGTCCATGCCCATCCTCTTTGCTTATCTGTGATCATTTGAATTTCATCAATAACACAACAATCAAAGAACTCACCAAAACGGGCCATCTCGATTGTAGATGAATAGTGTGTGGCTCCATCTATCTCGATGACTTCTTCACCTGTTAGTAAGGTTGTTTTACAACCTTTTGAGTTTAAAGTGTCATAGAGTTCAGCAGCAAGAAGTCTTAAAGGTGCGAGGTAACATCCTTTTTCAGCTTTAGATAAAGCCTCTATCGCATGATAAGTTTTTCCAGAGTTTGTAGGACCCATGTGATAGTAAATTTTTCTTTTTATCTCACGAGAAGTTGAGTGTACCCAAAACTCTCCTAAGTATTCTTGAAGAATAGATGATGAAACATCTTTTTTCTTTAAAATAACAATAGACTTTAAAAACTTATTAAACTCTCTTAAAAGATATCTTTCATTTTTCCAAATATTCGTAGAAAGAGTCCTAAGAAACTTGTCATATTCTTGGTCGTTAATGAGATCATCATTGTAACCTTGAGCAATCAGTTCTTCATCGAACAATTGTTTCAAGTTCCTACGATGAAGTGCTGTTAATTCAGAGGGATAACAAAACTTATCTTTTAAAATATTCTTTATTTGAGAATCGAGCCTATTTACAGATGACCTTTTAAGTTTAAAACGAAACTTGTAAATTCTCTTATCAAGAGACTTTTGAAGATTCATAAATTGATCTGATAAATAAGTTATACCAGAGTCTATATTTTCTAATAAATTCTTCTCACATTTCTCAATATCTTTTAGAGATTCATCAAAGATAATATCCCTAAGCTTTGCTCTAAAGTCTGCAACGCATTTTAAACAGTGACATGATAGGTCTGCGATCTTCATATCAGAAATATCTGTCTCTAAAACAATCTGTTGAGTCTTGTCATGCTTTACAAGAATTTTGTTCGTCCAGTCGTGAATGCTTTTTTGATGAAGACCTAAAATCTTTTGGTTGATTCCACCATCTTGTCCAAAAAAGAACATTTCTTTATCTGGTATAAGACAATCATCTAGGAAAATTAAATCTAGAATATTTTCTCTCTTAATAAGATCATTAAATGGCAAATATTCACTTTTAAACAATTTTAATAGTGAAGGTTTTTCTTTAAAGATTTCCCATAAAGGAGTTACAAGATCTCTCAGAAAATCAAGAATAATCTCTGCATCTGCAACTGGTCTCACATAGGACTCATCATCAGAAAAATTATTTACTTGGATGATTGTTTTTCGTTCACTTTCAATTTGACGCTTGATTTCACTAAAATCAGGCAATGGCTGTAATTCTTTTAAACTCATATATTTAAAGTATACCCTTTTATGCTGAACATGACTCACTTTTTTTATTTTTATTTTATTTTAAGTTAAAAATATCTGCAAAAAAGATACTTAAGGGTTAAAATATTGCTAATTAAAATTATATGAGGTTTTTTATGATTAAAACATGGTTAACAGAAACGTTTAATATCAAATATCCAATTATTATGGCCCCTATGTTTCTTGTCTCTAATGAAGAGATGCTTATTGAAGCGGCAAAGTCAGGAATTATGGGATGTACGCCTGCGCTTAACTGGAGAACGCCTGAATTATTTGAAGAAGGAATAAAGAAACTTAAGGAAGAGTGTCCAGGTCCATTTGGAATTAATCTCATCGTGAATAAGTCAAATGTTCACTTAAAAAAGCAAATTGAAATATGTGAAAAATATGTACCTGACTTCATTATTACTTCACTTGGAAGTCCTGAGGAGGTTATCAAAAGATGCCAACCTAAGGGAACAAGAATCATCTGCGATGTTGTAGATGTAACATACGCAAAAAAAGTCGAAAGCTTAGGTGCTGACGCCATTATAGCAGTTAACTCTGGCGCAGGTGGACATGCTGGACCAACTCCAGCAAGTATTCTCGTCCCTCTTCTACAAAGAAATTGCTCAATTCCAATTATTTCTGCAGGAGGAGTCGGCACTGGCTCTGGTCTCTTAAGTGTTCTAAGTCTTGGTGCAGAGGGAGTCTCTGTTGGGAGTCCTTTCATTGCAACTGAAGAAAGTGATGTCAGCCAAGAATATAAAGATGCTTGTGTTGAATATGGCGCAAAAGATATTGTCATGTCGACAAAAGTTTCAGGTACTCCATGTACTGTTATTAACACACCATATGTTCAAAAGATTGGTACAGAACAAAATGTAGTTGAGTCTTTATTATCAAAAAATAAGAAATTAAAGAAATATGTAAAAATGCTAACGTATTACAAAGGAATGAAGGCCGTTGAAAATGCAGCCTTTGCTGCCACCTACAAGACAGTTTGGTGTGCCGGTCCGACGATTGAATTTATCGACAAGATAGAGCCAGTTAGCGAGATCGTTGAAAGACTGATCAATGAGTATCATGAAGCGAAAGAGAAGTTTCTAAGTAAAGCTTAAGATGCTTCCATATATATTAAGATACCCCAATTTTAAAAAATTATACTTTGCAGGCTTCACTTCAGAGCTTGGCTCTTTTATTACTGAAACAGCGCTTATGCTTGCAATCTTTGATATTGGCGGCAAGGATAAGTCTCTACTAGGTCTAGCAAGGGCCATATTCCTAATATTTTTAACGATAGGAAACTTACTTGGTGGCTCTCTCGGGGAAAAATATAATAAGAAAAATATACTCTTATTTTCAAATTACATGAGAATCCCTTTTGTAATTTCGTTATTCTTTGCAAATAGTGCATCATGGTTTATTTTTGTCGATGGCATGATTGCCTTTTTCACGGGAATCTACAATCCAACAAGACAGTCCCTAACAAATGACCTTGTTCCTGGAGAAGATATCTCAAAGGCAAATGGTCTCTTTGGTTCAACATTTGCTATCTTACACATGATAGGCCCATTTCTTGGAGCTTTTCTCTATACTCAGTTTAGAGGCGTATCAGAGGTATTAAGCTTTGACCTATTCACTTACTTTGTTGGTATTTTTCTCATTGGTTCAATTAAATATAATAAAGTAAGTGATAATAAGCCTGGTAAATATAGCGTTATTAATGATGTTGGAGATGCCTTAAAGTTCGTTTTTAAAAGAAAAGACCTATTTGCACTTATCACAACGGCTTCCTCAGCTGGTTTTTGCATAGGATTTCTCATACCACTTCTACTTCCCTATTTCACAGAGGTTTTAGGTGTTGATAAAAGGGCTTATGGTATCGCATTTTCTTGTTTTGGCCTAGGTGGACTAATAGGAGGATGGCTCGGAGGAAAGTTGTCAGAAAGGTTCTATATTGGACGAATCGTTGTCACCTCACTCATGCTAGAACCAATTATGATGATTCTTTGGTTGCAGACAAAAAACTTTTATCTATCATGCTTTTTGTTTTTTCTTTGGGGAGTTGTCGTACTGGTAAGCATGACTAACCAGCTCAACTATATTTCTCATAAAGTAGAATCAGAATATATGACTAGAGTCTTCTCATTACTTGATCTGACCTTTGTAGCCCCAAATATAATTAGCGGAATCATAGTTTCACTAATTGGAAAGCAATTTACGACATTAGAGATTTTAGAATCCGTATCGATATTATTTGTTATAATGATAATTCCAAGGATCTTTTTTAAAGATATGAGAACACTTCTTTCAATGGACAATGAAAGAGTTGAAAGAGATAAGACTTTACAAGACGAGATGGAAACACCATGAATAAAAAACTTTGGCTTAGATCAGAAACAAAAGAAAATGAAAAAAGATGCGCACTGACACCTGAAAATGCGAAGAGTCTTATTCAAAAAGGTATTGAAGTAATTGTTGAAGAATCAAGTGAACGAATATTTCCAACAGAAGACTATAAGAACGTTGGTTGTAAAATCGTAAGTGAACACTCCTGGACAACAGATGCAACAAAAGATCATTACATACTTGGTTTAAAAGAGATCTTGAACGAAGACTTTCCTCTTCACTTGAATCACATATACTTTGCTCATATCTATAAAGGACAAGATGGTGCAAATGACATACTAAATCGGTACAAANAAGATGGTGGAACACTCTTTGACTTAGAGTTTCTAACAAATAGCGATGGCAGAAGAATCGCCGCNTTTGGTTACTGGGCGGGNTATATTGGNGCGGCNCTNGCCGTTGAAAATTATTTATCAATNACAAATTCTCATGAGACATCANCTCTNAAGCATTATAAAGACAAAGAAGAGTGGCTTAAGATATTAAATGACAAAAAGTCTGAAACGATCATTCGACCTATTATCATCGGGGCGAAGGGACGTTGTGGACAAGGTTCAAAAGACCTTTTTAAAGACTTAGGTATCAAGTCTACAGACTGGGATATGGAAGAGACGAAAGTTGGTGGCCCTTTTAAAGAAATTTTAGAACACGATATCTTCGTCAATACAGTTTTAATGACAAAGAAAATAAAACCATTTCTAACAAATGATATACTTTCTAATCCCAAAAATCTCAGAGTTATATGTGATGTAAGCTGTGATCCAAATAGTGATCTCAACCCAATACCAGTCTATAATACACATACAACATGGGAATCACCAACGACTGACTCCAATGGCGTTTCAATTATTGCCATTGATAATCTACCATCAGCTCTACCAAAAGAGAGCTCGATTGATTTTTCAAATCAATTATATCCCCATTTAGAAGAGCTATTATTAACTGATGAAAACTCGACTCCATGGAAGAATGCAAAGAATGTTTTTAAAAGTTTTATTGAAAAAATATAGAATTATTTAAAGACAATTTCATCTATTTCACTTTTTACAAATTCAGAAGCTGATTTGCTACATTCTGGAGCATACTTCTTTTTTCCAAACTTATTAGCAGTTCGAACACAACCTGCCATATAGCTTGTATACCCCATCCTTAGAATAGATTCTCTTGTAAATTCATAAGTGGTTCTCTCTTCACCACCTTTCGTGCGGTGAAGAGAGCATGATGTAAGGAAAGTTATCAATATAAGAAATCTCAATTTAATCCGCCTCTTTTTAATAGAGCGGCTACTGAAGGCTCAGAGCCTCTAAATTTCTTATATAATTTCATTGGATGGTCACTACCACCTCTTTCTAAAATATTCTCTCTAAAACGATCTGCAACATCTCTATTAAAAACACCATTCTCTTTAAAAGCTTCAAAAGCATCTGCATCTAAAACTTCTGCCCATTTATAAGAGTAATAACCTGCAGAATAACCACCAGCAAAGATATGTCCAAATGCTGTAGATGACGTCGCACCTTCAACTCTAGGAAAGAATGTTAGTTCATCTAAGATATTTCTTTCAAACTCTTCTATATCTTTAATCTCGCTTGGGTCTACAGTGTGCCAACCAAGATCAACAAGAGCAAAGCTAAGCTGCCTTATTGTTGCATAGCCTTCTCCAAAATTAGAACTATCTTTAATTTTTTGAACTAATTCCATTGGAATAACTTCATCTGTTTCATAGTGCTTTGCAAACAAATCAAGACATTCTTTTTCATATGCCCAATTCTCAAAAATTTGTGAAGGCAGCTCTACAAAGTCCCAGTACACATTTGTTCCTGATGTATCTTTATACTGACATTTTGAAAGAATACCATGCAGCCCATGACCAAATTCATGAAAGAGAGTAAGTACTTCATTAAAAGTTAAAAGTGAAGGCTTTGACTCTGTTGGTTTTGTAAAATTACAGACATTACTAATTAGTGGTCTTATATCTTTACCATCTCTTACATACTGTTCTCTATAAGCAGTCATCCAAGCGCCGCCTCTCTTTCCCTTTCTTGGAAAATAATCTCCATAAAAAAGAGCGACATGATCTCCTGCTTCATCTGTAATTTCATAAGTAATCACATCTTCATGATACTTAGGAATATCATTTCTTACCGTAAAGTTTAGACCGTATAATTTATTTGCAACTTTAAAAACACCATCAACCACATTCTCAAGTTTAAAATATGGCTTTAAAGCTTCATCATCTATTGAAAATTTTTCTTTTTTCATTTTTTCAAAGTAGTAGAGATAATCCCAAAATTGAAAATCTTCAATACCATCTTTTTCTTTTGCATATTCCTTAAGAAGCTCAACATGTTCTTTTGCAGAAGGAAGAGCTTTTTCTTTTAGCTCATTTAAAAGAGAGTAAACCTTATCCTTACTTTGTGCCATTCTCTCTTCTAGGACAAAGTCCGCATGTGTGGCATAACCTAGTAAACGAGCTCTTTCAAATCTTAGCCTTGCCATTTCTTTACAGTTTTTTTCATTATTAAAATCGTTATCATGGTCACACTTACTACCTGACGCCTTAGCAACGACTTCTCTTAGATTTCTATTTTCAGCATACATTAAAAAAGGATAGAAACTTGGAAAGTCTAATGTAATAACCCAAGAGTTTTCATGCCCTCTCTCTTTTGCGGTTATTTTAGCAGCTTCTTTTAGCCCTTCTGGTAGACCAGCAAGATCTTGTTCATCTTCAATAACGAGCTCAAAATTCTGCGTCTCTTTTAAAAGATTATTTGAAAAATCAAGAGAGATTTTTGACATCTTTTCATCTAACTCTCTTAGTTTTTGTTTATCTTCTTGTGATAGTAATGCTCCATTTCTCACAAAACTTTTATAATTATTCTCAAGTAGTGTTACTTGCTCAGTATTGAGACTAAGTTTATCTTTTTGATCATGTAAGATTTTGATTTTTTCGAATACTTTCTCGTCTAGACTTATATCATTTCCATGAGCTGTTAAAAGGGGTGAGAATTCTTCTGCAATTTTTGTCATCTCATCATTTGTATTTGCAGAGTGAAGATTAAAAAATGTAGATCTCACATAACCTAGCCTATCACCACCTTGAATAAACTTTTCAAAAGCTTCAAAAGACCCATCTTCTGAATTTTTAAACTCTTCAACTTCTTGCTTATGTAGATCAATCGCGACTTTAAGAGCTTCAAGAAAATGTTCATTCTTAATCTTATCAAATGGAACTGACTCAAATGGCGTATTAAATTCTTCTAATAATGGATTACTCATACACGATCCTTTTCAAATTTATATTTTTGTAATGCAATCACCAATAAGACCCAAACAAATAGGCATATGCTAAGTGATATATCGATAAATTTATCTGAAGTATAATAAATTAAGATGACTGAAATTAACATTTTAGAGAAGCGATACACGATCATATCGACGACATACTTTGCTCCATACCTCTGAATAGAGTCCAGTGGAAAATAAAGCATCTCTTTAGCTGTAGAGAAGAGGGAGTAGTCTATTCCTTTATAAATAATAAAAAGAAAGGCAATTGGTATAAATCCGCTCGATAATTGTGTAAAGAGATAGGCTCCACCAAATATTAATGGAATCGACAGATGTACTTTTCTTTCATGGAATAGTTTTAAGATAATAGGTATTAGAAATATCTGAAAGATAAAACTTAGTAAGTTTACTTTTGAATACGTACTCGCAAGAAACTCTCCCTTCTCCTCGGCTCCTTGAATATACTGTTCTACACCAAGGTTAAATTTGAAATTTGCCAAGTTAATTGTAAATTGTGACAAAAGAACAATCGCCCCAATTAGAAAAACATAGTCATATTTTGATTGTAAGGACTTTAGTGGAGACTCTTTTTCTGTATCTGAAATTAAAAAAGTCTTTTCAGAATGAAACAAAAAAACAGTGCTAAAGATAATTAATGTTCCAATAAGACCAGCGTACACCAAACCATTGCCCGGTGAATAACCTTTATTAATAAAAGGAATAAGCTTAGCAACACCTATTCCACCAAGAAAGCCTCCAAGACTCCCCAATGCACCAAGAGGACCATAGGTTAATCTTGCGACCTCTTTTTTTACTTTAGAGTTTAAAAAACCAATTGATAAATGAACAAGCAATATAATGTACACTTCCTTCCAAATAAAATAAGGAAAGACTATTGCTTTAAATCCATTCATGTATAGAAGATTACAACTAACAAAACTCACCGTTGTTAAAATACAAACTGAGGCATATAGAAAGAATACATTCCTTCTTTTTTGCAATAAGTTGAATATAAAAACTGTTACAGAGAGTACGATAACTGAAAATATCCAAACGACAGGTGTACTTTTAGCACCGTAGTAATCAATGAACATTGCCTCTGAAGTAGAGCGTATAAAAGGATAAGAAAATAAAATCGCAAACAGGTTAAAGGCCACAAGAAAGATATGACGACGATCTTCTTTCCCAAGTGACATAAGATCTGAGTGTATATTTTTGATAAAGTTTAAAGCCATGCGAGAATCTATGAATCCTTAATTTCACTAACGAGGAAATTTAATAGTAATTTAATGTATTTTACATGAGTTAAGGTTCTTATACTAGAAGAGGAAAAGTTATATCTCCTATTCTTCTAAGTATTTATCACCTTTTTGACCTTTGACAAATTCACTGGCCGTTTTGAAATCACACAGGTTTAAAGTCGTATTGAAGTCAAAACCATCTGGAAGTGATTTTCCATCCTTTACTAAATCATCACAAGTACAAGCAAGTTTTTTCATAAACTCAAAAAACTTATGGCTTGTCTCATCACTCATTAAATGCTCCATCATACAAGAATCATGCTCTGCAATCTCTTCCGATACGCCGACAAAGTCTTTTAAAAAATAGAAGAGCAGTGTTCTTGAAGAGAGAATTCTATGAACTTCATGATGACCATCTTCTGTTAAGAGAAGGAACTTAGTATCAGCTTCCTCTTTTACAAGACCTTTTTTCTTTAGATTGTTAAGTGCTGTAGAAACACTTCCTTTTGTAAGGTTTAAATCCCTAGCAATATCAGTCACTCTTGCATATCCTCTTTCTTCTCTCAACTTATGAATCGTTAAAAGATAGTGAACCATAGAATGTGATAATTCTGCTTCTCTAGAGTTTTTATTCATTACTAGTCTCCTAAAGGCCTATAATAAGACATATTTTTAACATATATGACATAGATTAGCATCTATCTATATGATAACTATTATTGTCAGATAATCAAAGCCCTCAATGTATTTGTCAAAGACTTAAGTGTTTATAATTACATACTTTTAAGGAGGAAGTTCTTACTCTCTCTAAGTGTTTTACCCTGCTGCATGTTAAAATGTTTAAAACTAACTAGATGTAGGTAAAATGAACATTTTAAGTACTATTTTAATATTATTCATGGGCATCTCATTATCAATACACGCCCAAGATAGCGATGTTTCAGTCAGTGACTCATCAGTTTCAATCACAGGTGCAGATCCTGCTCCGACGAGCTCTCAGGTAAAATCTGGAAATATTTCAGATGCCGATAGAAATATGATGAATACTTATGAACATACTGGCTACCACCAGAGAAATATGGAAGAGAAATTCAAAGAAGAATGTGAAGCCGCTGGAAAAAGTGAAGCTGACTGTAAGAGCATTCAAAGAGGAAGTGATGCAACTTCTGGAGAGAAGTTCATGGGGCTATCTCCAACAATGATTAAGGCGCTGTCAAAAGCATATTCTATGATTATAGGTATGGGTGGTCTAGGAGCTACACTTGTATCAAAGCCTGAAGATAAAAAACCAGATGCTGATACAAAACCAAACCCACCTGCTGGAGATGAAGCTAAAACTGAAACCGCAGAAACTGATGCGGATACAGATGCCGATGCAGAAGGAGAGAAAGAAGAAACTCAAGATGACAATTGCCGCTATATTGCTATGGGTACTGAGACTATAGCAACTTTTATGCAACAAAAAGAAAACGATCAAATATCTTCACTACCTGTTAGTGATCAAATTGGACAAGTTCAAATGCTTTATCGCCAAAAAAGCTCTCACGTATCAAGAGCTCGCGGTGTGAAGACTCAAATCATTGGATGGGGAGCATCCACTGCATGCTATACTGCAATGATGACTGTCGGTGGCGCTAGTTACACAAGCTATAAGAACTGGCTTAAGCTAGGAGCTTCTACACTAATGTGGAGATACTACAGCTGGGAGAAAAAGACTCATGAAAAAGCTGCAGGTATTATTCAAAATGTTATCGATAGACTTGGAAGTAAGGGAGACTGTAACCCAGTTAGTGATCGAGCATGTTACTGCTCTCAACCTGAAACACAAAATGATCCAAGATATTGTACACCAAATGTCCGTCCAGGATTTGCAAGCGGAGGATACCAAGTTTCATGTGTTACTGCAGAGCTAAAGAATGATCCAGCCTGCTCTTGTATTTCAACAAACTCATGTCTTGATAAGAGAATTAAGACGAGTCTTGCAGATATCCATGTTCCAAAAACTTTAGCAAATGCTCTAAATCCAGCAATGCAAATGATGAGAGGAAATGCTCCTGATAATGCTAATGAATATGGTCTTGACTCAAATGCTAATGGGCTAAACAATGCTGCAACTAATTTATTAAGCCGCTCTAGTGATCTTTTAAAAGTTCCTAAAGGATTATCTCAAAGTCAAAAAGAACAGGCTGAAGCCGTCGGGAAGTTTCTGCCAAACAAAGTAGCAAAAACTTTTTCAAAAGCACGAACTCCTTCATCAGCAAATAAAGCTTCTAAAAAATTTAGTGAAGCAAGTTCTAGTCTGGCCAGTGTTCCAACAAGCTCTAGCAATAAAAGAATGACATCAAATAGGAAAGGAAGAACGAGACTCAGAGGAGGCTCTGGACTTGATGGGAAAAGCGCTCGTAAAAGAAGTGTCGCAAACCCATTTGCAAAGAGAGGAACGAGAACGAAAGGACAAGTTTTAAAGTTTGCCAATAGAGCATCAAAAAGTGCTCAAATATATAAAGATAAAGGTTTAAATATTTTTGATGTTGTCTCAAATAGATACCGAAAAACAGCGAAGAAAAGACTAAATGTAAAATAAAGGAATATTCATGGATGAACTAAAGAAATTACCAATTCTTCTCTATGATGAGAAATGCCCTCTATGTGTTAGATTTAAACAATCCCTAAAAAGATTAGAAGATGGGGATAAGATTAATTTTGTCTCCATATATAACGATGAAATCTATGAGCATTATAAGCTAAGCAAAGAAGAATGCTTTGAAGAAATACATTTTATTAAAGAAGATAAAACTATTATCAGAGGAGAGGCTGTCATTAAGCACATTATCTCACTTTATCCTCTTGCAAGTAAATTTTCTTGGTTATTAGAAAGTAATATGGGTCAAAAAGCAGTGCATTATTTCCACTCTATGACAAACAAAATGAGAAAAGATCTAAAAAGAAAATGTCCCTCTTGTACTCACTGAATACTTTAAAAAGCAAGGAAAGATCGCTATACTCAGGACATGGAAAAACTGCCCTTTCATGAAACATTGATCATCATTCCTACTTATAACGAAATTGATAATATCGAAAGGATGATTAATACAATTTTTGAACTTTATCCCGAAGTTTCTCTACTTATTATTGAGGACGGTTCTCCTGATGGTACCGCAAATGTTGTAAAAGAATATCAAAAGAAATTTAAAAACCTTTTTATGATTGAAAGAACCGGTAAACAAGGTCTCGCCACTGCATATACGACTGGTTTTAAATGGGCACTTGATAGAAATTATAACTATGTTTTCGAAATGGACTGTGACTTTTCTCACGACCCGAAACAAGTTAAGGATCTCCTTACAGAGGCAACTCAAAATGAGCTGGTTATTGGCTCAAGATATATTGATGGCATAAGAATCATTAACTGGCCTTTTCATAGACTTCTCCTTTCTTATCTAGCTTCAATATATACTCGTTTTATCACTAATATCCCAGTCCATGACACGACAGGTGGTTTCAAATGCTTCTCTAGGAAAGCTCTTGAATCTCTTAACCTCGATAATGTCATTTCTAAAGGATATATCTTTCAACTTGAATTAAACTATAAGGTTTGGTCTCAAGGACTAAGAGTTAAAGAAGTCCCTATTATTTTTTATGAAAGAAGAGACGGTCAATCAAAAATGGGTGGTGGTATTGTATTTGAAGCGCTCTTTGCAGTCTTAAAGCTTAGAATCCTTAATATTTTTGGGAAGCTTAATTAAAACTTATCTCAAATAAATCTTTTTACCTCTTACATCACATTAGCAATTGCCTTTAAAATATTAATGACAAATATTTAAAGGATGAAATATGGATATGAAGACTAAGTTCAGTGATGATCTCACTCTTGAGAGTGAGTTTGAAGATCTCCCACCAGAAGACTTTTTATATGATAGACGAGGTCCATGGCCTCAACCTTCTCCAAACCACCCTTTTGGTGAAGCTCCTGGTGTTCTACATATCCCATGGCAAGAGTGGTTATACTGGTGGTTTAAAATTGGTAGTCGCTACGTTGTTGTTTGGTTACTAGGTTGGCCATTTGCTCTTTTAAAAGCCTTGATGTGGTGGAAGGTCTCTCCTGTAAGTGATGAAGAGTTTGCAGGCTACTTTTACAACTCTTGTTACGCAAAGTTTTTAACGAGTGAATTTACCGACCAAACCAAAAGTCTTTTTTCTGATTATATGGAAGAAGGTAAAACATATTTCTATGCTGATTTTGTTGGAATGAAAGTTTTAAAACCTATCTCGAATGTTAAGTGTGAAGCAAGTATAACACTTTTTGAAAAAACAGAAGATGGTATCAAACCTATAGCTATGAATCTACGTGACTATGTTTGCGACCCAAGCGATGGTGACCTATGGACACTTGGTAAGTTTATAGCTCTTCAGGCAGCTGCTAATCATATCATCGTGGCAACTCACCCACGTCTTCACTTTCCCATGGATAGTATCAACGCAATAACAAAGACAGCTGTTCCTAAGGCCCATATTCTCTTCCAACTAATACACCCTCATACAGAGCTAACTCTTAAATTAGATTGGCAGGTTTTAAATTCTAAATTATCACTACTCGAAAATAAGTGGTGGATGTTATATGCTCCATTTCCAGCTACGGCAAAAACTATGAGAGACCTCGTTGTTCTCGGCTATCATGGAATTAAGGGAAATCCAGCATATCCAAAATACTTCTTTCCTTTAAAAGGTCCTCAACACGTGAATTCTCCTTATGGAAAATTTCACGACCAGTACTATAAGGTGTTTTTTAAATTTGCAAAGAATGTTCTATCTGAATTACCTGAAGATGATAAATTTGTAACAAGATGGATGGACTATATTCATAACGAAGATAAAACATTCCCTAATAGTCTCATGGCCAAGGATGATAAGGACATTTTCTATCATGCTGTTGCTTCATATATATGGGATGTCTCTTTAGGACATGCTGCTGATCACAAAACATATGCTGAAATCCCTCTTAACAAAAACCCATTAAGAGTTCGTGTGTCATCTCCTGAATATAAGAATCCTGATTTCAAATTAAATCTGAATAAGGTAGCAACTATTCTAGACCAAACACGTCTGGTTCTAGCAAATTGGCTTTTCTTTAAGCCTTATAATGTAAGTAATCTCATTGATGCACAATATGACTTTCACTTACCTATATTAAAAGACCATGTTGAAACATTTAAGAATGACTTAAGAGAAACAGAGAAAAACCTAAAAACAATGAATTACATGCCTGTGGCAGAAATTCCTGTCAGTATCCAATATTAATAAAGTTATTGTTTTTCTTGATTTGTTTCTATTTTTGTAAAGTTACATCACGATTTTAGAAACAAGCTCATAAATAGAAATAATACTCCGTAACCCTATTATAATAACAGGCTACGGAGTATTAATGTTGGCAACCAAAGAAAAAATTCAAGTAAATCTTAGTGAAGATTTTAAAACTGATATCGTGACTTATTCAATACGTATCCCTTCTGGTGATAACGTTCAACCATTTAGACTTAGTTTTCAAGATGATCTTCTGAAAATTTTTCATGACAAGACAATTTCTAAGCATGAATTAAACTATAAAGAGAGGTCCTCACTCATTACATATGGATGCCTTAAAAAAATAATCGATATTATATGTTCCCACCACAACCTTAAACCTATCTTCAATGAGCTTATGCTTGAAGATGTAAATGTCTCACACTGGGCGATTGTTTCATTTGAAGAAGAAGAGCGCGAACCTGTCGAGCTAAAAAAAGAAATCCACTCTCGGCTTACTCATAGAGGTGCATATAAAGATATGCCTAAAGAGACGATAAACGATATTCAAGCGAAGCTATTTAATGATTTTAAAATTGTTAAAATATCTAAGAAGCAAGCGAAAGAACTTGCTCTTAATGATCAGAACGTCTGGAAAAGCAAAATAGCCGTTAGTGACTTAATGAATCAAGTCAATCTATTCAAGTACGAAAACTATGGCCTAAACTTTAATAATCTTTATATGCCCTATGCAAATATTTTAAATTTATTTCTGGCAAAACTATTTCCTAGTTTTGGAAAAGTATTATTTCCAATTGTTAAGCAAGTTGTCACATCACTCTTTATGTCATCAAGCTCGATTCTCGTTTACAAAAAAGATCTAGATAAAAAAGAAGACTATATTGAGATGGGAGAAGATTGCTACCACCAGTGGTTGGAGCTTACGAAAATGGGCTATTATCTACAACCAATGACAACATCATCTTACCCTCTTCTGTGTGCAAGCCATAAGTTTGAGGAGTTAAACGATCATGAAACTTCCAAAAGATTCATTGAGAGATATCACGAGATGAGTCATCTCCTTGGAGTTGATGGAAATATTGGCTGGCTCTTTCGAATTGGAGTTCCAAAGTCAAAAGACGTTCCGTCACTAAGAATAAATGAACAAGAGTTTACAAGTGTAAATCATCTTTACGATGAGAATTTAAAATCGCAGGAGTAAAAGTTCCTAGTGTAATCACTTGTACATTTTCTTTTGGTTCGTCTTTATATTCAGTCTGATCTTTTGCCAATATATCATAGACCTTTGAATGAACATCTCTAATAAGATTGGCAAGTTCCTGTGAAACTTTTTGAGAGACTGGATTCACAAGTATTGAAGAATTAGATACCGTCTTGGCGTACGTTCTATCACAATCATTCAAGTCAACAGGATATGTACGTCCAGCTAAGTCAAACATCGTCTTATTAAAGTTTCGAAGGCGTGGGTTTCTAGAGTGAGAAAAAGAATACCCTGGTCCAATGACTTTATATATTCTTGCCTTCTTTTCAATTTCTCTATGGCCTTGCATTATTGAAAGGGCGTGCTTCACTTCAACCAAGCTTGCGCCACTGTGAATAGCTACAAACTGATCACTATGCTCTTTTAGTTCTTTATAACTTGAAAGTTCAAGACTTGCTCTTACAGCAGGAATCATAGGATTTTCTGCAATTGCATCAATTCTGTCTTGATATATCTGATATTTATTTTCTAATAACCTAATTTGTGAACAGTCAATTAGATCCGACAATTGATAAATAAGGATATGTTCACTGCAATCAAGTAATTCTAAAATCGTCGCAAGATCTATTTGCTTTGATGTTGTTTGTGAAATTCTCTTAATCTTTTCATATGAGTCTTCTCCTTTTTTCTCTAGGAGCGTGTATCCTTTGATGATTATCTCTAAAATATCATCTCTATAATCTAAGTCGCTTGCAACATATTCAACAATTCGATCTATCACTTTTTTTACTTCAATACCTCTAAACTCTAGAAGGTCACAAAAATTAGACCACCTTACTCGAGTGTGCCCACTTTCCCACTTTCCAACCTGATTAAAACTGTATCCAAGGTGCAGACTCAAGTCTCTCTGAGTGAGATCATCACGCAAATGAACGACTAGATCCTTGGCCAATTGATCATAATCAATAATTTCATGGGTCAATACGTATCTATTTGAAGCTTGTTCAAATTCCATTAAACTCCCTTTTTATTTAGATATCAATCAAGCCTAGATCTATCAACTAGGCTTAGAAATTTAACTTACTTTAAAATCATCTTATAAGATAACGCTGAAAAGAGTGGTAGGGAGATAAATATGATAGAAACCAGCAATAGTGTTAATAAAATTGGGTACTTAACAGACACATTCTGGGCAGAGTTATTGAAAATATCACGTGTGTACACAAAACGTGAAAAGTATAAAAGAAGTGGTCCTTGAAGGGTTGCAAAAACACACCAAATGCTTGGAGCATCAAATACAATCTCAAAGTTTGATAATAATCCTCCACATACTGATGCTAAATTATTATGTCCATTAACTTCTTGATATAATCCTATTGAGTAACAGTACAAAGCAGAGAGTATGAAGGATAGGTTCAAAGAACAAAATGGAAGAAGTAGAGCGACTTTCTTCTTAGTTTTAAAGAAAGTGAATAAATGCAAAAAATTCCAGTAGAGAAAAAGAAGCATCCAAACTGCTCCCCAGTAAAAATGAGATTCTCCACGAATATAGAAGTGATGATTTTGAAAGCTCATATCTCGTGAAAAAATATGTACACTACATAAGACAATTAACAATAAATATATTCTGCTTCCATAGTTTTTAAATAATAAGGACTCCGTAGCACGCATATTAAAATACATTGCAGAAATTGAACTTATTAATCCAAACTTATAAATAATATGACTTTCTAAATGTATAGCAAAGAACTCAAGAATTTGATGAACTCCAATAGAAAGGTAGCCAAGTGTGAGCCAGAGAATCATTTGCCTTTGTCTGTCTGACTTAGTAAATCCCTTAAAACATTCATAGAGCTTATATTTGATAAAATTAATCGTGGAAAAAGAAAAAATTGTGCCTCCTGCAATGAGGCTTACTTCTTTACTGTAACACAAGTTCTTGCTCCTCCAATCTTATGCCAAACTTATCTGTATCTATTTAATTTTCCTATACCTATAGCCGATAAGTACACATAAGTTTTCTTTATTGTAGGAAGTATGAGCGCAGTTATTGATACAAAGAATAATCACTTTGAATTAAGTGAAATCATTTTAAAGAGAGAAAATGACATCTTAACGAAGATTAATCATCCTCTTATTTATGGCTCAAAGAACAATTCTCTAAGTTTTGATAAAGAACTAAGAGAATTAGATTATATCCCCCTATCAGAACTCATTTTAGAATATCAATTTAACGAATTAGAGATTTGTGATATCACAAAACAGATATGTGACGTTCTAAAATATCTTTGGAACAAGAAGTTGATTTTTAATAATATTTGCCCGGAAAGTATTTACTTTAACATTAAAGAGAGACAAGTTAAGCTCGTCAACTTTAAACAATCATCTGATACACGCCTTGACTATACAACAACAAATCATCTTAGTAAGATCTCAGGAAATCTTCATTTCATCTCGCCAGAACAAACTGGTAGGATCGGCAGAAGTATAGACTACAGAAGTGATATCTACTCATTAGGTGCTCTTGTATACTTCCTCTTAACAAAGAAATTTTTGTATAATGAAAAAGAGCCCCATAAAATTATTCATGCTCATATTACAAAGACCCATCAAAAGATTTCTTCTATCAATAGACATCTCCATCCTGTCTTTGAGCTTATTGTTGATAAAATGCTTGAAAAGAATGCTGAGGACAGATATCAAACAGCAACAGGGATTACAGAAGACATTCAACAACTTGAAGATATTATTCGCTTTAATCAAAGAGTAGAGAACTTTGAGCTTGCAAGAGGTGATCTACTATCAAAGTTTGAAATCCCGACAAAGATATATGGTAGAACAGAAGAAAAGAACAAAATCTTAAACATGGTTCACCTTACGGCCAATAGCAAAAGCCGTATTCTCCTCGTCAATGGATATTCTGGAATTGGTAAAACTGCACTTGTAAATGAAGTTAAAAAGCCAATAACAGAATATGATGGACTATTTATAAATGGAAAATTTGATCAATTTAAAAAGAATATCCCCTACTTTGGTATATCTCAGGCATTCATAAAACTGGTTGATTATGTCCTCATTGAGAATCATTCAAATATTCAAAGATGGCGTGACACAATTATCGATACAGTTGGAGACTCACTTCACTTACTTACTGAAATCATTCCCAATTTAGAAAGGCTCGTAGGAGAACAGGAAAAAACATACACAAATCTTGATACTAGTGCTCTACAAAACCTTCTACATAAAACTTTTAAAGATTTTATTTCCTGTTTTAAAAAATCTGGTAATCCATTAGTCATCTTCTTAGATGATCTTCAGTGGGCGGATCAATCAACGATAAATCTCATCAAATACCTTTTTAGTGATATCAAAGACCAAAATCTCTTATTAATATGTGGCTATCGTAACAACGAAGTTGACTCTAATCATCCTTTTCAAATATCAATTAATCACATTAAGGAGCTTGGAATAAAGATTGAAGAGATAGCTCTTACAAACCTTAATAAACTTGAAATTGTTTCACTTATTGAAGATACACTTAAAAGGCAAGATAAAGAAATAAAGACTCTTTCGGATATCTTATATAAGAAGACACAAGGTAACCCATTTTTTACGATTAACTTATTAGAGAACCTACATAGAAAATCTCTAATTAAATTCGATAACTTTACAAAAAAATGGTATTCCGATCTAAAAGGTATATCTTCAGAACAAGTTGGAGATAACCTCATCGATCTTTTAATGGAAAAACTGGATGATCTATCATCCGTTGAACTCAGTACGATTCAAAGTGCCTCAGTTCTTGGAACTTCATTTAAGTTAAGTGACTTGAAGTTTATCACTAATCTTAATCAAAAAGACTTAATCGCAGCATGTAAGACACTCATTGAAAAAGAGTTGATTATACCATTAGATGACAATTACAAGTTTATCGAGCATGACTTAGATCAAGAGCTCGACTCTCACTTCAAGTTTATTCATGACAAGATTCAACAAGCTTCAAATGAGTCAATCGGGGCTCAAAAAATTAAAAGTATTCATGAGAATATTGCAAGTCACTACATTTATCAACTTAATCATGATTTTGATATTGATATCTTTGATCTTGTTTTTCATTTAAATAATTCCTCTAAAGAATCGTTTACTCATGAAACGATTATCAAATATAATGAAATTGCTGGTCAAAAAGCATATGAGTCATCTTCATATCAAGCAGCCATGAATTTTTACGAGATCTGTTATTCCTCTCTTTTAGATAATAAATGGGAAGATGACTATGACAGAACACTTCGTATAGCGACTCAACTCTCTGAGAACTACTACTTATGTGCTCAAACAAAAAAGGCTGAAGAACTTTATCAAATTCTTCTTGATAAAACGAAGTCAAAAGAAGACAAGGCAAAAGTTTTTGAAATTCAGATGAATTACTATACCAACCAAGGTAAAGCCGATGATGCCATTGCTATTGGGTCTGAGGCATTAAAGCTTTATGGGATA